>JBLNGI010000232.1:0-9554 GCA_050264615.1 Gemmatimonadota bacterium
TGTTTGCCACTCCGGAAGCCCGTCAACTCATAAGGAATCGCTGATGGTCCGCAAACTTCACAACTTCGACGACTGGATCGACTACTTCCGCTACTGGCAGGACTCGATCGGTCTTCCCCAGGGCGATCTTCGCAAGTACGGGTTCGAAGCGAAATTCGGTGAGCCCGAAGTGCCGCACATCGAGTTCGGCCACTACAAAGGCCAGCGCAAATGGCCCACCGTGATGCACATCCCCGACCAGCGCATTCGCGACGCGCTGCTCAATCTCATCGTCTACCAGGGCGACACCGAGTTCGCGTCGGTCGAGCAGCAGCGGAACCTGCTGCAGCACGCGCCGTCGGACTACGACCTGCTGTCCCTCCAACGCGTGATGACCGAAGAGATGCGGCACGGCTGGCAGATGTCGTACTTGCTGTGCCAGCACTTCGGCGACGAAGGGAAACGCGAGGCCGCCAAGCTGCTCGAGCGCCGCGCGGATGAAGGCGAGCGCCTGCTCGGCTCCTTCAATGAAATCGTGGACAACTGGCTCGACTTCTTTACGTACACGCAGTTCATCGACCGCGACGGCAAGTTTCAGCTCAAGATGCTGTCGGTGTCGGCGTTCGATCCGCTGTCGCGCTCCATGGGGCCGATGCTCAAGGAAGAGTCCTATCACCTCGGGACCGGCAACAACGGGCTGCTGCGGATCGTGAAGGCCGGTAAGATGCCGCCGGAAGTCATTCAGCGGTTTTTCCATAAGTGGATCCCGACCGCGTTCGACCTGTTCGGGACGGATAATTCCTCGTCCGCGCACTGGGCGTACGTGTGGGGACTCAAGGGTCGCTACGACGAACGGGAGAACCCCACGAACGGGGGGGGCGCCGAGCCTGACAAGAGCAAACTGAACGAGATGGCGCGGAATCTGTATCGCCAGGAGATCGTGAAGCTGGTCGAGCGGCTCAACATGTTCATCCCCGAGCGCGAGCGGCAACTCAAGGTGCCCGATCTCAGGTTCAACCGGCGGATCGGGATGTACGCGCACCAGAAGTTCACGGTCGCCGGCGACCCGATCGACGCGTCGAAGTACCAGGCGTACCTGGAGTCGGTGCTGCCGCGTCCCGAGGACATCGCGGTCGTGCACGACATCGAAAAAGAGCCGGACTGGATCGAACCCAAGAAGGCCGACAGCCTGCAGCAGTGAGGCCCCCTCCGCTCGTCATCGCGCACCGGGGTGCCTCCAGAGTCGAGCTGGAGAACACGCTGGCGGCGTTCCGCGCGGCCGCCGGCCAGGGGGCCGATGGCGTCGAGCTCGACGTCCACGCGACACTCGACGGCGAAATCATCGTGCTGCACGATCCTTCCATCATGGGGTTGCCGATCGCGCAGGCGCGGATGCGCGACCTGTCGCAGCTCAAGCTCTTGAACGGTGAGCCGCTGCCGACGCTGGCGCAGGCGCTCGACGTCATCGGCCCGCTCAAAGCGTTCGTCGAGGTGAAGGTGCTGGACCCGCGCTGGGACGATCGGCTGCTCGAGACGCTCGAGCGCGGTCCGAACCCCTCGGGCTACGCCGTGCACAGCTTCGCGTTTCACGTCGTGCGGCGCCTGCGCGAAAAGCGGCCGCATCTTCCCACCGGGGTGCTCTCCGAAGTGCCGACCCGCGACCCCAAACAGACGCTGGACGACGCGAAAGCTCAGACGCTCTGGCAGGAACACACCACGCTCGAGGAATCGCTCGTCGAGGCGGTGCATGGCCTGGGCGCCTCGGTCATCGCGTGGACCGTGGACAATCCGAGCGAGATGGAACAGTTGGTGTCGTGGGGCGTCGATGGGATCTGTACGAATCATCCCGAGCGGACGCGTCGTATCGTCGGCCGAGCGACGTGACGAAACCGCGCGTCGCGGTGATCGGCGCGGGCACCATGGGGCGTGGAATCGCCTACGTCTCGCTGCTCGCCGGCTGCGGCGTGCGGCTGCACGACGCGCAAGCAGGCGCCGTCAGCCAGGCCGTCCGCGCGATCGACGAGCTGTTCGCAAAAGCGGTGCAGCGCGGCAAGCTGCCGTCCGCCGCTCACGTGGACGCGCAGAAACGATTGCACGCCGAACCCCAGCTCGGCACCGCCGTCGCGGACGCTGACATCGTCATCGAAGCGGTGATCGAGGATCTCAGCGTGAAGCAGCGGCTGTTTGCCGACGTCGAGCGGTCGGCGCCGGCGTCGGCGCTCCTGGCTTCGAACACGTCGTCCCTTTCCATCCGACGAATCGCCGAAGCGCTGCGGCAGCCCGGGCGGCTGGTCGGGTTGCATTTCTTCAATCCCGTGCACGCGATGAAGCTCATCGAGGTCGTGACGCACGGTGACAACACCGACACCGCGCAACGCGCCGTGGAGTTTGCGCGCACGCTGGGCAAGGAACCCATCGTGGTCCGCGACTCCCCCGGCTTTGCCTCGAGCCGGCTCGGCGTGGTGCTCGGTCTCGAAGCGATGCGGATGCTGGAGCAAGGCGTAGCGAGCGCCGAAGACATCGACAAGGCGATGGAGCTGGGCTACAACCACCCGATGGGACCGCTCAAGCTTACGGATTTGGTGGGGCTCGACGTGCGCCTCGCGATCGCGGAGTATCTGCACGCCACCCTGGACTCGGCACAGTACGAGCCGCCGAAGATCCTGCGTGAGAAGGTGAAGAAGGGTGAGCTGGGCCGGAAAACGGGAAAGGGGTTCTACACCTGGAGCGACTGAGTCGCATCACCGACGTCCATATCCACATCCAGCCGTGGCGCGATCTCAAGCCCAAGGTCCAGGAGGCGATGCGCAAGGGCAAAGAGGACCACTGGGATTTCCTGATCGCGTTGATGGACGACCCCAAGGCGCTGCTCGAGGTGATGGACAAGTCCGGCGTGTGGCGCGTCGGGCTGGTGAACTATCCGAGCCCCGACATCATGGGGTTCGACGATTCGACCAACGCCTTCGCCGCGAACTACGCCCGCGCCAATCCGGAGCGGCTGCTGCCCTACGGCGGGGTGCATGCGCGCTTCACGCGCGATCCCGCCGGCGACGTCGACCGGCTGGTGGATCAAGGCATCCGGCTCCTCAAGATCCATCCCCCCCACCAGAACTTCCCGGCGAACGCGTACCATGACGGCCTCGACGCGCTCGGGAAGATCTATCGGCGCTGCGAAGAGCGCGGGTTGCCGGTGATGGTCCACACCGGGACGTCGATTTTCCCGGGGGCACGATCGAAGTACGGCAACCCGATGGAGCTCGACGACGTCGCGATCGACTTTCCGGCGCTCAAACTGGTGATGGCGCACGGCGGCAGGCCGCTGTACATGGACGAGGCGTTTTTCATCCTGCGACGTCATGGGCAAGTCAGGCTCGATGTGTCGGGCATTCCGCCGGCCAAATTGCTGAAGTACTTTCCCCGCCTGACGGAAATCGTCGATCGCGTCCTGTGGGGCACCGACTGGCCCAGTCCGGGCGTGAAGGACCTTCGGCACAACATCGATCAGTTTCTGGGCTTGCCCCTGACCCAGGCGCAGCAGCGGGCCATCCTCGAAACCAATGCGCTCGCCCTCTTTCCCGGAGTTTGACGGCCTTATGAAACGGATGTGGCTCGTTGCGGTGCTGATGCCGGGCCTGCTCTCGGCGCAAGCGGGACGAGTTGTGTTCGAGCAGTTCACCCTGCCGAACGGGCTGCGCGTCATTTACTCCGAGGACCGGTCCACCCCGATCGTGACGGTGAACCTCTGGTACGAAGTCGGCTCCCGCAACGAACGGGCCGGCCGTTCCGGCTTCGCCCATTTGTTCGAGCACATGATGTTTCAGGGGTCGGCGCACGTGAAGAAAACCGAGCACAACCAGCTGCTCGAGCGCGCCGGAGCGGAATTCAACGGCAGCACGGCGGAGGACCGCACCAATTACTACGAAACGGTCCCCTCCAATCGTTTGAACCTGGCGTTGTGGCTCGAAGCGGATCGCATGCGCTCGCTCGCGATCACGGAAGAAAACTTCGAGAACCAGCGTCAGGCCGTGAAGGAAGAGCGGCGCCTGCGGGTCGATAACCAGCCCTATCAAGGCGCGTTCACCGATGGGCTCACCTGGCCGTTCGACAGCACCAGCTGCTTCCCCTACGCGCACACCGTCATCGGCTCGATGGCGGACCTCGATGCGGCGAAGCTCGCCGACGTGCAGGCATTCTTCGATACCTACTACGCGCCCAACAACGCGACGCTGGTCGTGGTGGGTGACTTCAATCCAGCCGAGCTGCGGAGCCTCGTCAATCAGTACTTCGCCGGCATCCCGAGTCATGCGGCCCCGGAGGCACCGCGCTGCGACGTCACGGCCGGCAAAGGTCCCCAGCGGCGCGAAGTCAAAGACCCCAAGGCCAACCTCGATGCCGTGCTGCGGATCTACCGCGTGCCCGAGCATCGCCACCCCGACACGGGTGCGCTCGAGTTGCTCGACATGATTCTCGGCCAGGGTGAGAGCTCGCGGCTCAACGTATCGGTCGTGCGGCGCGACAAGGCAGCCGTCGCGACGGGCTCACTGCTCAATCCGTTCGGCTCGCGCAACGGCCCGGGCGTGTGGGTGACGTACGGCATCGTCAATCAGGGCGTCTCAGCGGATCGGATCGACAGCCTCCTGGCCGCCCAGCTCGACACGATTCGGGCGAACGGCGTCACCGCGGCGGAGCTCGAAAAAGCGAAGAACCTGCTGCGCTCGGGGTTCATCGCAAATCGCGAGACGACGATGGGCAAGGCCGAGGAGCTGCACCACTATCTCACCTTTCATGACTCGATTGCTGAGATCAACACGGACCTGGAGCGCGTGCTCGCGGTCACCAGCGAGGACGTGAAGCGGGTGGCGGCGAAATACCTGGATCCGAACAACCTGACCGTCGTCATCGTGCGTGCGGGTCCGGCGACGACGAGTGGGGGTGGGCGATGAAGGCGGTCAGGCGGTTAGGCGGTTTGGCGGTTAGCGGGGGCGCGGTCCTGTTTCTAACCGCCCAACCGCCGAACCGCCTAACCGCCCAGGAGCCCTTCCCCACCAACCCTCCAACGGCCGCACCATTGCGTCCAGTGCAATTCCCGCCGTTCCGGGAAGTCGCTCTCCCCAACGGCATGACACTGCTGCTGGTCGAGAACCACGAGCAGCCCACGCTCTCGGTGAGTCTCAGTTTCCGCGCCGGAAATGCCTACGATCCTCCCGGGAAAGAAGGCGTGGCGGCGCTCGTGGCGGAGCTGCTGACCAAGGGGACGCCGACTCGGACGGCGGAGCAGATCGCGGCGACGATTGAAGGCGTCGGGGGGAGCATCGCCGCGGGCGCCGGGGACGATTTCCTGACGGTGTCGACTGACGTGCTGAGCGATTACGCCGAGCTCGCGTTCACGCTACTGGGCGACGTCACGCGCCGTCCGACATTGCCGGCGAGCGAGCTCGAGCTGGCGCGCACGCGGTTCCTCTCGGCGCTCGAGGTCGAGCTGTCGCAACCCAACAGCATTGCGGGCCGGGCCTTCGCGAAGGAGATCTACGGCTCGCATCCGTACGGGCGGAACACGAGCGCCGCCGCGTATCGGTCGATCACCGGAAACGACGTGGCATCGTTTGCGGCGCGGCGCATTCGTCCCGGCGGTGCCCTGCTCGTCGTGGCCGGCGACATCACTCTCGCCCGCGCGCGACAGCTCGCGACCACGGCGTTCGGCAGCTGGCAGGGCGCGGCCCCAGCTCCGCTGGCGGCGTCGACGGCACCCACCAAGCGCGCCACCGACATCCTGCTGGTGAACCGGCCGGGGTCTGTCCAGTCGAACATCGTGATCGGCAATACGACATACCTGCCGACCGACACGGGCTACTACGCGGCCCGGATCGCGGCCCACGTTCTGGGCGGCGGCTCGGACTCGCGGCTGTTCATGATCCTGCGTGAGCAAAAAAGCTGGACCTACGGCTCGTATGCCGCACTGCGGCGCACGCGCGGGCTGGGTTACTGGGAGGCGACGTTCGAGGGCCGCACGGAAGTGACTGACAGCGCGCTGGTCGAGCTGCTGCATCAGATCGATCGCGTTCGCACCGAGGTCATTCCGGACAGCGAGCTGGCGGCGGCCAAGGGATTCCTCATCGGGTCGTTCCCGCTGACGATTGAAACCCCCCGGCAGATCGCGTCCGTGGTCACGAATGCACGGCTGCTCGGGCTCGGGCCGACCTACATCCAGCGCTACCGGGAACGGTTGGGCGCCGTCACGGGGCCACGGGCGCGCGCGGCCGCGCAGCGCACGTTTCGGCGGAGTGCGTTGACGGTTGTCGTCGTCGGCGACGCCAAGACGTTGTATGACAGGCTGAGGCCGATTGCCGCGGTGCGTGTGGTCGACATCGAAGGCAACCGGATCGATCCGGCGGACCTGAACCCCACCGGCGGTCCGGTCGCGCTCGACACGAGCCAGATCGTGGCGCGCAGCGACAGCTTCCGGGCCCTGGTGCAAGGCAACGCGCTCGGCGGCCAGACGACCAACGTGGCGCTCAGCGGCGATTCGATCGTCTACACGGAGAACACGGTGATCGGCGGCTTCCAGCAGCGCTCGACGGTGGTGCTCAATCGGGACCTCACCATGCGGCGCACCGAGCAGGCCGGTACCGTGCAGGGTCAGCAGACGAGCATCCAGCTCGCCTACGGCGGCGGCCGCGTCAAAGGCACCGCCTCGTCGCCGTCGCCCACCGGGACGCCGCGCTCGGTCGCGGTGGACACGACCGTACCAACTGGTACGATCGACGACAACGCGCTCACGCTGGTGCTCACGGCACTGCCGCTCGCGCAAGGCAAGACGTTCCATCTGAACGTGTTCTCATCGGGCGACGGGGTGACCAGAGTAGTCAGCGTGAAGGTCGGCGGCGTCGAGCAGGTCGTCGTCCCTGCCGGCACGCTGGCCGCGTACCGGCTGGACCTGGCCGGCATGCAGTTGCCCCTGGTCGTCCACGTGAGCCAGCAAAAGCCCCGGAGAATCGTGCGCCTCGCGCCGACGGGCGCACCGCTCGTGTTTGAACTCGTCAAATAGGAGCATTGGCATGCGACATCTGTCCATCCTGCTGGGACTGATCGTCATGGGTGTCGTGGGATGCGCGTCCGGGGGAGCCGGTGCGCGGCCAACGTCACCAGCGACCGCACCTCAGGCAACCGCGACGACACCGTCGACTCCGCAGGACACCGCCGGCGGCATCGGACCACAGTACGTCACCACCTACCAACGACATCCCAATGCGCCGGTGGTGATCCGGAACGCGACGATCATGACCGCGACCGGCCAGGAGATTCAGGGCGGCGCCATTCTGCTCCGGGACGGCAAGATCGTGGCGGTCGGTGCGACCGTCGAAGCGCCGAGCGATGCGACGGTGGTCGACGGGACGGGCAAGTGGGTGACGCCTGGCGTGATCGACACGCACTCGCACCTGGGCGTCTATGCGGCGCCCGGAACGTTTGCGGAGTCCGACGGCAACGAGGCGACGCGCCCTGTTACCGCGGAGGTCTGGGCCGAGCATTCGTTCTGGCCGCAGGATCCGCAAATTCCGCTTGCCATCGCGGGCGGTGTCACGACGATTCAGGCGCTGCCCGGCTCCGCCAATCTGATCGGCGGCCGCAGCGCCGTGCTGAAGCTGATTCCGGGGCGCTCCGTCCAGGAGATGAAGTTCCCGGGCGCGCATTATGGGCTGAAGATGGCGTGCGGCGAGAATCCCAAACGCGTGTACGGCCAGCGGGGCGGTCCATCGACGCGCATGGGCAACATGGCCGGCTATCGTGAGGCGTTCATCGGCGCCCAGAGCTACCGGCGCCGCTGGGACAAGTGGAACAAGGACCACCAAGGCGACCCGCCCGATCGCAACCTGCGCAACGAGACGCTCGCGGAGGTGCTGCGGGGCAACATCTACGTCCAGAACCACTGCTATCGCGCCGACGAGATGATGCAGATGCTCGATCTCGCGCGCGAGTTCGGGTTCAAGATTCGCTCGTTCCACCACGCGGTCGAGGCGTACAAGATCGCCGACGTGCTCGCGCGGGAAGGTGTGGCCTCATCGGTGTGGTCGGACTGGTGGGGGTTCAAAGAAGAAGCGATGGACGGCATCTACGAGAACGCGGCGCTGCTCCAGCAGGCGGGGGCACGCGCCGTGATCCACTCCGACGACGCGGGAGGCATTCAGCGCCTCAACCAGGAAGCGGCCAAGGCGATGTATCACGGCCGCCGCGCCGGCATCCCGGTCACCCGCGATCAGGCGCTGCGCTGGTTTACGGCGAACCCGGCGTGGGCGCTCGGACTCGATTCGATCGTGGGAACGCTCGAGCCCGGCAAGATGGCGGACGTCGTCGTGTGGTCGGCCGATCCGCTCTCGGTGTACGCGCAGGCCGTGCAGGTCTACAACGACGGTTGGCTCGTATACGACCGCACCGATCCGACCCATCAGCCCAAAACCGATTTCATGCTGGGGCATCCATGATTGCCTTCCTGCTTGCACAGACGATCGCGCTTACGGGCGGCACGGTGTATCCCGTGTCCGGTCCCAAGATCGAGAATGCCACCGTCCTGATTCGCGACGGCCGCATCGCGGCGGTCGGAGCGAACGTGGCCGTTCCCGCCGGCGCGACGCGGATCGACGCCGCGGGCAAATGGATCACGCCCGGCCTGATCGACGGCGCCGGCCAGATGGGACTGCGCGAAATCAGCGCCGTCCAGGGCACGAACGAGTCGCAGCTCCGCGGCACCGAAGTCGCCGCGGCGTTCAACGTGCTGGAGGGCATCAACCCCGCCTCCATCCTCATCCCAGTCAACCGGATCGAAGGGGTCACCACGACCCTCGCCGTTCCGAACGGCAGCCTGATTTTTGGGCAGGCGGCATTGATCGATCTCGACGGCGCCACGATCGAGGCGATGCGGGTCAAGTCGCCGGTGGCGATGGTGGCGGATCTCAGCGAAGGCTCCAAGGACGCGGGCGGCGGTTCGCGGGCCGGCGTGGCGCAGCGATTGCGCCGGGTGTTCGACGACGCGCTCGAGTACTCGCGACGCGGCCCGAGCTATCAGCGGGCGCAGAACGAAGCGCTGGCGGCCAGCTCGGCCGACCTGCAGGCCCTCCTGCCGGTGCTGCGCGGCCAGCTGCCGTTGATCGCGATCGCGAATCGCCGCAGCGACATCGAGACCGCGCTCCGCATCGCGCGCGAGTACAAGTTGCGGCTGATTCTTGCGGGAGCCGCCGAAGCGTGGATGATTCCCGGCCAGATCACGGCCGCCGGTGTGCCGGTGCTCGTCGAGCCGCTGCAGAATCTTCCGTCCTACGACGCGCTCGGCATCCGCTACGAGAATGCGCCGCTGCTGGCCAAGGGCGGCGTGAAGCTCGCGCTGATGGAAACGACGACCGAGAATACGCGGAATCTGCGGCAACAGGCGGGCAACGCGGTCGCGAACGGGATGACGTGGGACCAGGCACTCCGGGCCGTGACGCTGACGCCCGCTGAGATTTTTGGAGTCGCAGATCGGTACGGATCGTTGGAGGCCGGCAAGGTCGCCAACGTCGTGGTGTGGAGCGGAGACCCCTTCGAGT
>JBLNGI010000233.1:0-3910 GCA_050264615.1 Gemmatimonadota bacterium
TCGCCGGCAGCGCCGCATTGCGAGGATCAAGTCGCACGTAAGCGTCGTGAATTCCTGCAGGGTCTTCAGGTCTCGGCCGAGCAGCGCGCCGATGATGTCTTCGACGTCGCCCCCCGAGCAAAAAGCGCGTCCGGCGCCGGTGATGATGATCGCGCGCACGCCCGCCTCTGTATCGAGCGCACGGAATGTGTCGCGCAGCTCTTTGTACACCTCGAACGTGAGGGCGTTGAGTCGCTCCGGCCGGTTCAGTGTGATGGTCGCAACCGAAGTCTTGGCGTCCAGTTCGTAGATCATAGAACGGCGACGGCCTCGATCTCAACGAGAGCCTTAGAGTCCATGAGAGCCTTCACTTCGACGACCGCCATCGCGCAGTAGTGCCGGCCCATGTGCCGGCGATGAACCTCCCCCAGCGGCGTGAGGTTCGCGAGATACGCGGGGCGGTCCGTCACATAAACCACCAGGCGGCCGACATTCTCGGGTTTCCCGCCCGCGGCGCGGACGACGTCCATGACCCGGCCCAGCGCCCCATCCCACTGCGCGACGAAATCGCCCACCGGCACGATCTGGCCGGCGACGAACAGAATCCGGCCGCCCTTGTCGGCGAGCATGCCGTGATTCCAGCCGCTGGGCCGCCCGCCGAACGCCTCGGGATTGATGATCTCGAAAGCCATGGCTCTCCTAGCCCGCAATCGTGACTGCAGCTCCGTTGGCCCGTTCGCCCTTCGGATCGCACAGCTCCAGAACGGCGCGGGCGACCTCATCCACGGTGACCAGCCGTTCCTGGCCGACCGATGCGAGCATCGCGCGCAGCGCCTCGTCGGGGTTCTTCCCCGTCTTCGCGACCACGCGTGCCACCGATTCCTTGGTCATGTCGGTGTCCACGAAAGCGGGGCAGACCGCATTGCACGTGACTCCCGTCCCCTCGAGCTCGGCCGCGACGCTCCGGGTCAGTCCGATCACCGCATGCTTCGCGGCCGCGTACGCGGAGATGTAGCGTGCCCCGTCGAGGCCGGCGACCGACGCGATGTTCACGACCGAGCCTTGCTTGCGCATCAGCATCGCAGGCAGGAACGCCTGCGTACACAGAAACGTACCCGTGGCATTCACCGCCAGCACGCGGTTCCAGTCCTCGAGCGTCGTTTTGGCGAGGGGGGCGCTATGCGCGGCGCCCGCGTTGTTGATCAGAATGTCGACTGCCCCCGCTCGCCGTCCGGCGGCTTGCGCCAGATTATGCACGCTCGCCGGGTCTGTGACGTCACAGGTGATCGCCCAGGCTTTCCCGCCGGCTTTCGCGATATCCTTGGCCACCCGCCCGATCCGATCGGTGTTCCGGGCGGCGACGACCACGGCCGCGCCCTCGGCGGCAAGCGCGCGTGCCACGGCCGCGCCGATGCCCTGTCCCGCGCCGGTGACCACGGCGACGGAGCCGGCGAATCTCACGCCAACGCCTCCCTAACCGCTTCTTCCAGAATGCCGCCCAACGCATCCACGAGCTTCGAGCCTTCTTCCGGCGTGGCGGCGGCCGGATCGCCGAAATAGGCCCGCGCCCCGCCTGCTTCCTCGAACGTGCGCTTGCCCGTCTTGATCGCGTCCGACAGTGAACGCGGATTGGGCGGTAATGTGCGTCGAATCTTGTCCCGCACACTGCTCGGATGTTCGCGCAGCAGGATCGAGCTTTCGAACTGGCCGGCGTGGCAGGCGCCGCTCTTGAACTCCTCGCCGAGTCGAGATCCCCAGGGACGGCGGGTCAGATCCGGGAAGATGATCGGGAGCAGTCCGTCGGCTTTGCCGAGTTTGACCGCTTCGTGCAGCGCTGTGAGGTGCTCGGGGTCGAGATGCGCATTGGCGATCGCCAGCAGCCGGAATCCCTGGTCGGAGAGGGTGCGCGCCAGGTCGATGATGAGTGCCGTGACGGTGCTGCCCGTTATCGACAGCGTACCGTGGAACTTCGCGGCGAACCCCGCCCTCGTGTATGCCAGTCCCGGGAGGATGAGCACCGGGTGTCGCGCGGCGAGCCGCCCGGCGCCGGCCCGTGCCATGGCGGCCGCAATCACGACGTCGGTGGCGAGCGGCAAATGCGGCCCATGCGCCTCCATCGCGCCGACCGGCAGGATGACGATCGTGCGTGCGCGGTCGAGATCGCGGACCTCCTCCCACGTGAGTTGCGCTAGCTCATGAACCGGCATTATTCAAGACGCCAGGACGCCAAGGCGCCAAGACGCCAAGAGGTTATGACCATCACATTACCTGAGCAACTCAACATCGCTGATTGGCTCCTGGACGCGCGCGTGCGCGAGGGAAGGGGGGACCGGCCGGCGCTGCTGACCGACCAGGGCACGCTCACCTACCGCGAGGTGCAGGCGCTCGCCAACCGCTTCGGTCATTTGCTCGAGCATGCCGGGGTGGAGCCGGAACAGCGGGTGATCATCGCGCTGCCCGACGGGCCAGAGTTCGTGGCGGCGCTCTTCGGCACACTCAAAGTTGGCGCGGTCGTGGTGATGGTCAACCCGCAATTGACGGTCGATGCGATCGACTATTTCTATACGTACACCCGCGCCAGCGTGGCCCTGGTGCACCGCCATACGGCGCCGGCGTTTCAGGCGGCCCGAAGCGCGGCCGGCCGGCACCTCAAGCAGGTCATCGTGATCGGCGAGTCCGGGACCACGCGGGCAATCGAGGGTGCCTCTCCCGAGCTGGAGACCTTCCCCAGTCACCGTGACGACGCCGCAATCTGGCTGTTCTCCGGCGGGACGACCGGGAAACCCAAAGCCGTGGTCCAGAGCCACGCCTCGTTTGCGAACACGACGGTGTGCTACGGGCAGAACGTGCTCGGGCTGACCGAGCGCGACATCACCCTCGCGGTCCCCAAGCTGTTTTTCGGGTATGCGACCGGGTCGAATTTGTTCTTCCCATTCTCGGTGGGCGCGCGCGTCGCGCTCTTTCCCGAAAAGAGCACGGCGGAAACGCTGTTCGAGAAGATCCGGAAGTTTCGGCCCACGGTACTCGTGAACGTGCCGACCATGGTGCATCAGATGGTCGCGCATCCCGACGCGCCGCAGCAGGACCTCTCGTCGATTCGCGTCGCCACCTCCGCCGGTGAGGCGCTCCCCGTCGAGCTGTACGAGCGCTGGAAGAAGACGTTTGATGTCGAGCTGCTCGACGGCCTCGGCACGGCCGAGATGTGGCACATCTTCATTAGTAACCAACACGGGGCGGTGAAGCCGGGCACCCTCGGCACGGTCGTACCCGGATTCGACGTGAAGGTGTGCGACGACGAAGGGCGTGCGCTCCCCGACGGCGAAGTGGGAATGCTGTGGGTGCGCGGCAACTCGCGCGCGATTGGGTACTGGCAGCAGATGGAGAAGACGCGTGCGGCGTTTCGCGGCGAATGGCACGTCTCGGGTGATCTCATCCGGCGCGACACAGACGGCTACTTCACCTACTGCGGCCGGGCGGATGAGCTGCTCAAGGTTGGCGGGAAGTGGCTCGCCCCGCAGGAAGTGGAGGGGTGTCTCTTACAACATCCCCTCGTGAAGGAGGTTGCGGTCGTCGGGATCGAGGACGCGAGCGGCCTGACCAAGCCGCACGCGTTCGTGGTCGCCACGGAGCAACGTCCGGGCCTCGCCGAGGAACTTCAGGGCTTCGCGCGCGAGCGGCTCGAGCCCTACAAGGCTCCGCGCACGGTCAGGTTCCTCGACTCGCTCCCGCGCACCCACCTCGGCAAGGTCGACCGCGGCAAACTCCGTCTTCAATGACGACCGAGTACTCATTAGGTTTAGCCGTTTCTTAGCGTCTTGGCGTCTTGGCGCCTTGGCGTCTTGTGGACGGGTGGCCGAGTGGCTGAAGGCGCACGCTTGGAAAGCGTGTTAACGGGCAACCGTTACGTGGGTTCGAATCCCACCCTGTCCGT
>JBLNGI010000234.1:0-14891 GCA_050264615.1 Gemmatimonadota bacterium
CACCAACCGTGGGTATTCACGATCCCAATCACCGACTAGTACGGGTGCGCCAGCTAGTCGTTTTTACCGGCCCCGGCGGGCGCCGGGGCCGCTTTTCTAGAGGCGTTTGCGTGTTGATGCCGGGAATCTGATGCTGTACGTTTTGTGGACTCGCTGCTACACCTTGACCCGCTGATTTCCGAGGGACATGCGATGGCCGCACGTTGGTTGGTGATCCTGGCCGCACTTCGCCTGGCTGTCGCCGGCTACGCGAGTGCCGTTCCCGTCGACCGGCCGGCCGGCACTCACCACCCGAACCGGGATGATCTGGCGCGGACGACGATTACCCCCGGCGCGAAGCGGGGTGAGCTGATCATGGAGCTGCCGGCGGTGGATCTCCCGGCCGGCGGCATGGTGAGGCAACCGGCATCCGTAGCGGAATTCCCCTTGAGTGGATCGATCTACGCGGTGCGGGCCGAGATCGTCGATGAGGCCGGCCAGCAGCTCCCGGTCGAATTGCTGCATCACATGAACGTGATGGATCCGAACGAGCGCGAGTTGTTCCTGCCGATCTCCCGTCGCATCCTCGCGTCGGGAGGGGAAACGGGCGAGATCCGGATGCCGTGGTTCTTCGTGGGATCGCCGTTCCAGGCAGGGGAGCACGTCTTCGCGTACGCGATGGTCCACAATCCAACGTCCGTGGGGTATCGGGGCGTGCGGGTCCGGCTGGTGCTGAGTTATGTGCCCGCGGGCCGGCCCTGGCCTGTCCTCCGCGTCGTGCCGTGGCAGCTCGATGTCGCGTTCCCGGTCGGTGACAAGTCATTCGACCTTCCGCCCGGAACGAGCGAGCGCTCCTATGAAGGAAGCCCGGCGGTCGCCGGCAAGCTCCTGGTGATCGGCGCGCATATGCACGCCTACGGGCGCACGATCGAGCTGTGGGATGTGACGACCAACGAGTTGCTCTGGCACGGAGAACCGGAGCCGGCGCCGGCGGGCGAAGCGAGTCCGATCCCGATGGGCAAGTTCTACGGGCTCACCAGAATCGGCTTGCGGATGACTCCGCAGCACCGGTATCGCGTGCGCGTGGTCTACGACAATCCGACCGGTAAAACGATCCCCGACGGCGGCATGGGAGTTGTTGGCGGGTTGTTCGTTCCAGATCGGGGTGCGGCTTGGCCACAGCCGAATACCGCCGAGGAGCTATATCGGAAGGACCTGCAACACTTCATGGGTCTGAACCAGCCCGCCGGCTCGATGTCCGGCGCGCACTCACACGTCGGACACTAAACCCTGCGGAAGCGGCTGAGGCTCCGAGGCCTCAGCCGTCTGCATGATGCCGAGCATCAACGCGGCCACCAGCAGCCCCGTGAGCGCGTCGATCGCATAATGGAACTGGCCGTACACGACGGCGAGTGTGAGCCCGATCGTGAACGGAAGCAGGATCAAACCCACCACGCGCCAATAGCGCAACGCCATGCCCGTCGCGACGACCGATGCGGCTACGTGCGACGACGGGAACGCCGCGCCCCAGGAATCCCCGCGATCGAGCAGCCAGGCCGCAACGCGCGCCGGCCAGACGTCCGTGGCGGCATTGTGCGCGCCATCGAACGCGTAGCGCGGGCCGGCCACCGGGAAGAACAGAAACACGATGTAACAGAGATAAAATGTGGCCATCACGGCGAAGATCGTGTGCCGCGACGCATCGCGCCGTCCTCCCATCCACAGCGCCAACGGGGATGCGTACAGGATCGGGTAGTACGCCAGATAGCAGGCGTGCAACACCCACGATACCAGGACGTCGGGAGATTCCCGGATCCACCGATACGAGATCTGGGAGCCGAAGACCCACGACTCGAAGCGCTGGATCAGCAGGTCGTTCTGGAATCCGGCGCTGAGCGTGAGAACGCCGATTTCTCCATAGAGGGCGGGCAGCAGCAGCATCGGATACCAGTCCCCGAGAAACCGGCCGACGGGACCTGAGTTCCGGCCCCGCGGGGCGAGCAGGACCAGGGCGACGATCAGCGCGTGCGCCGTCAGCAGCCAGGGCCACCCGGGGATGCCGTCGCCGCGGAAGCCGTAGAGCACGGCGCCGGTGGCAACGAGGACGTACGCTCCCGTCGCGATGTCGGTCGCGGTGAAGGTCCGCCACAGGTTTTTCAGAGCCATCCGGCCTCCCGGTACCAGCTCGCGGCGCGGCGCAGTCCGTCGTCGAGTGCCACCTGCGCGCGCCAGCCGGTATCCCGCGTCAGCGCATCACTCCGGCACGTCCAGGCCGGTGCGAGGTACTCGTTGCTCTTGTCGGCCGACAACACGGTAGCGCGGCCCGCCAGATGCGCAAGCGTCCCGGCCGTCCACAACACGCCCCGGGCTACGAACCGCGGCACGGGAAGGATTCGCGGTGGCCGCGCCAGGCCCAGGGCGCGGCCCACCGCGATCACCAGATCGCGGCTTGTGGTGACGGTGGGATGGGCGGCGAAATACACGTGGCCGGCCGCTGCCGTCGCGCTCCCTGCGGCGATCAATGACTGCGCCAAATCCTCTGCATGAATGACCGAGAGTTCCTGTGATCCGTCACCGAATACCGGTGCGAAGCCGCGCCGGGCGAGCTGGAAAATCTTGAGCGTGGCGCGGTCCCACTCGCCATACACCACGGGCGGCCGAACGATGGTCCACTCGAACGGCATCGCCCGCACGAGCACTTCGGCGGCGAGCTTGGACCGGCCATAGTCGGTGACCGGGGCGGGGGGCCTGGTCTCGTCGATCGGATGTCCGGGCGTCGTGGGACCCGCGACCGCGAGCGATGAGACGAACACCACGCGCCGCACGCCGCTGTCGCGCGCCGCTTCGAGCACGTTGGCGGTCCCATCGCGATTGCTCACCATGAAGTCCGCGGCGCTCTTGGCGGCGATTTGTCCCGCGACGTGATAGACCACCTCCGCGCCGGCGGAGCCCTCGCGCAGCGCGGCCTCGTCGGCGAGATCGCCGCGCACCAGCCGGACCTCAGGTCCCCAGCCGAGCCGTTCCGCGAGCGCCGGCCGGCGCACCAGGGCGGTGACGGTGTCACCGCGCGCACGCAATGCCTGCACCAGGTGCGCACCGACAAAGCCGGTGGCGCCGGTCACAAAGACGTTCACAGCGACTTGTCGTAGACGCGGAAGGTCTTGGAAATGCGGAACCCCAGCTCGGTCGCGGCCTTCTTCATGAGCTCGTTGTCCTCGAGAATCCAGCCGGCCTCGCCGCTGGGCATGCCGTGTTTCACCGAGTTTTCCCAGACGCGATGATACAGGATCGCGTCGACGCCGCGCCCGCGAAACTCCGGAATCACGCCCAGCAGCAAGATTCGCGCGCGCTGAATCGTGCGTGCATGCCACAGAATCTTGAGGATGCCGGGGAACATGCGACCGGAGCGGTTGTGCAGCAGCGCCAGATTGAAATCCGGCAGCCCCAGGCCGAAGCCGACGACTTCGGCGCCGCGCTCGGCGAAGATCACCAGATCGGGCACGACGATCGGCTTCAGCTGCTTGGCGAGATGATCGATTTCCGGATTGGTCAGCGGAACGAAGCCCCAGTTCTTCTCCCACGTCTTGTTGTAGAGGGCCTTGATCAGCTCGACCTCGGCGGCGAAGCGCTTCATGTCGAGCGTGCGCAGCGTGACGCCGGAGCGCTTGAGGGCCCGCTGTCCGATCCGCAAGAATCGCTCGGGCGCCGACCACGCGCCGGCGGCTCGGTCATACGCGAGGTTAAACGCCAGCAAATCCTTGGCTTTTGTGAAACCGTACCGTTCGTGGAGCGCGCGATAGTAGGGGAAGTGGTAGGGCATCATCAGCGACGGGGGCGTGCCGTTGTTCTCGATCAGCAGGCCACACTCGTCGTTGATCGATGGGTTCATCGGCCCGCGCATGGTGTCGAACCCGCGCTGCCGGAGCCACGCGGCCGCCGTGTCGAAGAGCGCGTTGGCGACGGCCTGATCGTCGATGGATTCGAAGAAGCCATAGAACCCGACCCGGTCCTGATGCTCCGTGTTGTGCATCTCGTTCTTGATCGCCCCAATCCGTCCGACCGTCCGGCCGTCCGGCCGCCTGGCCGTCCAGTATTGCGCTTCGGCATGCTGGAAGAACGGATTCTTGGCCGGGCTCAGCAGCGTGCGCATGTCGCGCCGCAGCTGCGGCACCCACAACGGATCAGCGCGGTAGTGGTCGTACGGGAAGGCGATGAAGCGATCGAGATCGCGCCCGTTCGAGACGGGCGCGATCTCCACTGCGGTCAGATGACCCCCAGCTCTTTTCCGAGGCGGCCGAAGACGTCGAGCGCGAGGTCGATCTGCTCGGCCGTGTGGGTCGCCATCAGGCTGGTGCGCAGGCGGCACTGGGATGGCGGCACCGCGGGCGGAACGACGGGGTTCGTGAACACGCCGTCGTCGAACAGCTTCCGCCAGAACAGGAATGTCTTCTCCAGCGGCCCGATGAGCACCGGGATGATCGGCGTTTCAGTGGGCCCGATGTCGAACCCGAGGGAGCGCATGCCTTCCTGGAGCCGGCGCGTGTTGCGCCACAGCTGCTCGCGCCGCTCGGGCTCGCGCTGCATGACGTGCAGCGCCGCGAGCACGCCGGCCGTGTTGGCGGGCGGCAGCGCGGCGGTGAAGATCAACGGGCGCGAGTGGTGGCGGAGGTAGTGAATCACATTCTCCGAACCCGCCGCGAAGCCGCCGATCGACGCCAGCGACTTGGAGAACGTCCCCACGATCAGATCGACTTCCTCGATGAGGTCGTAGTGGGCCGCCGTGCCGTCGCCGTTGGGGCCGAGCACGCCGATCGAGTGGGCGTCGTCGATCGCGAGGGCCGAGCCGTACTTCTGCGCGACCTTGAGCAGGCCGGGGACGTCGGCGATGTCGCCTTCCATCGAGTAGACGCCATCGACGATGATCATCGTGCCGGTGCCCTCAGGCACTTTCTGCAGCTTGCGCTCGAGGCCGGCCAGGTCGCCGTGATTGAACCGCTGGGTCTCGCCGTGCGACATCTTGGCGCCGTCGACGATCGACGCGTGGTCCAGCTTGTCGAGGAAGACCACGTCGGCGCGCCCCACCAGCCCGGAAATCAGGCCGAGATTCGCCTGGTACCCGGTCGAGAAGACGAGGCAGGATTCCTTGCCGAGGAACTCGGCCAGCTCGGTCTCGAGCTGTTCGTGGAGGTCGAGCGTGCCGTTCAGGAACCGGCTCCCGGTGCAGCCCGAGCCATAGCGCTCGAGCGCCTCGCGGGCCGCCGCCAGGACTTCCGGATGATGGGTGAGGCCGAGGTAGTTGTTCGACCCCATCATGATCCGCTCCTGGCCTTCGATGACCACGACCGTGTCTTCGGAGCGGGAGATGGGTTTGAAGTAGGGATACAGCCCCGCAGCCTGGACCTCGCGCGCCCGGGTGAAGTTCTTACACTTATCGAACAGCGCGATGTGCTGCAGGGTCTCTGTGCGCAACGAATCCTCGAGTCTCTATGGGGTAAGCGACGGTACAGCTTAGCCTTGCTATCTCGAAATGGCAAGGGGATTTGTGAGACTCCCCACAGCCGTTCCGGGCGACTGTCGAGTAACCTAGATTGCGGCATTCGCAGCAATTAGGCCGTTCCCCCGGAGGTTAATGGTGGCTTCATACGTCGTCCGATTACTGGGCGCTCTCGCCCTGTTGTGTTCGCTCGTTCCTGTTACCGCCTCCGCGCAAGCCAGCCCGCATCCTCGCTGGGAAATCCCGGGGTTCGATTTTCGAAAAGACGGCGTGTGGCGCGCCAAGGCCCGCGCCGTCAGGGTCATGCGGTCGCAACTGCTCGCCGGCGCGCAATTCAGTGTGCTCAATTCCCGCTCGGTGTTGGGAACGACCTCGGCGACGACGGTCAGCGGAGTGCTGAAAGTCCCCGCGATTCTCGTCCGCTACAAAGACTCCCCCCCGCCCGTGTTCGTTCCCGCGGATTACGACGCGGTGCTGTTCGCCGTCACGCCAGCAGGCGTGGCAGCGGGACGGCCCTATACCTACCGCTCGTTTTATCGGGAGCTCTCGGACAGCGTGTTCGATATTCAGGGGAATACCCTCCCGCAGGTGAATCTCGACAGCAACGAAGTGTGGTATACGGGCGGGACCAGCGTCGCATGCAGGGACGGAGGCAATCCGTTCGGGTCGACCAACTGCAACGGGCTGTTCAGCAGCGCCGCCCTGGGGCGGATGCAGGGTGGGTTGCGCGAGGCGCTGACGAAGCTGGACGCCACCGTGAACTTCTCCCAGTACGCCGACAACAGCAACTTCGTCCCTTTGGTGTTGTTCATGCATCAAGCGATGGGGGGGGAATGCGGCCCATCCAGCAGTCCGGAGAATCATCTCTGGGCGCACCGCTTCGCTCTTAGCTCGTCGTTCATAACCAACGACTCGTTGAACGGTCAGCCGGTTCGGATCAGCGATTACATCCTGCAAAGCGGGGTAGGAGGCGCCAACTCGTGCACGACGAGTCAGATCATGCCGATCGGCACGGTTGCGCACGAGACGGGGCATGGATTCGGCTTGCCCGACCTGTACGACACGGGTGACCAAACCGAGGGCGTCGGGCAGTGGGATCTGATGAGCTCCGGCAGCTTCACCACGGGGTTCAGCCCCGCGCGGATGAGTGCGTGGACGCTGAATGAGCTGGGCTGGATTACCCTCGCGCCGCTGGCGACCACCGGCACGTACAGCTTCGACGCGGCGCCGCTGTCCGATATCGCGTACTACGTCCGTGTGCAGGGAACGAACATCCGCGGCGAGTATTTCCTGCTCGAGAACCGCCAACGGCAACAGGCCGACACGGCGGTGATCCGGTTTCACTGCCAGCGCGCGGGCACGCCGGGATGCCCTGGCGGCTTGCTCATCTGGCACATCGATTCGTCGAAGATCGCCCAGTCGTTCAGCAACAACGTCAACGCCGGCGGCATCCACGGCGTAGCGCTGGTGCAGGCGGATGGCTTCCGCAATCTCGACGCCGCGCCGCTGTTGGGAAACTTCTGTCCTACTAACCCCCCGTCGATATTCGCCGGTTGCTCCAATCGCGGCGATGCGGGGGACCTGTTCCCCGGCGCCACGAGCAACACGAGCGGCCTCGTGTTCCGCACCAACCCCGCCGCGCTCACGAACCTCGACGGGTCGTTTGCCGGCTTAGCGGTGGATTCGATCACACAACTCGTCACCGATCGCACCATGTCGTTCCGGTTACGGTTTGGGGCCCTCACGGTCGTGCGCGCGAGCGATCCCGCCGCGACGATTCAGTTTGCCGGCTCGACCTACACCGAGTACCGCGATCTGCTCGAGGAAGGGCAGGGCTACACGGTGAGCATCACCGATCCCCAGCTCTCGGCGAACGGGCGCACGCGCTTTCATTTCAGCTCGTGGTCGGATGGCGGCCTGCTGAGCCATTCGTACACTGGCCAGCTCGCCGGTGACACGTTGATCGCGAACGTCACTCGCGACTTCAAGCTGATCGCTACTGGGAGTGGCGGCGGGACGATCCAGGCGGACACGAGCGGTGTGGACATCACGGGCGCGGTGGCTGCCGGCGCGTTCATCCGCGAGGGACGCTCGGTCACGTTGACGGCGACGCCGACGCCGCCCGAAACCTTCGGCGGCTGGTCGGGCGATACCGTGACGACCAACGCCACCATCGTGCTCCCGATGGGTCGGCCCTACACCATCTTCGCGTCGTTCGGCGCGCTCGCAATCTCGTCGGCAACGGCACGGCCCAATGGCGTGATGGGCGCGCCCTACAACGACACGCTGCGGGTGACGGGCGGGGCGGGCACCACCAGCTGGTCGGTGACCGGCGGCGCGTTGCCGTCAGGCGTGACGCTCGACGGGCCAAGCGGTGTCGTGTCGGGCTTCCCGCGGCAGACGGGAAACTTCACCTACACAGCTTCCGTGACGTCGGGTGCGCAGACGCAGGCGAAGACGTTCACGTTCTCGGTCAGTGCGCCGACGCTCGCGACGAACGACGTGCTCGCCCAGCTCTTCGGCGGGTCGGCTCTCAGCGCCGATCAGCAGCGCTATCTCGATTTCCTCGGCAACAACAATACGGGCTTCGACATCGGAGACTTTCTCGCGTGGGTCAAGCTGACGGGCGCCCCGCTCAGCTCGGCGGCGCTGCAAACGCTCCAGAATCTGCCGCGCCGGAAAGGAGGCTCCCAATGAACCGCCTGCTCGGTATCGCGCTGCTCGCGGGAGCGTTGCTCACGGGCGTGAGCTGCGGGGGCGACTCGACAGGCTCAGGCCCCGGAACGCTGAAGGTCCGGCTCACGGCGCCTGCGGCGAACGCCGATTCGGCAATCATTATCACGATCACCGGTCCGGTCGCACCGACGAGCGCGACGGCCGCGAGTGGGCTGCGCCTGTTCCAAAGCTCCGCGGCGACGACGACGCGCTACGCGCTGATCGGCCCGTTGGCCAATGGCGCGACCATTCTGACCATCGGCGTGGCGGACGTGGGGGCGTTCTCGCAATACCACGGATCGGTCGACGGCGTGGCGCAGGCGAACTATCAACTGCGCGCGGTAAACGGCTACGCGCTCGCGATCACCCGCTAGTCGCCGGCCTGGGCCGGCTCCGCCCAGGCGCGATTCAGGGCGTCTTCCAGGCTCCGGTGCAGGTCGTGATACAGCGACAGCAGCTGCCGGCATTCGTCGGTGAGCGTGGTCCCGCCGCCGCCGGGTCCGCCCGCGCGTGAGACTACGATGGGCCGGCCGAGGGCCTGCTCTATCTGTTGAATCGCACTCCATGCTGTCCGATAGCTGATGCCAGTCTCACTGGCGGCATCCTTGATCGACCGGACGCGGTCCACCGCTTCGAGGAGCCGTGCCTCCCGCTCTCCGATTACGGACGAACCATTCTTCGTGAGCGTCACCTGCGCTCGAGGATTCAAATCTGGGAACGGCATGCCGCCTCCTGTCCAATGCGGTATACCCGAGCGGCTGATTCGTTCCAATCCACATTATTCTGTGGCAGCACGGCAACGCTCCAGTTGCCCGGGTCCTAACCTACCGATGCGAGGATCGTGACTCTATTTTCGTCGCAACGGGGCGGTAGCTCAGCTGGGAGAGCACCTGGTTTGCAACCAGGGGGTCGTGGGTTCGAATCCCATCCGCTCCATGGGTCCCGATGGATTAATCCCTCAGAATCAGGCCGCGCACACGACGCGACACATCATTCAGTCGCTCACTTCATGATGGAGCAACCATGTTGATCGAATTGCTGCTGCCCGCCGTGATTCTCGCGCAAAACCAGCCTCAGACGCCGTTACGGATTGCGGCCAGCAGTTTCGCGACGGTCGAAGTGCACCTCAATTCGCGCCGCATCGGGAACTCGTGGTACGAGGAGGACGCGAGCCTCACGGGGCCCTCTCGCATCGCGATCAGCTATGGGCAGCCGCACGCGCGCGGCCGCAAGGTGGAAGGCGGGCTGGTTCCGCTCGACACGGTCTGGCGGTTCGGCGCAAATGCCGCGACGACACTGCATACCGATCTCGATATCAGCCTCGGAGACCTCAAGCTGCCGCGAGGGGATTACTCGCTCTTCATTCTGTATGCGCGCGCGGGGTACTCGCTGATCGTGAATCGCGGCACGGGGCAGTGGGGGACGGATCGCGATCCGGCGAAGGACATCGGCCGCGTGGCGCTGACGAGCCGGACGATGGCGGAGCCCGAGCCGTCGCTGACGATCTATCTCGTTCCCGAGGCGCCGCAGCCGGGTACGGGATACGCCGAGCTACGAGGGGTGCTGCGAATCAAATGGGGCACTACGGAATTGACGGCCGGTTGGCGGGTGGACCAGTGACCAAGGACGAGCGGTACCCCATCGGCAAGTTCACGCCGGTCCAGGCGCTGGCGCCGGCTGATCGACACGAGCGCATCGAGGGCATCGCCGCAACACCGCCCCTGTTCCGGCGCGCGGTCGCAGGACTCACCGACGCGCAGCTCGACACGCCATATCGCGCGGGGGGCTGGACCGTGCGGCAGGTCGCCCACCACCTGCCGGACAGCCACATGAATGCGTACATGCGCTTCAAATGGGGACTCACCGAGGACACGCCGGCCATCAAGGCCTACGAAGAAAAGGATTGGGCGCAAACGCCCGAGACCCGCGCGCCGATCGCGTTCTCACTCGACCTGCTCACGTCGTTGCACGAGCGGTGGATCGCGCTGCTGCGCGGCATGCGGCCGTCCGATTTTGCCCGGACGATCAAGCATCCCGAAATGGGACAGATCTCGCTCGATACGCTCCTCGCGCTGTATGCCTGGCATGGGCGCCACCACACGGCCCACGTCACGTCCCTGCGGGAGCGGATGGGCTGGTAGCGATGGTGGACTTCGCGTTCGACGATCTCGACGAGGAGTTTCCGCTGGGCGACGGTACGGCGGACACCGAAGGCATCGTCACGTGTCCGTACTGCGGCGAACCGAATGAGATCGGTATCGACGCGGGGAGCGGGACGCATCAGGACTACGTCGAAGATTGCCAGGTGTGCTGCCGTTCCTGGCGCGTGACCGTGTCGTACGACGAAGCGGGCAATGCAGAAATCTCCGCCTTTCCCCTGGACGAATGAATTCTGCTGAAACGACGGCGGCGGCGCCTCCGTAAGGCGCGCATGCCGCGACTCGCCGTCGTGTTGCTGTTTCTCCCAGCGATCCTCCAGGCGCAAGAAGATTCCATTCCTCCCCGGCGTGAAGCGGGTCATTGGCACATCGGCCTTGCCTATCGCGATTACGGAATCACGATCGGCAACGCCGCGCGCACGCACGGTCTGCGGATCAACGCGATCGATGCCGATCTGGAGCTGGTCAACGGGGTGAACCTCACGCTGTGGAGGCCGCGTGAGCCGCTGTCGGGAACGGTCAACGGACTCGCCGTCGGCCTGGGGCCGGGGGCCGACAACTTCAACGGGATGGCAATCGGGCTCGCCGCGGTGGTCGCCGAGCAGCGGTCGCGCTGGATCACGGTGGGCGGGCTCGCGGCGGTTTCGAACGGCAAGCTCGAGGGGCTTGCCGTGTCAGGTCTTGGCACGGTGTCCAACGGCGATATCGACGGCGTCGCCGTAGCGGGCCTCGGCACGGTGGCGAATCGCGACGCGCGCGGGATCGTGATCGCCGGCCTGGGAACCGTGGCAAACCGTGACCTGTCGGGTTTGGCCGTTGCTGGGTTGGGCACCGTCGCGAATCGGGATCTCACCGGCATCGCGCTGGGCGGTCTCGCGACGGTGGCCAACGGCAGTCTGAGCGGCTTCGCGGTCGGCGGCCTGGCCACGGTGACGAATCGAGACCTCACCGGCATCGGAGTGGGTGGGCTCGCGACGGTTGCGAATGGGAACACGACCGGCTTCAGTTTCGGGGGCCTTGCCTCGGTCACGAACGGTTCGCTCAAAGGGGTGGGAATCGGCGGCCTCACCGTCGTGGCCAACGAGCGGCTGCGCGGGATCGGGATCGCGGGCTACACGGTGGACTCTCGTTCGATCCACGGCTGGAGCACGGCCCTGTATGTGAAGACGCGCGAGCTGCGCGGGGTATCAGTCGGCGCGTACAACCGTGTGCGCGGGTTACAAGCCGGCCTGAGCATCGGCATCTACAACTCAGCGCGTGTTCTCAATGGCCTGCAGCTCGGCGTCCTGAATCGCGCCCAGAACAATCGAGGAATCTGGCGAATGCTCCCGCTCGTCAATGCACACTTTTGATGTGAGATGCGTCTCGTTCGTGCCTCATCCCTTTGAGCTACGTCGATCGGTCCTAACGCGGCGGTGCAGAAGTGTTTAGGGTACTTCTGCCTATGCGTTCCATAATGATCATCGATGACGACGCGGAGACCCGCCGCACCCTCCGCGCGTTTCTCATGGGGACAGGGTTCCTCGTGTATACCGCGCGCGACGGTCAGCACGCCTTAAGCATGCTCACGCGACTCCTGCCGCCGGATCTGATTCTGCTCGATTACAAGATGCCGGTCATGGACGGCAAGCAGTTCCTGGCCGTGATGCGCCGTACGCCCGCGCTCGAGGCGATCCCCGTCATCATTCTGTCCGCCGCGACGCGAGAATGGTCCGGCGCGCACCTGGAAGCTGTCGACGTGCTGAACAAGCCCGTCGATCTCGACCTCCTGCTGGAGGCCGTCAACCGCGTGCTGGCCGGCTACGACGCCGCGTCGTAGCGCCGCGCCACCTCCGCCCAATTCACCACGTTCCACCACGCGCTGACGTAGTCGGCGCGGCGGTTCTGGTATTTGAGGTAGTAGGCGTGTTCCCAGACGTCGACGCCTAGGATCGGGGTTTTGCCGTCCATCAGCGGACTGTCCTGGTTCGGCCGGCCAGCGATCTCGAGCTTGCTCCCGGACACCGTCAGCCAGCCCCAGCCGCTGCCAAATTGCGACACGGCGGCGGTCTGCAGCCGCTCTTGAAGCTTGGCGAACGTCCCGAACGCGCGGTTGATCGCGTCGGCGAGTGTGCCGGACGGTTCACCACCGCCGCCATTCTCGGGCGGCGCCATGATCGTCCAGAACAGGGAGTGATTATGGTGCCCGCCGCCGTTGTTGCGAACCGCCGTACGAATGTCGTCGGGGATCGCGTTGATGCCGCGCAGGAGGTCTTCCAGGCTCTTGTTGCCCAACTCGGGATGTTTAGCCAGCGCCGCGTTGAGGTTCGTGACGTAGGTCTGATGGTGCTTGCCGTGGTGGATCTGCATGGTTTGCGCGTCGATATGGGGTTCGAGCGCTGCGAAATCGTAGAGGAGTTGCGGGAGTGAATGCTGCGTCTCGCCGGTTGCCCCTCCCGGGGTGTTGCCCTGTTCGCGAACCTGTGCCATGACTCGTCGTCCGTTGGAAGGTGACTCTCAAACCCCGCATTGCGCGGACCGGTTCCTCCCCTATTTTGCTCGGCGAAACGTGCTGTCCTCTCCCACACCCGGAGGCGCTCGTGGCGGAGTTCGTGCTTCGCTGGCTGCACTTCCTCGCCGGCATTACGTGGATCGGTCTCCTGTATTACTTCAACTTCGTGCAGGGTCCGTTCATGGCCGAAGCGGATCCCGCGACCAAGAGCGTCGCGACGCAAAAGCTGGTCCCGCGGGCCCTGGCCTGGTTTCGGTGGTCGGCAATCGTCACGTTCCTGACCGGCGCGGCGATCATCGGCGATCGGATTGGACGCGCGCCGGAAGGGTCAGCGGCGTGGTCGACGCCGTGGGCCGTCACCATCCTCACCGGCGCGCTGTTCGGCACGGTCATGCTGATCAACGTGTGGGGCGTGATCTGGCGCAATCAAAAGGTCGTGATCGCCTCGGCGCAAGCCGCCGCCTCCGGTGGCCAGGCCAACGCCGCCGCCCCTGCAGCCGCGCGCCGGGCCTTCCTGGCATCACGCACGAATGTCGTGTTCTCGATCCCCATGCTGTTTTACATGGGTGCGGCGTCGCACTACACGCTCCCCACGGCCGGAAGCCTCACGGCCTACTGGGCCAGCCTGTTCGTGCTGATCGCGCTCGTCGAGATCAACGCGCTCATCGCGACGACCGGCGCGACCACCAAGCCGATCGAAAAGATCTCCGGCGTGATCGTGACGGGATTCGTCGTGTGGGCGATCGCGTACTATCTGGGGCGGGCGTTCCTATCGCCCTGACGGTGTAACCGGATGGCGTCGGTCACCCTCCGCCAGTTGAGCAAAGTCTTCGACGGCGGCGTGCAGGCGTTGCATCCTCTGGATCTCGACGTGCAGGACGGCGAGCTGCTCGTCCTGCTGGGGCCGTCGGGGTCGGGAAAAACGACGGTGCTGCGCTGCGTCGCCGGTCTCGAGGAGCCCACGACCGGCGACGTCGTCATTGGCGAGCGGGTTGTGACCCAGCTCGCGCCGGCCGAGCGTGACGTGGCGATGGTCTTTCAAACGCCCGCGCTGTATCCGCATCTCACCGTCCGTGAAAACATCGCGTTTCCCCTCGACATCCGGGGTGTGGCCCGCGCGCAGGCCACGCGCCGCGTCACGGAAGCAGCGCAACGCCTGGGGATTCACGCCGTGCTCGACCGCGGGCCCGAGCAGCTTTCGGAGGGCGAGCGCCAGCGTGCCGCGCTCGCGCGCGCAATCGTGCGCGGGCCGCAGGCGTTCCTACTGGACGAGCCGCTATCGCATCTCGATGCCAAGCTGCGCATCGAGCTCCGTGCCGAGCTGCTGGCGCTGCATCGGGCCCTGGGCGCGACGATGATCTACGTGACGCACGATCAGATCGAAGCGATGACGATGGGCCAGCGTATCGGCGTACTGCACGAAGGCCGGCTGCGCCAGGTCGGGACGCCGGAAGAGGTGTACCAGCGGCCGGCCGATGTGCACGTGGCGCGTTTCGTCGGCACACCGGGAATGAACGTCCTGCAGGGGAGGGGCAGAGGGTCGGGGGAAGCGGGAAGGGTGGTTGAGGTCGGAAGTCTCGCCATCCCGCTCGAGCTGTCGACGTATGACGGGGAGCTGCAGCTCGGCATCCGACCCGAGCACGTGGGCCTGTGCGCGGTGGATAAGGGCGTCGGCAACGCGGATGTCCTGGTGATCGAGCCGCTCGGCAGCGAGACTCTCGTGCACCTGAATGCGGGGGGCCAGCCACTGGTCGCGCGGCTCGCGGGGTTCGCGGACGTCCGCGTGGGCACGCGCGTGGGCGTGAAGGTCGATCGCCGCAGGCTGTATCTGTTCGACGCCGCGGGAGCACCGGTCGCGTGAGCGGTCGAGGCTGGGCGGTGGGCGCCACCGCGGCGGCCGCAGTTGCGGCGGTGCTGGCACTCGTGGTGGTGCACGTGGCGCAGCGGCACTACGAGCGCGCCTTCGCAGTCCGCATGGCGGGCACGACTGCGGTGTTCATTGCGGCGGTAACGGGGGCGCCCCCCCCCCCCCCCCCCCCCCCCCCCCCCCCCC
>JBLNGI010000235.1:0-4400 GCA_050264615.1 Gemmatimonadota bacterium
TGATCGGCTTGTATGGCCTGGTGTTCGCCGCCGCGTGGTTCGCTGTCTACTTCCTCGTCTATCTGCACCGTGGCGGGGTGACGTCATGAACGTCCCCCTCTACGAAAAGATCTGGATGTGGGCGTCCGGCTTTTTGATCGTGGCGTTCGTCACGACGATCGCGGTTGGCGTGGCGGGCAGCGCGCTGCAACCCCCCAGTCACGTCGAGACGATCGATCCCACAAAAGTCTGGAACGACCCCCGCTTCGCCAAGCGCGGCGTCACCGTCGACGAACACGGCGCCACCGTCGTCCTGATCGCGATGATGTTCGCCTACCAGCCGGCGGAGGTTCGGGTGCCGGCCGGCCGGCCGGTGACGTTCCGGATGACGAGCGCCGACGTGACGCACGGTTTTCAGATCGTGGGTACCAACGGCAACACCATGGTGGTCCCCGGTTACGTCAGTCAGTTCACCACCGTGTTCCGGACGCCCGGTGAGTATCTGATCGTCTGCAACGAGTATTGCGGGCTGTCACACCACCTCATGGCGGCCAAGCTCATCGTGGAGACACAGCCATGACCCGCGCCGATCGGCTGTCCCTGAGCCATCTCTGGGTGGCGGTCGCCGCGTTCGGCGTGGCGTCGGCCATGGCGCTCATGCAGGCGCTGTCGCGGGCCAGCCTCGATCTGCCCTGGCGCTCGGCGAAGATGTACTACCTGTCGGTCACCGCCCACGGCGTGCTCATGGCGCTCGTGTTTACCACGTTTTTCATCATGGCGTTCGGGTACGTCGTGGTGTCGCGGACCCTGGAACAGGACCCTTCCCCGTTCAAGCTCGCCTGGGTCGGGTTTTGGATCGCGCTGGCGGGGACGGCTGCCGCGGCGGCCGCGATTCTCACGGGCAAGGCGACCGTGCTCTATACGTTTTATCCCCCGCTCCAGGCGCACCCGGCGTTCTACATCGGGCTCACGCTCGTGGTCGTCGGGTCGTGGTGTTGGGGCGCCGTGATGCTGTTGTCCTACCGCGCGTGGCGCCGCACGCGACCCGACCGCGCCGCACCGCTCGCGATGCACGGGATGATCGCGACCGTGATCGTCTGGTTCATTGCCACGATCGGCGTGGCCGTAGAAATGCTGTTCCAGCTGATTCCCTGGTCGTTGGGGTGGACGAGCAGCGTGGACCCGGTGCTGGCGCGCATGCTGTTCTGGTATTTCGGCCATCCGTTGGTGTATTTCTGGCTGCTGCCGGCGTACGTGATCTGGTATACGGTGCTGCCGCGCGTTGCGGGAGGGAAGCTGTTCAGCGATCCACTCGCCCGGCTCGTGTTCGCGCTGTTCATTCTCTTTTCCACGCCGGTCGGGTTTCATCATCAGTTCATGGATCCAGGCGTCTCCTCCGGTTGGAAGCTGCTCCACACGTTCCTCACGTTCGCGATCCTGTTTCCGAGCTTCATTACGGCCTTCACCGTGACCGCGTCGATGGAAGTCGGCGGCCGCATGCAGGGCGCGACCGGGCTGGTCGACTGGATCGGCAAGCTGCCGTGGCGCGATCCGCTGTTCTCGAGCGTGGCGCTGTCCATGATCCTGTTCGCGGTCGGCGGCATCGGCGGTGCGATCAACGCCTCGTTCGGCATGAATGCCGTCGTGCACAACACGGCCTTTATTCAGGGGCACTTCCACCTGACCGTGGGCAGCGCGGTCGCGCTCACGTTCATGGGAGCGGCCTACTGGCTTGTGCCGCGGCTCTCGGGGCGCGAGCTCGAGCTGGCATTGCTCGCGCGCGTGCAGCCGTATCTGTGGTTTATCGGGATGATGCTGTTCTCGTTCTCGAATCACATCACCGGCCTAATGGGCATGCCGCGGCGTGTGTACGACGCCGGCTACGGCGGCAGTCCGGTCGCCGAGGCCTGGCGCGGGCTGACGGGCGTGTCGGCGGTGGGCGGGCTGTTTCTGTTCACGAGCGCGGCGTTCTTCATTCTGGTGATGATCGGAACACGGCTCGCCGGCAAGCGGACAGCATCCCAGCGCATCGAGTGGGCCGAGCCGCTGCATCCGGTCGCGCCCGGACGCACGGTGTTCGATCGCTACTGGTTGTGGACCGGGGTGGCGATCGCGCTCGTGATGGTCGCGTACGCTTACCCGCTGTGGCTCCATCTGCAGATGCCCCGGTTCGGATCTCCGGGGTTCAAGCCGTTCTGAGCCTGCTTCATGAAGGCTCCTTTCGGCTGGCCTTCAGGATTCCTTCACGGGCGCTCGACGACTTTGAAGACGTACCCCGTCGCCCACTGAGGGAGGGCCCATGAAAACGCAACCGATCGTCGCGGGGATGGACGGTTCGCTCGAGAGCGTCGCGGCAGCCCACGCCGGTTGGATGCTGGCCGAGGCGGCAGGGGTGTCGTGCCGGCTCGTACACGCGGCCAACGATGTCAACGCTGCCCTCGCGTTCGCCGGTACCGGTGTGGTGACGGAAACACTCCAGCTCGCGGAGTTGAGGCGCGCGCGCGATGAAGTCGCCGCGTCACTGCGAGGTCGAGTGCCGGCTTCCGCCGTCGATGCGATGGTCGTGAGCACCGGCGCCACGGTGGACGTGCTCGAGGCGGTCGTGCGAGAGATCGACGCAGCCTTGCTCGTGCTCGGCGGAAAGCACCACTCCAGACTGGGGCGCTGGCTCGGAGGCAGCACCGTGCAGCAGGTCGTGCGTCGGCTGACCGTCCCGCTCCTCGTCACGGCGGGCGAGCTGCGTGCCCATCCCCGCGTGCTGGTCGCGGTCGATCCGTCATACGCGGCGGTTCCGACGGCTCAGCACGCGGTCGCGTTCGCGCGGCGGCTGGGAAGCCCCTTGCGTGCCTTGCATGTGATCGATCCGCCGCCGGCCATCGCGGAGCTGCCGCGGGACTGGTCGCGCGAGATCATCGAGCGCGATGTCTGGCCAGGCATTCCGCTCGTCGAGCAGGGCAAGGTCATGCGCGAAGGTGATCCGTTCGAGACGATCGTGACCGAGGCGGCGGCGTGGCGGGCCGATGTCATCGTGGTCGGCTCGCACGGTAAAGGCTGGGTCGATCGCCTGCTCATCGGCAGCGTGACCGAGAAGCTGCTGAACAACCTGCCGTGTGCCGTGCTGGTGGTGCCCGTGCCCGCGCCGCAGCGGGCGGCGGTGCCGGTTCGCGCGCTCGCCGCGGCGGGCTAGTCGCCCGGCTCGTCGCCGCTCCGCCGTGCGCTCCGTGATGCGGCCACCCGCACAAACCGTTCGGCGCGCGGTGCGTGCGCTCCTACGGCGGCCCGTCGTAATCATTGCGGCTGTTGGTCTCACGTTCGGGCTGCTCTTGCGCTCGGACGCCGTCTTTCTCGCCGCACTCCTCCTCGGCGGTATTCCGCTCGTCGTTCAGACGATGCGTGGCATGCTCCGCGGGCAGTTCGCGGCCGACGTCGTCGCCAGCCTGGCCATCGTCACGGCGTTGATCCTGGGTCAGTACTTCGCGGGCGTCATCATTGTGCTGATGCAGTCGGGCGGGGAAGCCCTGGAAGCGTACGCGATGCAGCGGGCGTCGAGCTCGCTCGAGAGTCTGATGGCGCGCGCGCCAAAAGTGGCGCATAGGCTGCGGGGCACTGACGTCGACGACGTGCCGGTCGACAGCGTAGCCATAGGCGACGATCTCGTCGTGCGGCCGGGCGATCTCGTGCCGGTCGATTGCGAGGTGACCGACGGCACCTCGACCGTCGATCAATCCGCCCTCACCGGGGAGCCGCTGCCGCTGCGCGCCGTGGCGGGAACGCATCTTTTGAGCGGCAGCGTGAACCTGGACGGCGCCGTGCGTGTGCGGGCGCTGCGGCCAAGCGCGCAGAGCCAGTACCAGCAGATCGTGCTGCTCGTGGAGCGGGCCCGCCAGGAAAAGCCGCCGATCCAACGCCTCGCGGATCGCTTCGCCGTGTGGTTCACCCCGGTCACGCTGCTGATGTGCGGGGTGGCCTATCTCGTGACGGGCAGCCCGACCAGTGTGCTCGCCGTGCTGGTGGTCGCCACTCCCTGTCCGCTGATTCTGGCGACGCCGGTGGCCGTGATCGCCGGCATCAGCCGCGCCGCGGACCTCGGCGTCATCGTGAAGCATGGCCGCGCGATCGAGCAGCTCGGCCGCGCGCAGGTGGTCGTGTTCGACAAGACCGGGACGTTGACGCTCGGAAAGCCGAGCGTGTCTCACGTCGAGGGGGGGGACGACGTGTTGCGTTTCGCCGCCGCGGTGGAGCAGTTCTCGTCCCACCACCTGGCTCACGCGGTCGCTGACGCCGGTCGTGAGCGGTACGAAGCGCTGCCCGCCGTCACGGAGTTTCAAGAAAGTCCCGGCCAGGGCGTCTCGGGATGCGTGGAAGGGCATACGGTGCACGTCGGCTCGATTCGATACTTGCGCGACTGTGGGATTACGACT
>JBLNGI010000236.1:0-4073 GCA_050264615.1 Gemmatimonadota bacterium
AACAACGCGCGTCCTAGAGGCCCCCGCCAGAACCTGAGACTGCGCTCGCCGACGGGATCGGTGCGTTGTTCGGTGCGGGCTCGCGCTATGACGCTCGCGAGCAGCGCGGTCGCCCCACCTCCCGCCGCAACGAACGGTAGCAACGGCACGAGCAGCACCGGCACCGCAAACACTTCGGAAGCGACCGCGACGCCCGTCGCCGTGATGACCAGGGCCACGCGCGCGAGCCAGGTCATGATTCGCTCGAAGCTCGTGGGCCCGTCACCGTATACGAACGCCAACTCCTCCCGCCGCCGCGCGTGCCGGTAGGCCAGCGCGGCCCCCAGGTCCTCCAGGCGCGGGCCCGCAGGCAGCAGGCGGCGCACGCGGACGACCGCGACGACAACGGGTGCCGCGAGCGCTACGGCGAGCGCCAGGGTCGCCACCAGGCGCACGGTCTCGTCGGTGGGTGACAGCCAGGCGGCGACTGCCGCCGGCAGCAGAACCACGCCCGTGATGAACCCGTGGATCAGGGCGAGCGCCTCGAGGTGTGTGCTCCGCACGAGGAACGCGCGCACGGCGAGCGGCACGGGTGCGGCGCCCACCGCGTCCGCGACGGCTCGGACCAGCGCCGCAGCGTCGGGGAAACGTGCCCATGGCTCTTTGGCGAGACAACGATCCACGATCCGCGCCAGGCGCGGGGGCACCCACCGGCCGACGCTGGCGATGGGCGGCGCCGGCTCCGCCACGTGCAGCGCCAACAGCAACTCGTCCGTTGCCGCATTGAACGGCAGATGTCCGGAGAGCGCGTAGTACGCGACGACGCCCAGCGAGTAGATGTCGCTGCGCGCGTCGACAGCATCGCCGCTCGCCTGCTCGGGGCTCATGAACCCCGCCGTTCCGACGATGCCGCCGCGCGGTGCCGAGGGCCGTCCGAGCAGCCCCATGCGCCCAACGTTAGGGCTCCGGTGCGCGATGCCGAAGTCCGAGAGCAGTGCTCGTCCCGTGGCGGCGTCCAGCAGGATGTTGTCGGGCTTCACGTCGCGGTGGATCACGCCGCGCGCATGCGCGTAATCGAGGGCCTCTCCGATGTCGCACAAGTACCGGCCTGCCTGATGGGGCTCGAGCGGCCCCCGGCCCGCGACACGCTGCGCCAGCGTTTCCCCAGCCACGTATGCCATCGCGAAGAACACGAAACCACCGATTTCGCCCACGGTGAAAATCGGGACGATGTTCGGGTGGGTCAGACGCGCGACCGTGCGCGCCTCGCTCATGAACCGGCGGCGGCATGTCTCGTCGGCGGCGAGTTCTGGTGGGAGCACTTTGACCGCGACCCGGCGGTCCAGGCGGCGTTCCCGCGCACGGTAGACGAATGCCATTCCGCCATGACCGATGGGAGCCTCGATGTCATACGCGTCTGCCAGCGCAGCGCGCAGATCGTGGAGAATCGGGTCCATCGATGGAGACATGGGGCCCTCCATACCCACAGGGCCCGCGCAGGTTCACGTCAGCGATCGCCGATGCTGGACACCGGGACCATCCGACGCGCAGATTGTGCCGCCTATGACCAGCATCCCAGCGGCCCATCCGGCACCCCCGGGCGCCCAGGCGGGGGCACCCCACCAGCCCTACATCCCGCCGACGCAGGCCCCCGCGGAGTTAACCCCCCGCGCCATCGCCCTGGGGGTTTTACTGGGCCTCGTTTTCGGGGCTTCGAACGTGTACCTGGCGCTGAAAATCGGCCTCACCGTCAGCGCCTCGATCCCGATCGCGGTGCTGTCGATTACGATCTTCCGCTGGCTGGGCCGCTCCACGATCCTCGAGAACAACATCGTCCAAACGACAGGCTCAGCAGCCGATTCAGTCTCCGCCGGAGTCGTCTTCACGATTCCGGCGATTCTGTTGATGGGGTACGACCTCGATATCTCCCGGGTCACCATCCTTGCCATCGCGGGTGGTCTGATGGGCGTGCTCATGATGATCCCGCTGCGGCGGGCGCTGATCGTCAAAGAGCACGGCAACCTCCCCTACCCCGAGGGGACCGCCTGCGCCGAGGTGCTGATCGCCGGCGAGCGGGGCGGCATCCACGCCAAGACGGTGTTCCAGGCGTTCGGGATCGCGTTCGCCTACAAATTCCTGATGACGGCGCTGAAGGTATGGCGCGAATACCCGTCGAAGGTTCTGAGCTCGTACCAGAACGCCGAAGTGAAGGTCGAGGTCAGTCCCGAGCTGCTGGGGGTCGGGTACATCATCGGCCCGCGCATCGCGGGCTATTTGTTCGCCGGCGGCTGCCTCGCGTACGTCGTGCTCATGCCGGCGATCAAGCTGTTCGGCAGCTCCATGACCGAGCCGATGTTCGGGACCACCAAGCTGATCCGGGACATGGACGCCGGGGAAATCCGCGCGGCATTCGTCTTCTATATCGGGGCCGGCGCGGTCGCCAGCGCCGGAATCATCGCCTTGATCCGGTCGCTGCCCACGATCCTGAGCGCGTTTCGCGCCGGGTTCGCCGATATGAAGGCGAGCCGCCTGGGTCAGGCGATCGCGGCAAAGCTGCGCACAGATGACGACCTGCCGATCAGTCTCACGGTGTTCGGCTCGATTGCGCTGGCGATCGTGCTTGCCTTCCTCCCGCAAATCGGCGTGAACCTGCTCGGCGCCATTCTCATCATTCTGTTCGGCTTTTTCTTCACCACGGTCTCGTCACGGATTTGCGGGCAGATCGGCAGCTCGGCCAACCCGATTTCGGGCATGACGATCGCATCGCTGATCGCCATCTCGTTCATCTTCCTGCTGCTCGGCTGGAATCAGATCGACGACCGCGTGCGCGCGATCTCGGTCGCGTGCGTGATCGCCGTCGCGGTCGCCAACGGCGGCAATACGTCTCAGGATCTGAAGACGGGATTCCTCGTCGGCGCGACCCCCCGACGCCAGCAGATCGCCATCCTGATCGGCGCGATCGGCTCCGCCCTGGCGGTGGGGTGGACGCTCACCTTCCTGAATAATGCGTACAGCTACCAGGTCCCCGAGACGCGGGCCGGCTTCGTCGCCCCCGCGAGCGGGGCTAGTGCCGACGGCAACGTGGTCGTGCACACCGAGACGATGTCGCACTTCGGCGTCGGCGGCACCGACTCGATCGACAACAGCTCGTATCAGGTGATTCGCGTGTATGTCGAGACCCAAGGCGTTCCGCCGGGAAAGTACCTGGTCGATCCCGGGGCGCACGAAATCCGCTACGTCGTGGACCCGGGAATCGGCGGCCGCATCCACGAGTATCGTGGACGTGAGCTCAAGCGGCTCGATTCCCCCAAAGCGACGCTGATGGCGCTGATCACCGACGGCATTCTCACGCACAAGCTGCCCTGGGCGCTCGTCCTGATCGGCGTATTCCTGACGATCGCGATCGAGTTGATGGGCGTGCAGTCGCTGCCCGTCGCGGTCGGCGTGTACCTCCCGCTCAGCACGTCGGCGGGGATGTTCGCCGGCGGCATCGTGCGCTGGCTGGTCGAGCGCAAAGTCCGATCCGATAACCGCTCACTCGCCGACATCGAGTCGGGCCCCGGAGTCTTGTTCGCGAGCGGGTTGATTGCGGGCGGCGCGATTTGCGGGATCGCGGTTGCCGCGATTGCCGGCTGGGGCAGCGCGCGCGGCATGTCGGCAGAGTGGCTCGCCGAGAAGCTCCGCCTGCACGAGGCGCTGGGTTGGTTCGCGAACGCGCCGTTGATCGGTCTCGTGTTCTTCGCCCTGCTCGGCTTCCTGCTGTATCGGACCGGGCTCCGTAAACAATAAACACTATTACGACATCATCAAGACAGCATGACGACACAGACCGTGGATTTCCTGAAGAAACTGCTCAGTACGCCGGGGCCCTCCGGATTCGAGCAGGCGCCCGCGCGCGTGTGGCGCGACGAAGTCAAAACCTTCGCCGACGAGGTGCGCGCCGACGTACACGGGAACTCCGTGGCCACGCTCAATGGCACGGGAAAGCCGCGGGTTATGTTCGCGGGCCACATCGACGAGATCGGCATCCAGATCACCCATATCGACGACGACGGATTCCTCTACTTCAGCGGGATCGGCGGCTGGGATTCGCA
>JBLNGI010000237.1:0-10011 GCA_050264615.1 Gemmatimonadota bacterium
CGTTCTGGAGATCCGCGTCGAGCGTGACGACAATCGGCGCGCGCGCCGCGCGGAAGCCGGCCGCAAACGCGGCGGTCTGGCCCGCGTTGCGCTCGAACGAGATGATGTGGAGCTGAGGGTATTGCTGCCGCAGGGTCTTGAGCGCCTCGAGCGTACCGTCGCTCGAGCCGTCATCCACGACGATGACCTCGTAGCTCGGGACAGCCCCCCCCCCGGTTCCCACCTCGAGGGCAGCCGCGATTTCGGCGAGCAGCGGCGCGAGGTTGTCCCGCTCGTTATACGCCGGGACTACGAGCGAAATTTCCACGGGGTGGGAACGATAGCAAGTTGACAGTCGTAACACGAGTGGGTAAAACCACTACCACTTCTTCGACTTCGGAGGCCTTGTGTCTCTTTCGCGCCGCGATTTCGTGGGGACCGCCGCGGCACTCGGGATTCCCCATGCGATGCGACTACCGCGGCCGTTGCCTCCGCCGTCCCGGTGGGCCGCGAAACCCGTCGCGGTCGCCAGCGCCAATGGACTGCGCGCCGTACAGAAAGCCTTCGACATGCTGATGCAGGGCGCCGACACGCTCGACTCGATCGTCGAGGGCGTGAAGATCCAGGAGCTCGATCCCAGCGACGATTCGGTGGGCTATGGCGGGCTGCCGAACGCCGACGGCGTGGTTCAGCTCGATGCGTCGTGCATGCACGGGCCCACCAAACGGGCCGGCGCGGTGGGCTGCCTCGAAGGCATCAAGACGCCATCCGAAGTCGCCAAGCTGGTTCTCAAGTACACGACGCACATCTTCCTGGTCGGCGAGGGCGCGAAGCGGTTCGCACTCTCCTACGGCTTCAAGGAAGAGGACTTGATGACCGAGCACTCGCGTGAAGCGTGGTTGCGCTGGCGCGCGAATCTCAATCCTGCCGACAATTTCCTCGACGTTCCCGATTCCGATCACATGGTGGTGACCAAGACCGGCACGATCAACTGCAACGCGGTCACACCGCAGGGGGACATCTCGTCGGTGACCACGACGAGCGGACTGTCCTGGAAAATTCCGGGACGCGTGGGCGATTCACCCATCATCGGCGCAGGCCAGTACTGCGACAACGAGGTCGGGGCAGCGGGATCTACGGGCCTCGGCGAGGCGAACATCAAGGTCTGCGGCGGGTTCCTCACGGTCGAGCACATGCGCCGCGGGATGAAGCCGACCGACGCCTGCCTCGAAACGCTGAAGCGGGTGGTCGCGGCAACGGAGCCGCGCCTGCTCGATGAGCGGGGCCGGCCCAAGTTCGGCTTGAACTTCTATGCGGTGAACAAGCGCGGGGACTTCGGCTCGGCGTCGCTTTATCCAAGCCGCTACGCCGCACACGACGGGACGGAAGCCAAACTGCGCGATACGGCCTACTTATTCGCGCGTACCTGATCCTCGCGCTGCTGGGAGGGTGGGGGGCGCTCGGCACGTCCCGACTCGCGGCCCAGGAGAACCTCGACCCGCGGAAGAACTGGGTCGACCACCTCTATCCATTCTTCTATTACAGCTCGATCGACGGGTTCTGGTTCTCGGGGCACTATGACTGGTCGAGCCCCATGAGCGTCAGCGAGCGGCCCGAGCCGAACTTCGCCCGCGCCGCGCTCGACATCGGCGCGAGTACGCAGGGCAGTTACGCCATCATCCTCGACGCACAAGCTCCCGCGTATTGGGATGGCTGGCGTCTCGGTCTCACGCTGAGCCTGCTCCGGTCGAATCGCCTCGGGTACTACGGGCAGGGCAACGACGCGCCGTACGACGCCGACAGCACCGACGGCCGCTCGCATTTCTATCAGGTCAGCCGCGTCACGGGCGGTGTCCGGGCGACGGTCCAGCGCCGGCTGGTGGGGCGGCTGCGCGCGCTCGTCGGCGGCACGCTGGACCGAACCGATTTCCGCGAGCTGCCGGGAGGCAGCGTGTTCGCGCGCGATGTCGCGTCCGGCACAATTGGACCCGAGGAGGACCCGTTCAGCGATGCGGTGGCCCGCGTTGGGCTCATCCTGGATTCACGTGATCTCGAGGCCGACCCGCACCGCGGCATCTTCGCCGAGGCCCTGGCCGGCTGGGGACGCGGCTACACGCGCACGACGGCGGGAGTACGCGCGTACGTGCACCCACTCGAGCGGCTGATTATCGCGGGGCGCCTCGGCGCCGAGAAGATGACCGGGACGCCGCCGGTCTCGGCACAGATGACGATGGAATCGAGCGAGGGTCCGTTCGTCGCGATGGGCGGCCGCCGCTCGCTGCGCGGCTATCACGATGGCCGGTTCGTCGGACCGGGGAAATTGCTCGCCAGTCTCGAGGCACGTTACGGTGTGATCTGGGCCCCGCGCGTGCTCGAGGTGAAGCTGTTCGCGTTCTATGACGCGGGCCGCGTCTTCGGTCCGGGGGAGCCGATCAAGCTGACCAAGCAGGGCCTGCACACCGCCTGGGGTGGTGGCGTCGCGCTGGGCATGCTCCGAAACACGATCATCACGCTGCATGCCGGCTGGGGCACGGAAGGCTCGGAAATCACCTTCGGGACCGCCTGGAGCTACTGAACCTCCTCGATCCGCACACCGCGCAGTCTGAGCTCACCGACGTACGCTTGAAACGGCACCGCCTCATCGGGCGTGTACACACCCGCTGAACCGATGCGGCCATCGACCTGCATGACGCCGGTGATCGCGAGCGAAAAGCCGGTCGTCCGCATCATCGCGCTGATGCCGGTCGCTTCGTCGTAATAGTCGAGCAGCTGCCAGGACACCCTCGAGCCGGTCTTCCCTCGCACTTCCACGCGGAGCGCCACGAGATCGCGGCCGTTGGGTTTGCTGAGCTGGGGCGATACGGCGGCGATGAACGCATCGCGCGGCACGATCTCCGTTCCGCGCACGCGAACGGGATCGAGCGAGAGCAGTCCCATCTCACGGATGGGGCGCATGATCGCCGCGTGCCCGGGATAGCGGAGCGTCTTGTACTCCATCGTCCGCACTTTGCCGCGGTAGGCCCACGGCATCGTGGAAATCCCCCCGCCGGTATGGAAGGCCTCGAGGGTGCCGACGGGATTGGGGAACGGCACATCCTCGAGCTCGGACAGGGCATCCACGCGCTCGGGACGTCCCTCGCGCAGCACCCACGAGGGCGTCGTGTAGTAGTCGAGCGCGCCCTCGAGCGAATACACGATCTGGTAGTTGAGCGGAGGCTCCGGTTTCTGCGGCAGGCCGCCCACGTAGATCTTCACGCTGTCAGCGTCGCCGACGCGACGAATTCCTTCGGCGGCGATGATGTTGACCATTCCGGGAGCAAGGCCGCAATCGGGAATGACGGAGACCCGCTGCTTCCGCGCGGCCTTGTGGAGTGTCTTTTGCTTCTGGACGATTTCCGTGTTCCCGCCGAGGTCCGCGCAATGCAGCCCGCTGCCGACGGCCAGCTTGGCGACGGGATAATTGAAGTAGTACGGCAGCGCATTCAGCACCGCGTCATGATTGCGCATGAGCTTGCGCAGGGCGCCGGCCCGCTTCGCGTCGAGCCGAGTCGCGACCAGGCGCTTGCTCTTCTTCTTCCTGAGGAACGCGGGCAAGCGATCCGGGTGGAGGTCGGCCAGGGTGACGCGCTCCACCTCGGGACGCTGCAACAGGTCATATGCACAGGCGGAACCCTGCAGCCCCGCGCCCAGGACGAGCATGCGCATTGCGACGACGCCTCCAGCCGATTGATGGGGGATGAAGCGGCGGAAAGCTAGTAGATTCGCCACCGTGACGCACCCCTCCTCGACACCCTCGACCGGCTCGGCCGATTTGACGCGGCAGCGCCTGATCCGAGCGGCACTCGAGCTGTTTACCACCCGCGGCTACCACGACACGACGACCGCACAGATCGCCAAGAAGGCGGGCATCGCCGAAGGGACGATCTACCGCCATTTCGCGAGCAAACAGCAGCTGTTGAACGAGCTGTACCGGGCGGCGCAGCGCTGGGCGACGCGCGTCGTGCAGGAGACGGCCCGCAAGCCCGAGGCCGGCACGCCGCGCGCGCAGCTCATGGCGGTCGCCCTTGCGCTGATGGACGGCGCCGCGAGCGAGACCGCGATCGTCAAGATCGGGCTGCTCGAACCGCTCGCGTCAGTGCTCGATGAGGAGAGCCGCAAGACCGAGCGTGAGTTTCACCTCGCGCTCGAGCGGATCATTGCCGAGGGCAAGGCGCAGGGCACCGTGCGGACGGGCGCCGTCGAGGTGTGGGCGGGCGTCTGGCTCGCGACGCTGAGTCATGGCCTGCGGAAGATCACGGCCGGAGACTGGAAACCTGGTGACACCAGCGTACGGCTCGTAATCGAAGCCGCCTGGCGATCGATCGCTGCTTGACCTAGGGGCCGTCCGGCCGTCAGGCCGTCCGTCGTAGCTCGAACAGCGCGATCTCCGGTGGCGTGAAGACGCGCAGTGGAATCCCGACCACGCCGATCCCGCGGCTCACGTACAACTGGCTGGCGCCGTTTTCGAAATGGCCCATCACGTATTTGGTGATGAGGCGCCCCGGCGACCATCCGATGACCGGAAGATAGAATTGCCCCCCATGAATGTGCCCGGCGAGCGTCAGGGGAATCGCGCGCGGGATCGCGCCATCGAATGCGCCGGGGCGATGCGCGAGCAGGATTCGAAATGCTTCACCGGCTGGCGGCGTGCGGCCCAGGGCGTGCTCGAGATCGTCGTGCTGCGGATCATCGGCGCGCCAGTTGCGCGGGTCATCGATGCCCACCAAAGCGAGCGCCGCGCCGCCGCGCTCGACGATGTGTGAGCCATTCTGCACGAACACCTGCCCCGCATCGCGCACGCCGCGAATGACGGCGTCTTCACCCGTATAGCGATCGTGGTTGCCGAGGACGGTCACCACGCCGAGCGGCGCGTGCAGATCGCGAAAGGCGCGCACGTAATCGGGGATATAGCTCTGCGAGATGTCGATCATGTCGCCGGTCTGCACGATCAAGTCAGCGCCGAGTGCATTCGTCTGCCGGACCAGCTCCTTCATCTTTTCCTCCGGCATGTGGATGCCGGCGTGCACGTCGGAGACGTGGGCGATGCGCAAGCCATGCAGGGGAAGCGGCAGATCGCGGAAGAACAGGATGCGGCGCGTCACGGCCGGCAGCCGCTCCGCGGACCAGATGCCGTAGGCTGATAACCCAACCCCCGCTGCCGCGTACGCGTATGTGGCCCGGACGAGAAATTGACGGCGCGTAACGGCGTGGGATCTGGGAGGTAGGATCTGGGAGGTCGCCGGCGCGTCACGTCGCGCATCACGTCCCACACCCCACACCTCACGCAGTTTACCAACCAGCCATACCACTCCCTTGCCCAGCAAGTAGAGGCAGACCAGCCCACAGAATATCCAGCCTAAGAATTGCCAGGCGATGAACGGCGCGATGTACGGAATCCGGCTGATCCCCCACAGGCTGCCGGAGAACATGCGCACCGCGACGATCAGCCAGGGGATATTGAAAACGGTGAAGACGAGCGCGAGCCAGCGCCGCGCGGAGAGCGGGAGGCGCTCGCGCAGGTAGAGGTAGAGCAGCAATTGGGGCGATGCGAACAGCAACAGGTAAATTAGGGCCATGCCATTTTCCCGTACGCCGTGGTTGCTCCTGTGGTTCCCCGCGCTCCTCGCCGCGCAGCGCACCGGAGGGCTCGCCAACACCGGGGGAATCGCTGTCGATCGGCAACGCGTCGCCGCCGGATTCTGGGCCGAAGCACGCTACAACTATGCCTACTGGGACGCGGTTCGCGCGAATTGGGACTCGGCGTTCGCCGCAACCCTCGCGTATGTCGGGGAGCGGCCGGTGCCCACGGATGTCCAGTTCGTGCGCCGCCTGCGCCGCTGGGGCGCGCTCCTGAACGACGGACAATTCGAACTCCTGCCGCCCCCGTTCATCGCCGGCCGCGTGGCGCGCCCGCCGCTCGCCCTGAAAAGTATCGAGCGCCGGCCCTTCATCATGGACTATGCGACCAACGACGAGATGCGCGTGGCGCGACCCGAGCGCCTCGCCGAGATCCTGGCGGTTCAGGGAATCCCCGCGGCCGACTGGATCCGCGACTCCGTGCTGCCCGAGATCGCGGCGGGCACCGCGCTGAGCCGCTGGGAGCGCGCCGTGGCGTGCATGCTCGAGGGCGAGCGCGGCACGGCGTTGCATCTCCTGCTGAGGCTGCCGGGCGGCGAGCAGCGCGGGGCCAGCGTGACAAGGAGCGTTCCGATCACCGCGCGCTGGCCGCTCGAACCTCCCGCGTTCGAAGCCGACACGCTGCCCGACGGCGCGATCTGGATTCGGATCAGCTCGTTCGCCGATGCCGACGTTCCGGAGCGGTTTGCGCGCGCGCTCGGCGAGGCCGCCCGCGAGGGACCGCGCCACCGCGGTCTGATCCTCGACCTGCGCGAGACGACATGGACGGCGGGAGGGCGGGAGAATGGCTACGCGATCCTCGCGCGGCTCATCCAGCGGCCGTTCCTCACCTCGCGCTGGCGCACGCCGCAATACCGGCCGGCATACCGCGGCGCCGACTCACCCGACTCGTCGGGGGCGTGGTTGCAGGCGCCGTCCGATACGATCTGGCCACTGGCCCGGCGCGAAGGCGTTCCGTACACCGGCCCCGTGGCCGTGCTCGTGTCGGCGCGCACGGCGGGACCCGCCGAGGATTTTCTCGTCGCATTTCGCGCCGGCAACCGCGGTGCGATCATCGGGGAAACGTCGGCGGGCAGTACGGGCCAGACGACCGTCGTACCACTCCCCGTAAGCTGGCAGCTGCGGGTGACGGTGACGCGCGACGCCTTCCCCGACGGCCGCGAGTTTGCCCGGCTGGGGATCGCGCCCGACGTCCAGGTCGCGGTGCGGGTGGACGACGTGCTCGCGGGGCGTGATGCCGTGCTCGATCGCGCCCGCGCGTACTTAACGGACCTGGCGCGCCGTTAGGGGCGCAGCATGCTGCGCCCCTACCGCGCGTTCTAGCTCTTCAACTGCCCCCGGAAGAACGTGATGATTGTCTTCCATGCGCTGTCGGCGACTTCGGGCTTTTCGCGACTCCGGAGGAAGCCGTGGCCCACGCCCGGGTAGATCGCGTACGGGTAGTCCTTGCCCGCGGCTTTCATCGCCGCGGCCGCGTCGTTCAACCCCGCATTGATGCGCGCGTCGTTCTCGCCGTACACGCCGAGCCCCTTGGCGCGAATCTTCGCCATGTCGGCGGGACTCGGGCTCGGCCCATAGCACACGACGAAGGCCTTGAGCTCGGGCGCGTTGGTCGCATAGCGGAAGCTCTGCCCGCCGCCCCAACAGAATCCGATGATGCCGATCTCGCCGCTGCGCACCGCCTTCGTCTTGTTGAGATAGGCGCGCGTGGCGTCGAGATCCATCGTGACGGTGTCGGGATTCAGCGTCGCGATCAGTTTGCGGGCGGAATCCTGCGTGGCCGGCGTGCCGCCTCGGCGCGACAACAGATCGGGCGCGATCGCGACGAAGCCGTCCTTGGCGAGCTGCTCCGTCGTCTGTTTGATGAAGTCCGACATGCCGAAGATCTCGTGAATGACGATCACCGCGGGGGCAGGCTGCGATCGTTCGGGGTACGCCAGGTAAGCGGTGATGGTGTCTTTGCCGCTGGTGTACTTCACGTATTCGGAGTGGATATCGGCCGGACGGCCGGACGGCCAGACGGCCAGCAACGCAACAGCTCCCAACGTCAGCATGCCGTACAGGCCGACCGGCCGTCTGGCCGTCTGGCCGTCCTTTTTACCGTCCATAACTCACCCTCCAGATCTTGCCGCCCATGTCGTCGCTCACCAACAGTGAACCATCCGGAAGCACCAACAGCCCCACCGGCCGGCCCCAGCGCGAGCCGTCAGGCCGCTGCCACCCGGTGATGAAATCATCTACGCCCGTTGCGCGCCGGCCACCGCTGTCCACCTGGACGCGCACGACCTTCGCCCCCGTCGGCACCGAGCGATTCCAGGAGCCGTGCAGGGTCATAAACGCATCGCCGCGATAGTCGGCTGGGAACTGCGTCGCCGTATAGAAGGCGATCCCGAGCGGCGCCGAGTGGGCCTGAACCGTGATCACCGGCGGCTCGACGTGCGAGCAGTCGGCGGAGCCGTACTCCGGGTTCTGCTTGCCCGGCAGATAGCATTGCGGCCAGCCGTAGTGGCGGCCGTCCTTGATGATGTTCACGTGCTCGGGCGGAATGTCGTCGCCCAGATTGTCGCGGTCGTTGTTGTTCCCCCACAACTCGCCGGTCGTGGGGTGGAACGCCATGCCGACGGTATTGCGCAGGCCTTTGGCGAAGATGCGGCCGCCCGAGCCGTCGCGATTGAACTGCGACACGGCGGCGCGCAGCGAATCGCGCTCATCGCACAGGTTGCAGGAGGATCCGACGCTCAGATAGAGCTTGCCGTCCGGACCGAACAGGATGGTGCGCGTCGAATGTCCGCCCGCGGGAATGCCTGAAATCACGGTCGCGGGTTGGGCGCGTCCTGGATCGAACCTGATCACGTCACGCTCTTCGGCGACGTACATCGTGTCACCGCGGAACGCGATCCCGAACGGCCCATGGAGGCCCTGCGCGACGCCGATCGTGGTGTCCGCCACGCCGTCGCTATTGCGATCGCTCAGCTTGACGATGAGTCCCGACGCCGGCTGGGACGCGTAGATGGCCCGGTCCGGCCCGAGCGCGAGATACCGCACGCCCTGAAGATTCTGCGCAAAGATCGAGATCTTGAACCCGTCCGGCACGCGCAGTTGATCGTTGTGTCCGGATTGGCCCGCGGCGGGTTGGGGACTGCGGCAGGCGATGAACAGCAACACCAGGCTAGTTGCGACTCGCATACACTCCCTCGAGGGCGGTCGCGCCCTCCGGCATGTTGGCGCGGCTCGCCAGCGCGTCGGCGGCCGCACGCTCCACCTGTTCCGTGATCTCGCGTTCCGCTTCGCCGAGAACCTTCGCGGAAATCCCTTCCTCCTTCAAGTACTCCTCGTAGAGACCGATGGGGTCGCGCTTGCCCCACTTGGTAAACAGCTCGGGCGAAAACGTTTCGCGGGCTTCGCGCTCATCGTGCGTCGCGTGCCCGCCCATCCGGAACGTTTCGGCAATGAGCAGCGCCGGACCGTTCCCCTGCCGGCACCGCTCGGCGGCGATTCGTGTAGCCGCGTAGGCGTCGACCACGTTGTTGCCGTCGAACACCGCGCCCCACACGCCATAGCTCGCCGGCCAATCCTTGAAATCGGCCGGTACATGATGCTGCGCGAGCCTGGTGCCGAGCGCGACCTGATTGTTTTCGATGATGAAGATGGCGGGCACGTGTTGCACCGCGGCGAAGTTGGTGCCTTCGTGCGCGGCGGCGGTCTTGGTGGAGCCGTCTCCCACCCAGGTGAGCGCCACCCGCGGCTCGCGCTTGATCTTGAACGTGAGCGCAATTCCGGCGATCACGGGCACCATATCGCCGACATGGGAAATCGGCTGCAGCACGCCGTACTGCATCGAGCCGACGTGCAGGTCGCGCCCGCGGCTGGGTGAATCCGCCGTGGCCAGATAGGCGCGCAGCATGTCGGCGAGCGGCATCCCCATCTCGCAGCATGCCGGCGCGTTACGGATCATCGGAGCGACGATGTCCGTGCCGCGCTCCAGCGCGTGGACGGGACCCACGGTCGTGGCTTCTTCGCCCGTGCCGAGCCACGCTTTGGATATGACTCCCGTGCGGACCCAGCGCTTCAGCTCGATGTCGTGCAGGCGCGCGCGGAGGAGGCCTTTGTACAACAGGAGTTTGGAGTTGGGAGTTAGGGACTGGATGATCTCGGCGCGCTCCGGATTTGTCTCGATCGTGGAGCGGAACGCCCGGACCAGCTTGGGGTCGGGCTTCCAGTCGACGTATTCCGGTGGATCGAACGCGGGGAACCGCTTCACGGCACTCCGGCGGCGCTCCGGCCCAGGACCTGTCCGTCGCGCTTGAACACGCGACCGTCCTTCATGACGAAGCTGACGCTCTGGAGCACCTGGAT
>JBLNGI010000238.1:0-7290 GCA_050264615.1 Gemmatimonadota bacterium
CATCGCACCGAATCTCGACGTCGCCCGCTCACGTTCCTTCGTACCCGACGCGCTGACGCCCGACCCGACCGACTTCGTGCCATTCAACGCCGATTTTTCGCGCCGCCGCTCGACGGGCGCGTGCGACAGCACGGACACATTCTGGCACGGCACTCACGTCGCCGGGATCATCGCGGCGCCGGGTGGACCTGGTAATTCGAACATCGGGACGGTGGGCATCGCTCCGGGGGCGACCATCATCGGTGTCAAAGTGCTGAACTGCGGCAGTGGCGCGTTCTCCTGGATTCTCAACGCGATCGTGTACGCGGCGACGCCGATGTCCGAAGGCGGTGCCGGTGCCGACATCATCAACATGAGCCTCGGCGCCGACTTCGAGCATCAGGCGCGGGACACGGCGGGCAAGGCGATACGGGATACTACCGGAAAGGTGATCCACACGGCACGGGGCGCTGCACAGCTCCAGCGCGCCATCGGCAAGGCGACCACCTACGCCTACCAACGCGGCGTAACCGTGATCGCCGCTCTCGGCAACTCGGCCACCAATCTCGACGAGACCAACGATCTCATGTTCTTGCCGGCGATGGCGCCGCACGTCATCGCCGTCTCCGCCACGGGCCCCGTCGGTTTTGCAAACGGCGCCACGAATTTCGATCGGCCGGCGTCGTACACGAACTTCGGCCAATCCGCGGTGAGTTTCGCCGCAGGGGGCGGCGACTTCCAGCTGCCTGGCAATGCCGTCTGTGTCCTGCCACGCAATCCCTCTGGATCGATCGTGCAATTCTGCTGGGTTCTCGACATGGTCATGGCGCCGTGTCGCGGGAGCGGCGCCACCAACAGCAACTACTGTTGGGCCGCCGGCACGAGCATGGCTTCGCCCGCGGTTGCGGGCGTGGCCGCGTTGATCATCGGCAGGTTTGGGCGCATCGGCCCCGCCGCCGTCGAAGCGCGCCTGCGCGCTTCGGCCGACGACCTCGGCAAGCCGGGGAACGATGATTTCTACGGCGGAGGACGAGTAAACGCGCTGAGAGCGGTTCGGTAGCTCGCTCAGAGTGAAAAACGGGCCCGCGAATCAGCGGGCCCGTTTTTATGCCGCGACCGATTCCCGCGCCGACCGGCGTACGTCGAACCATACGCGCCCAGCCGTTGCGCCCAGAATGAGCGCGCCACCCGCCAGCGTGGCAGGTCCCGGTTTTTCACCGTGCACGAGCCACGCCCAGATCGGATTCAGCACCGGCTCTATGAGCAGGAAGAGACTCACTTCGATCGCGCGCACCTGCGTCACCGCGCGCGCCAGGAACAGGTAGGGGATCCCGAGCTGGCACACACCCAGGAACACCACGACACCCCAATCGATCGGGCGTCCGGGGAGGAGCGGCTGCGCCATCCCGAACGCGATCAGCGCCGCCGTCACGTTGCCCGCGACCGCCGCCGCCGCGACTGACGACCCGCGCGCGGCGAGCCACCGATATCCGATGACGGTAAACGCCCAGGTCACGGCGCAGATCGACGCGAGCGCATTCCCCAACGCGGGATTGGGCGCGGTGGCGGACGGCTGGTCCATCCCCAGAAAGAACAGGCCCAAACCGGCCCCAATGACCCCCATTTGCCACAGGTCACGCCGCGTGGCATGCTCACCCAAGAGCAGCGGCGCGAGCAGCAGAATGAAGAGCGGGCTGGTCGCCTGAAGAAAAATCGCGCTCGCCGCGGTCGTGTGTTTGTTCGCCTGGACGTACAGCAGCGTCGTGGCTGCGTAGACGATGCCGACGACCAGGGTCCGCCACGACCAGCCGCGGCGCGCTTCGGGCAACACGATCAGGATCGTGGCCATGGCGATCGTCGCGCGGAACGCCGCGACCTGCCACGCGCCGAACCCGCAGAACTTGATGGCGGCGCCGCCCGTCGAGAACAGCACGGCGGCCACGATGATCTTGGACCTGGGGCTCATGGTGGCGGGGAATATATTACGGCGCGATGGAAGTACAGGTCTTCGGCACCCGCAAGAGCTCCGACACGCGCGCAGCGCTCCGGTTTTTCGCCGAGCGGCGCATCAAGGTGCATTTCGTCGACTTGAACGAGAAGGCGGCGTCGATGGGCGAGCTGCGGCGCTTCGCGCAGAAGTTCGGCATCGCCGCGCTGATCGACCGCGAGTCCAAACGTTTTGCCGAGCTGGGGCTGCGCTCGGCGATCCTCGGCGACGAGCGCTGGCTCGAGAAGCTCAGCCTGGAACCGTTGTTGCTGAACATGCCGCTGGTGCGCAACCAGCAACAACTGACCATCGGCTCCGCCCCGGAGATCTGGAACGCGTGGTACGCGGCTGCCAAACCCTGACGCTCGCGCTGTGCGCGGCCTGCGCCACCGGAGGGACACCTCGCGTGACGACTGACGACGGTCGGGCGGTGGATGCGTTGTTTGCGGCGTACACGGGCAGCGCCGTTCCAGGCGCCAGCGTCGTCGTGGTCCAGAACGGCCAGGTCGTGGTGCGACGCGCCTACGGGATGGCCGATCTCGAGCGCCGCATCGCGGCCACGCCGGAAACCGGCTACCGGCTCGCCTCGGTGTCCAAGCAGTTCACCGCGATGGCGATCATGCTGCTCGCGAAGGAGGGCAAGCTCCGCTACGACCAGCCGATCCGCGATTTCCTCGCCGAGCTGCCACCCGCCACGCGGGCGATCACGGTGCGCCACCTGCTCAATCACACATCGGGAATCTGGGACTACGAAGCACTGATTCCCGAGAACCGCACCACGCAGCTCACCGATGACGATGTGCTCACGCTGGTCGCGTCCAAGGACTCGCTCTCGACCCCGCCCGGAGTGGCCTACTGCTACAGCAATTCCGGCTACGTGCTGCTCGGCATGATTGTCGCACGCGTGGCGGGAATGCCGTTTCCCGAGTTTCTGCGCGCGCGGATCTTCGTCCCCGTCGGGATGGAGTCATCGGTCGCCCACGTCGAAGGCGCCGATACGGTGCCGCGCCGCGCGTACGGCTACTCGCCACGCAGCGGTTCGTTCGTGCAGACCGATCAGAGCGTGACCAGCGCGACGCTTGGCGATGGAGGCATCTATTCGAATGTCGACGACCTGGTGCGGTGGGACCGGGCTCTTGCGGGCGCGACGCTCATCGACCGCGCCGCGCTCGCGGAAGCGACGACCCCTCCGGTGCTGCCCGGGGGCCCCAGTGAATATGGATTCGGCTGGTTCGTCGATCGCTATCGGGGCGAAACGCGCTGGCGCCACACGGGCGAGACGAGTGGCTTTCGCAACGCGATCCTGCGCTTTCCCGAGCAGAAGCTCACGATCGTCATTCTCACCAATCGGTCCAGCGGCGAACCTCAGGCGATCGCAGAGCGGATCGCCGATCGTTTCCTGTTTCGCTAACGCTCGATGCGATACCCGAACGTCCGGACGGTGACGATGTGGCGCGGGTGCGCCGCGTCCGCCTCGAGCTTGCGCCGCAACATCGCGATGTGCGTATCGACTGTCCGGCTCATCACGTCCTCGGCGTAACCCCAGACTTCTCGTAGCAGCTCGAGCCGGCTTGCGACGCGGCCGCCCCGCTTGAGCAGCGCCACGAGCAGGGCGTACTCCTTGGGCCGCAGATCCATGGCGCGGCTGCCCCGTTTCACCTGGTGTGTCGCGAAATCGACCGTGACATCGCCGAACCCCCGCAGCACCGGGCCGGCGCTGCCACCGCCGGCCGCCGAAGCCTCCCGCCGAATCCACTCGAGAAAGTCCTCCGCGCGCCGCACGGTGGCCACGACGCGCTCGTCGTCGAAGGGCTTCAGGAGATAATCGAACGCCTGGATCTCGAACGCGCGCACGGCGTGCTCGTCGTAGGCGGTCACAAAGATGATCGCCGGCGGGCGCGTGTCGCTGGCGGCCGCCGCAACCGCGAACCCGTCGAGATCCGGCATCTGGATGTCCAGAAACACGAGGTCAGGAGCGCCGCGCTTCAGCAGCTCGACGGCATCTCGTCCGCTGGCGCATTCGTCGATGCGCGTGACGGTGTTGATCTGCTGGAGCACGCCCCGCAGCCGGCGCCGGGCCGGCGCCTCGTCGTCAACGATGACCGCGCGCATGGTCAGAAAACGGAATCTCGATGGTGGCGAGCGCGCCGCGGCCGGGCTCCGGCGCGTTCGTCAGCTCGAATCGGTGACTTGGGCCATACAGCTCCTGCAACCGGGCGCGCGTATTCGCGATGCCCAGGCCGCTCCCCGAGCCGTTGCCGTCGATGCGCTTGTCGCCGTTGACGCCCGGCCCGTTGTCGCGTACCTCGAGGTGGAGGCGGTCGGCACGGCGGGTCGCGGAGATCTCGACTTCAGCGACGCCTCCCCCCCCCTCCCCGATTGGCGCGACGCCATAGCGGATCGCGTTCTCGACCAGCGGCTGCAGCAGCAGCGTCGGGACGACCGCGGATCCGGCCTGGGGATCCACGCGGAACGTCACGCGCAAGCGATCGCCGAACCGCGCCTCCTGGATCGCCACATAATGATCGAGCAGCTCGAGCTCCTCCTCGAGTGTGACGAGGGGCCCGCGCTCGCGGTTGAAGGATTGCCGCAACAGCTCAGACAGCCGCGTGATCATTCGATTGGCCTGCTTCGGATCCTCGAGCACGAAGGCCGAGATCGTGTGCAGGGTATTAAAGAGGAAGTGCGGCTGGAGCTGTCCCACCAGTGCATCGAGCCGCGCCTGCACGAGCTGCGTTTCGAGCCGAGTGGCGCGCCAGGCGTGATACAAGCCCGCGATCATGGCGTACACCAGGACGTTGAACGTCCACCAGATCTCGATCCCGTCGGTCACGCCGCTGAGCAGGGTATGCGGGGTTCGCCACAATCCCAGCACCGATTTCACGCCGCCCTCGAATCCCGCGCACGTGATCGCCATGAGCACCGCCACCGGCAAATGCGTCGCAACGACCATCACCGGGCGCCGAATCCGCACCGCCCACGCGGCGAAGGCGCAAACCGGTGCCGTAAACAGGGCCCAGGTCCACCAGCCCGTGAGCTGCCACGCCAGAATCCAGCCCCAGGAGCGTGGCTGCGCGTCGCTGCTGCTCGCCTGGAAATGCATCTGGATCGCGAACAGCAGCGCGACCGCCGTCCAGGCGCCAAAGATGATCAGAGCCCGCTTCATCACCCTCATTGTAGCATGGTAGGGGAGACCACGTGGCGAGCACGGTCAGAAGTCTGTGAATTTCACGTGCCCGTAACGCATGCCCTCTACGCCCGGCGGCGCAGCGCGACCAGATTGGGACACCTTCCGGAGGTCACCGATGCGATACCTGCTGCTCGCCGTCTCTCTGCTTGCCGTCTCCGCCGACCGTGCCTCAGACCGCGAAGCCCTGCTCACCGCCGACCGAACGCTCGCCGAACGCACCGCCGCACTCGGCCCGACCGAGGGGTTCCTGCCCGCACTCAGCGAGCAGGCGGCGTATCTCCATCCGGGGGCGCCATTGCTCCGTGGGGCCGACAAGATCCGCGCGTTCTTTCAGACCCCGGATTCGGCGGGCAAGGTCACATGGACTCCCGCATTCGCTGACGTGTCCGCCGACGGCCGGCTGGGTTACACCTACGGCTTTCTACGCTCGACTGGGAGCCGGGCGAAGTATCTCGCGTGCTGGCTGAAGGACCAGCGCGGCTGGCGCATCGTCGCATATGCGCGCTCGCGCATGGTTGCGGTGAGCGACTCCCTCGCAGCTCCACGCCGCGTCGCATCGGCCGATCCGGTGCGAGGCGCGGGAGACCCGAGCGAACTGATTCGGGCCGATTCGTCGTTCTCCGCGATGTCAGTTTCGCAAGGCGCCAAGCCGGCCTTCCTTGCCTATGCCACCGACGACGCGATTTCCTTCGGAGGGGGCCCGGGAATGAATGAAGGGCGGCAGGCGATCGGCGCGGCCTTCGACGGTTTCCCGAGCGGTGCGGTCCTGACGTGGTGGCCGGTCGCGGCCGTTATCGCCGAGTCAGGCGATCTGGGCTGCACGGTGGGTGAGGCGAAGATCGAAAGCCTCAAGCAGTACAGCAAGTATTTGACGATTTGGAGACGCCAGCGGGACGGCAGTTGGAAGTTCGTAGCCGATGGCGGGAACGCCCGCCCGGCTCCCTAGCGCTTGAGCGTGACGACGATCCCGGGCCCGCTACTCGGCCCGTAGCGCGCCCCCACCTCGGCCAAGCTCAGGAAGCGCAAGGTGTAGACCTGCACCGCGGGGAGGGACTTGAGAAAGCTCAGGTCGCCCATCTCGTGGTCGTCCAGGTACACGTGGAATTGCGGCATGCGGAGGCTCTCGCCGGAGCCCTTGATCGGTGGATGATCGGCCGTTCGCAACCAGCGCGGCCGTAACAACTGGACCGCGTCGTACGCGTTCGCCACGGAGCCGCGGACGCGCTCGATCTCTTCGAACGTGATCAGCGAACTGCTGGGCTTCGGGGGGCGCGGCGCGGCGACGCTATCGGATTGCGCCGGGAGTGCGGACGCGGCGACCGCGAGCAGGACTGATGCGAACCATGTCGTGCGCATAGCAGTATTCATCATAGTATCGTCACGTTCCCATCGCGAGCCTCACCGCCTAAAAGCGGACGCTGAGACCGCCGTACACCTGGTCCGTGGCTGCCAGGCCACCCTGCTCCGCGCTGGCGGACAGCATCAGGTACCAGGAACCCGCCACGTTCATGTCGAGATCCAGGCCCCCCCACAGGATGGACTGCTCGGCCGGAATGGCGAGCGCATCGTGTTCCAGGCGCGCGCCGCCTGAAAGCTCGAGGTGCCACCGGCTGCCGGGGTCGAACCCGAAGCCGAGGGAGTGCAGCCACCCGTCGAGGTTCGGGCTTTGGAAATACGTGCTCCGCGCCCGCACGCGCGCGCCGAGCGGCTTGAGCCGGTCGGTGCTGGCCGAGACCGTGTAGGAGTTCGCACGGCCCGCCGTACCACCGCTACTCTGCCGCACGTCAAAGCCACCGAAGCCGCCGCGGCCAAGACGCAGCCCGACCCCGGCCCACACTCCCTGCCGGAATGCGTCATCGAACGACGTGACCGGATTCACGAAGTCCCGATACAGAAACACATTGCGCCGGTTGTCGAATCCGGCGTGGATTTCCAGCCGCTCGCTTACACCATAGCGCGCCGTGGCGAACGTGCTCGTCGGGGAAACCGCGTCCATCCCCGCCGGTCGTTTCCAGGGACGGTAATAGTCGATCTCTTGCGATATGTACGTGGTCAGTTTTGGGCGCGCGGAAAACCACAGCAGAAAGGCGAACACGCGATTAGCGGGTGCCAGCTGGGAGGATCCGCTCACGCC
>JBLNGI010000239.1:0-10442 GCA_050264615.1 Gemmatimonadota bacterium
CTCAACGTGGGGTGCTGCTGGCCTCCGCGGCGGTGACCGGCCTGGCGGGGATCCTGCTCATGGTCGTCGCGCCGTCCGGGACCGATCACTCGAGCGGCGCGGCCCCCTTGAAGAGCATGTAAGGTCATGGCAAAACCAAAAGCACCTGTCGCAAGGACAGGTGCTCGTGGGAAAAACTATTGCTGAACCGTCGGCGCTGGAACTTAGAACCGCGACGCCGTGAGGTTTACATCAGCCGTCGCCCAGGCGCGTCGGAACTGCTCGTCGACGGACAGAGCCTCGGAGGACTTGCCCTCGGCCCGTAGCGCCTGCATGAGACCAAACAGCGCCCAGCCGCTCTCGGGGAACCGCTTGAGGTCCTCCCGGTAGACCGCCTCGGCCTCGGCGCTCCGGCCCGCCTTCAGCAGCACCGCGCCGAGGGAGTGGCGGATCGGGTAGTACCACGTGGGCGGCTCGAAGTAGAGCATCTCGTCTTCGATCCCCTTCGCCGCCTGAAAGTGCCGTATGGCTTCATCCGTCTGGCCTTTCCGCGCGGCGATCTCTCCCATGAGCGCGTGCATGGCGATGTCGGCCACCGGCTTGTTAGCGGCCGTGGCCCTTGCGGCGAGCTGCTTGACGATGTCGAGCTCCGCTTGAGCCTGGGACCACTTCCCGGTGGCGGCGAAGGCCACGCCCCGCGCGTAGTGGGCCATGCCGCTCGCATAGGGAAGATCCGCCGGCGGTAGCGGCTGTCGGAGTACTTCGTCCCACCGGCCGAAGGTCACGAGCGTCAGATCCAGGAATGGAACGAACGACTGGACCATTGGCACCTGGCGCGCGACCTGCAGATCGACTTTGGAGACGAGCCTCCGCGACGCCTCAATGGCCTGCGCGCTTCGGCCGGCCATCGTCGCCGCAAAAGCGAGGAAGTGGAGGTTGTGCGGGTAGTAGGCCAGGGGGTATACGCCGACGGGACCCTGGTCTTCGATGTAGGACTCATCGGTGTGGACCGCGTGCACGTTGGCGTCGATCGCGTCGGCGTAGCGGCCCACTCGGATGTAGATGTGCGCCGGCATATGCACCATGTGCCCGTCTCCCGGCATCAGATTCGCCAACCGCTCCGCGCAGGCGACCGCCTTCTGCGGCTGCACGGCTTCGACGGCGTGGACGTAGTAGTGGCACGCGCCGGGATGGTTCGGATTGCCTCGCAGCACCCGTTCAAGCTGAGCGACGATCTCCAATGTGCCGGGGTAGGGCTCGCCTGAGGGCTGTTTCCAGTAGTTCCATGGCCGCAGGTCCATCAGTGCCTCGGCGTACAGTGTCGCCGCGTCGAGGTCGTCCGAATCCTTCGCGACGACCTCTCCCATGGCCCGCGCGTACGCCGAGTCGAGCCCGGCGCGATTCGCCGGGGGCACCTGGGCATAGCGCTTCGCCACGGCACGGATGTATGCCTGCTCACGCGCGCTCGCCTGAGCGAGGTGAGCAAGGGCCTGTTGCACGGCGGCGTACGCGGAGATGCCGCTCGCCGAATCCATCGGCGCGTTGACGTGAGGGCCGTACGCCACCGCCACGCCCCAGTAGCAGATCGCGCAACTGGGATCGAGCCGGGCAGCCTCAGCGAACGCGCGGATCGCCTCAGCGTGGTTGAAGCCGAACACCAGTCGCAGCCCCTGGTCGAAGTACTGCTGGGCCTTCGCGACCCGGGTTGTGATTTCATGGTGATGCGCGCCAAGGTTGGCGTACAACGGGACCGAGTCGGGCGATGCGGGCGTGGTCGGAGCGGTGACCAGCATGAGCGTCGCCAGATGCAAGAGAGACACTAGAGATCCTCCTTCGGGATGAAAGACTCGAGCTTCGAGATTAGAGGCTCGTTGCAGAGCGGCTGACAACGCCGCGTTTCGGTCCCGCCACGCGCTCCGAATAGAATCGCCGGATCTGCGTCGCGATGTAGTCGAGGTGATCCTCGACAGCGAAGTGTCCGGCGTCGAGCCGGTGCATCTCGGCGGCCGGGAGATCGGCCAGGTAGGCGTCGCCACCTTGACGCGTGAAGAACAGGTCCTCCTGCCCCCAGAAGATGATCGTCTTCGGCTGCCGCTCCCGCAGGAACGCCTGCCACTTGGGATAGAGCGGAACGTTCGTGCGATAGTCATAGAACAGGTCGAGATTCACCTGTTCCACGTTGGGCCGCTGCATGAACGCGACGTCCGATTCCCAGGCATCGGGACTCACGAGCTCGGGTCGCTTCGCGCCGTGCAGATAGATGGTCCTGATGGTCTCGCGTCGGAGGAATCCGAGGAGTGGCCCTTCCGTCTCGGGCGACCGCTTTTTCCACAGGGCGTTGCGAAGGCCGTCCCATGCCCCGGTGAAGCCGACCTCGTACGCGTTCGCGTTCTGGATGATGAGCCACTCGAGGGCGTCGGGCTTGCGGTCGATGAGGCGGAACCCCACCGGTCCACCGTAGTCCTGTACGAACAGGCCGTACCGGTCGAAGCCCTTCAGCGCGAGGAAGCGCTCGATAACATGGGCGATGTGGTCGAACGTGTAGGCGAACGTCGCCGGATCGGGAGTGTCACTGAGCCCGAAGCCAGGATAGTCCGGCGCAATCAGGTGAAATCGGTCCGCCAACACGCGGATGAGGTCGCGGTACTGGTGGGACGATGCCGGAAAGCCGTGCAGCAGGACGAGCTTGGGGTTCGCGGGGTTTCCGGCTTCGCGATAGGCGATGTTCAGCGCGTCGACCGCGATGCATCCGTAGCTGACGAGCGTGGCGTCGTTGGACGTTTGAAGCTCCTTGCGAGCGCCATGGATGAGATCCCGTCATCCGTGGCTGGTGAGGGGCTTCACTGTCCACCGCGGCTGCCCCGAGGATTGCGTTCCCCAGTTAGCGGCGCGGTTGTTCCAAATCTTACCCCGTGCTCGTGTCCTCCTGCTCGCGCAGGACGGCCAGCAGGCTCTCCATGTCCTCGCGGCACGCGGTGCAGTTGGCCATATGCGTGAGGAATTCGGCGTACCGATCGGACAACAGCTCACCCCGGCACACCAACTCGCAGTACTCGTCCATCAGCTCCCCCGAGGCCTCGCATCCGGGATCCGAGGCAGGGCTGCCTAGCAACTTCCGAAGAGAGGGCTCGGTCATGACACACGCTCCCCATAGCCTGCCTCGATCAACGCCCGCCGGAGTTTTCGGCGCGCGTCGTGCAGGGTCTTGTAAATGGCGCCTCGTGAGGTTCCGAGCCGCTCCGCGAGGACATCGATCGGGACATCCTCCAGTGTCACGCTCTGAAAGATCAGCCGTTGTCGCTCGGTGAGCTGGTCGTTCACGGCACGGTGCAGCGCAACGATCAGTTGATCGTTTTCGAGGCGCTGGAGGACGGGCGGCGCCGCATCTGGCAATCGATCCCAGATTGTGTCGTCGAGCTCCACGTTTCGCTGGCGCCACGCGTGACGCCGCAAGCGAGCCGACGTCTCGAGGATCGCGAACTTGCATGCCCAGGTCGTGAAGCGAGCAGCGCCGCGGTAGGTGTCCAGCTTCGCGAGCACCGCCATCAGCCCATCGTTCGCGGCTTGGACACAAAGATCATCCACCTCTTCGATCGTGCGACGCGGCAGCGTCGCGCGCCGGCGGGACGCTACGCCGCGCGCGACGCGAAGGAGCAGCGAGTGCAGGCGCGCGATGGCGTGTTCGCGCGCCCCACCGGTCGCCTGGAGGTCACGCAGCCATGCGGCCGATTCTTGATCGAGAGCGACAGTACTCATAGGGAGACCGGGCGCAAATATAGCAGCGCTCGGCCCGTGTAGTCCGCCGTCTGACAGACCTGTTCCGCTGTCTTCCCGCCGCCAACTCCCCCAACGCTGATGCCTCCATCAAGGGACGGTCGCTACTCTGACCTGCGGCAGCGATACATCCCTTTCACGTTGGAGCACACAATGAAGCCGACAGTCTATGCCCACTTCCTGGCCCTCGCGGTCGTCGTGGGTTGCGGTGGTTACAAATCGCCCACGAGCGTTCCACCCCCGCCCCCGCCCCCGCCCCCGCCCCCCGCCCCCGCTTTCGTCACGTTCGAGACGCTGGGCGACAGCATCGCGATCGCCGCCAAGCTGGCTGAATTTCGGGCCGCGCTCGGCGGGGTCCTGAATGCTCCCAACACGCCGCCCGCCGACAGCGGCCGGCGCGAAATCAACTGGGACGGCGTCCCGGCCGCATTGACGAACGTCGACACGTTCCCGGCGACGTTCTTCAACGTCAACTCCAAGCGCGGCGCCCTGTACGCCACTCCAGGCACGGGCTTGCGCGTGGACAGCACGGCGTTCGCGTCGATCAATCCGGATTTCGCAGCGCAGTTCAGCACGTTTTCGCCCAAGAAGCTGTTTATGGCCGTCGGCTCGAATAAAGTCGAAGTCCGCTTCCAGCTGGCCGGCACCACGACCGCCGCGCTGGTCAGCGGTTTCGGTGCCGTGTTCGCCGACGTCGATCGCGTGGGATCCACCACGATCGAGTTTTTCGACGCGCATGATGTGCGGATCGCGCTGCTGCGGGCGCCCAACCACGATGGCGTGCATCTGCTCTCGTTCACCGGCGCCGTGTTCGAGGCACCGATCGTCGCTCGAGTGGTCATCACCAGCGGCGACGCACCTTTGAGCGGGACCGCCGTCGACGTAAGCGCGGGCGGCACGCAGGACCTCGTGGTCATGGACGACTTTGTCTACGGCGAACCACGTCAGCCGTCCAACGCTCAGGTCAGCGTGGGGAACGACTTCTTCCGTAACGTCGCGAACGGGACGCAAGACCCGGCCGTGGACACGATCGACGCGGGTGGCACGGTCACCTGGACCTGGAGCGCGGCGGGCTCGCATAGCATCCGGTCCACGGGCATCCCCCCGGCGGTGTTCCGGAACAGCGTGGTCATGAGTCATGCGGGCGACAGCTATGCGGTGACGATTATTCATCCCGGGACATATGACTACGACTGCTCAATCCATGGCGCCGCGATGACGGGGCGGATCGTGGTGCGGTAGATTTCGCGTTGGTCTGGGGCTCCGGCGCGTCCGGGGCCCCAGCGTCAACGGTCAGGAGACTCGATGCCGGCAGCCCTGTCAGATCCTTCCCAGTTCAATACCCTAGCCCTCCTGGAGGCCTTCTTCGAACGGTCTCAGGACGGTTTTTTCTTCATGATGCTCGATCAACCGATCGAATGGGGATCACACGTCGACCAGGACGCGGTGCTGGATTATGTCTTTTCGCATCAGCGCATGACCAAAGTGAATCCGGCGATGGCGCAGCAATTCCGTGCCACGCCGAGCGAGCTCATCGGCCTGACACCCGGCGACTTCTTCCGGCACGACGTGGCGGCCGGCCGCCGCGGTTGGCGGGCGCTGTTTGACGCGGGTCACACCCACAGCATCACCAATGAGCGACGGCTCGACGGATCGACGATGTGGGTCGAAGGGGACTACATGTGTTTCTACGACCCCACCGGCCGGATCACGGGACATTTCGGGATTCAACGGGACGTCACGGACCGCGTCCGCGCGGCGGAGGAATTGGAGCAATCTCAAGCGGAGTTACGCGCGCTCGCCGTTCGGCTGCAGGCGATCCGCGAGGAGGAGCGGACTCGGATCGCGCGCGAGATTCACGACGAGCTGGGCCAGGCGCTCACCGCGCTCAAGCTCGACCTGGCGTGGCTCGGCAAGCAGCCCCCAAAGAGCACCGGCACGTCCGGGGAGTTCCGCGCCGTCGATCAGTCGATCACGAAGCGCATCGACGAAACGATGCAGATCGTGCGCCGGATCGCCAGCGAGCTGCGTCCCAGCGTGCTCGACCAGCTGGGCCTGGAAGCCGCGATCGAATATCTCGTACAAGAGGCGACCCAACGTACCGGGATCGCGATCACGCTCCACGCCGAAGAGTTCCCCCGGCTCTCGGACGACGTGGCGAGTCATGCCTTCCGCATCATCCAGGAGGCGCTGACCAACGTGACCCGGCACGCCAAGGCCACGCGCGTGGATGTGGCGGTCCGTCGGGCCGGGGGCAGTCTGATCCTCGGCGTGTCGGACAACGGCGTCGGGTTCGCGCCCGATACCCTGAGCGGGTTGCGCTCGCTGGGTCTGGTGGGAATGCGGGAACGGGCCTTGGCCTGCGGCGGCGTCTTGATGGTTCAGGGCAAGCCGGGCGAGGGCACGTCCATTGTGGTCACGATTCCCCTCAAGACAGACGGGGTATGAGCCCTTCGATGGCAATTCGAATCTTCATCGCGGATGATCATCCGATTGTGCGGCAGGGACTGCGCCGCATCGTGGAAGCCGATGCCGGGCTAGCCATCTCGGGTGAAGCGGGAGACGGCGCAGCGCTGCTCGCAGCGCTCGACCGCACCGCGACCGATGTCGTGCTGCTCGACGTGTCGATGCCGGGCGGTCTGTTTCTCGAGACGCTGCGCGAGCTGCGCGCGAAACACCCCACCGTCCGGGTCCTGGTCTTGAGCGTGCACCCCGAGGATCAGTGGGCCGTGCGGGCGCTGCGGGCTGGTGCCTCGGGCTATCTCACGAAGGACCACTCGCCCGATCAGCTGCTGGAAGCCATCCGGCGCGTGTATCGGGGCGGCAAGTACGTCAGCCCAACGCTGGCGGAGCACCTGGCCGAGCATCTCGATGGCGGCGGACAGCGCGCCCCGCACGAGCTGTTGTCCGATCGCGAGTTCGAAGTCATGCGCCGGTTGGGCAGCGGCCTCACGGTTTCGCAGATCGCGGCCGAACTGGCCATTTCGGCCAAGACGGTGAGCACCTACCGGACGCGGATTCTGGAGAAGATGGCGGTCGCGACTAATGCGGAGCTGGTCCGCTACGCGTCCGAGCATGGGTTGATTGGCTGACGAAGCGGGCTCAGTTTTTCGGCTGCTCGTTGCGCTTGCTGCTGCGCTGCTCCACATACGTCCGATAGCCGCACCCGCACTGCTCCAGGATGCGGCCATTGCGGTCAGTCCGGAACTCGCGATTCTCGCCGCACGCCGCACAGCGGGCCGGGCCGCGGTCTCCCGCCAACAGAATCGGCGCGGCCGCGCGTTTCACGATCAGTTGCGCGACGCCGAACGAATACGATGCACGCCGCCTCCTTGACGCTCCCACAGCGAGGGCTCACGCGGGCCGTAGACGACCGGGACCGGGGGCGTCGCGTTCGACGCCTCCCGGTACGACATCCCTGCTGGATTGCCGATAAACTCGCCACAGCGCGGACAGTGCAGCTCCAGCATGGACGGCTCCCTCTTCGCTCCGCTTAGCGGGCGATCGGCTGACTCTGATTCGAATTCTGTGACGCGATCTTGTGGAACGTCGAGTTCGACACCTCGTAGCTGTCGACCTCGGGCGTGCCCTCGACGACCTGCGCCAGCGTCTGCAACACGGCGGGATAGGTGTCGCGGCCGTAGGCCTCGGCATTCTCCTTCTTCTCCCACAGGCTGATCGCTAGCGCTTCATTGCCTTGGGCGCCGAGAAACGTGATCTCGTCCTTGAACCCGGTCTGCTTGCGCAGCATCGGGAGCACATCGTTTTCCAGCGTGCGGGTGAATTCGGCGGCCTTGTTGGCCTTGAGATGCAGCGTGACGTTGCGTGCGTACATTGGCGAACTCCTTGCCTGCTGTACCGTGAACATCGTTGCACTGACACTACCCAACTGGCAGAACGTACCCGACTGTACTAGGTTTGTCAAGTCAAATGATGATGAATTCATCTTGTTAACGGAGTGAGTTAATATGGACGTGGCCTTGGTGATTCGACAGCGGCTGGACGAGCTGGGCCTGGACCAGCGCGATCTCGCGGACGCCGCCGACGTCACGGAGTCCTACGTGTCGCAAATCCTCACTCGCAAGAAGACGCCGCCGGCCCCCGAGCGCACGGACATCTACGACCGCATGGATCGCTTTTTGAAGCTTCCCCATGGGGAGCTGGCCCGCGTCGCCGAGGCGCATCTCAAGGAAGAGCTCAAGCGGCGGCTGGGTGACACCGCGCCCCTCGTCCCCGCCCTGCGCGAGCTGATCCTCCGCAAGTGCGTCCCGGCCCAGCGCGAGCAGGTGCGCGCGATCATCGAGCGGCAGCCGTTCGGCGAGCTCGAGCGGCTCGTCGCGCAGACGCTGCTCCACGTCGCGCAGCTGGGCGGCGACGTGTTGCACGTCACGCCGAAGCAGCGGGCCCGCCTGGACGCCAGTATCACGGCGTGGAAGTGGGATGCGGTCACGTTCGCGCTCGAGGTCACCCTGGCGTCGAACGAGCGCGGCCGCGCGGAAGCCACCAAACGCTTCGAATACGTCGAACGGCTGGAAGCCGATGTCGAGCGGGAGAAGGGGCTGGTGGAGTTCCTGCGTGATCCCTCGCTCAGCGGCACGGCCACGCCGGCAGAGCTGGCGTTTCTGAAGGCCTTGCGATTCAAGGACCGGCGCCCGACGCCGCTCTATTATTACCGCGAACTCCAGAACCTCCGCGACCCGGTGCATTTCCGTGCGCTGTAGCGGTCCACGACCCGGCCAAAGACCAGGGAGCACGTAACACGAGCCGCACCCGCGGTCCGACCGGTGGCGAGGCTCGCGCCGGATACAATCCGGTTAGCCGGCTTTCTGTGGCGCGGGGACCTTGCGACCGGCGAGCTGCACCGCCCCGCCGATGACGCCCGCCAGCAGTGCGCCGAGACCCCAGCCGGGACCCGCGTCCGGCAGCCGCAGCGCCGCATCGACCGAGACCGGACCCGCGCCGATGATCGTCACACTCAGCGCCACCACCGCCAGGGTCAGGTTGTATTCGTAACCCTCGTTGTAGTTGAAGAAGCCGTGTTTCAGGTGCACGGTCGCGATCGCCACGAACATCACGCTGATGATCAAGGTAGCCGCCAGCGGCGTCGCGAGACCCAGGGCCAGGAGCAGGCCGCCGACCAACTCCGCCAGGCCGGCAAACAGCGCGTGACGCTTTCCTGGGAAGAAACCGAGCTGCTCCAGGTACCCGCCCGTCCCGGCCAGGCCGTAACCGCCGAACCAGCCAAACAGCTTCTGCGCCCCATGCGCCGCGAGCGTAAGCCCGACGAGCAAGCGCAGGATCAAGAGACCGATAGCCATACTCCCCTCATACTTTCCGTTGGAGTGCTACTATCCAACAGGAAGCGTATCGATTAGGTTCCTACCATGCCCAGACGGGTTGATTCCCAGTGCCAGACGTTCCAAACCGCAATCGACATCCTCGGAAGCCGGTGGAACGCGTTGATCCTCAACGTGCTGCAGGGAGGGCCGCTGCGGTTCAGCGAGCTGGCCGAGCGAGCCAGGGGCCCGGGAGACAAGGTGTTGTCGGCCCGGCTCAAGGAGCTCGAGGCCCGTGGCCTGCTCACTCTGCGGGTCGATCCGGGGCCGCCGGTGCGCGTGAGCTACGAGCTGACACAGGCGGGGCGCGAGTTCGGGAACCTGGCGCAGGCCATTGAGCGCTGGGGACGTGAGCTGGTGCTGGCGAGATAATCGCGCTAGGCCCTGACGATCACGCCGCCGTCTGGGGGTGGGACGTCACTTCCCGCGCCGCACCCGCCCGGCGAGCGCCGCCCGGTCGAGTACGCGGCCAGCCTGCAGCACCGCCCAGATACGTCGAGTGTTCCGGATGTCGGCCGCGGGATCAGCGTCGAGGATAACGAGGTCGGCCCACTTCCCTACGGCGATGGTGCCGAGGTCGCGTTCGGCGCCGAGGATGGCGGCGGCGCCGCCGGTCGCGGCGCGGATGGCCTCCAGGGGCGAAAGCCCGGCCCTCACCAGCTCTTCCATTTCCATGTGCACGCCCGTGGGGATCTGCCAGATGTCCGTCCCGGTGCCGATCGTCACGCCCGCGCGCGCCAGCTTCACGGCCACGCGGCGGGCGTCCCGCGCGAACGCGGCGAACAAGCTGCGCCGGGTCGAGTCCATGCCCAGCATCCAGCCGAACGCCGCGCGCTCCGGCACGAACGGCGCCAGGGCGGAGTCGGCGGAGAGCAGGTCGGGGCGTTCGTTCAGTGAGACGGCAAACGCCGAGTACGTAATCGTCGGGACTACGCTGATACCCGCCGCCCGGTAGAGCTGCACCAGATCGTCATAGATGATGCCGTCGGCACGCGGGTCGCAAAATCCGGCGTGCTCCTTGGCGTCGATGCCGGCGGCCACGAGCGGCAACAGGTGCGCGCAGTGGCCCGTCACGCGCATGCCCCGGCGGTGCGCCTCCGTGACCAGCCGCGCGTTGATGTCCCAGCGCCGGAACGTGCGCGTCTTGATGTGCTGGGCGCCGAACACGTGCGCTAGCTCGACCGCGCGCGCCGCGTGTTCGGGATCGGCTTCGGGCTCCACGCCCTGCTGGTCTTCCGCATCGTAAGCCCAATCGCTGTAGAACTGGAAGCCGCCGAAGGCCACGCGGGGCCCTTCCAGTTGTCCCGCGGCGATGGCGTCGCCGTAGGCGACCAGCGGACCGAGGGCCGATCC
>JBLNGI010000240.1:0-3059 GCA_050264615.1 Gemmatimonadota bacterium
AGCGTTGGAACGCGGCATTGACCACGCGCGGGCTCGGGGCGACGCCGCCATTGTTGAGATTGATCATGCCGCGATCGATGTCGAACGCCTGCTGGATCTCGCGCCAGAAGTCTTCGTCCTGCGCGACGTCGGCGGGATCGCGTCCGTCGATCGAGCGCGCGGCTGGCAGGATGCGCGCGAGCGCGTCGCTCTTCAGGGCGGCGAGCGTGGGCAGGGCGGTGGTCGAGGCAAACAGCGATCCGAGAAAGCGGCGGCGCGTTGGCATCAGGAACCTCGCGTGAGTCGACGAATCAGGAGTGCGTAGATGAGAACGTTCACCACCAGCACAAACGTCCCGAGGACCATCTGAACCCGGGGCGTGAGCCCCGATGGGTAGATCGCGGGCACGAGATAGTGCTCGACAAAACCGCCGCCGTAGCCTTCCTGGCCGGCGCGAGCGCGCAGCGAGTTCTCCAGCGGCGTGAGGGGGCAGATCCCGCTGCGGTACTCGATCATTACGCCCCAGACCGCGCAGGGAATGTGGATCGCAAAAGCCCAGCGCCAGCGCCAGGCGAGAAAGCCCCCGAATACGACGAAGAGAATGAATAGCGCATGAACGCCGACAACCCCGTTGGCGAGCAGCCTGTAGAGCACGCGTAGGTAATAAGGCAAAACTCCCCGCCCGGCCAGAGCCGGACGGGGAGTTGGTGCTGCCGCAGGCTACAGGTTCGCGAAGGTCCCGAGCGGGGTGAACAACCCTGAGACCGCCTCATCGAAGTGCTCGAGCGCATCGAACAGAGCATCGAGCGCGTTAAGGTCCTCGAGCGTCAGCGGCTGACCACCCGCATCCACCCACTGCGTCCCCGGCAGGCTCGGGTCCCCATTGAACGACGCCACGGGATGCCCGTCGACGTAGACGGTAATGTCGGCCTCGACGTCCCCCGACGTGGTGTTCACGGTAATGCGGCCGACCGTGCGGATCGTCTGCGAGTTCTGAATGATCCGGAAATCGGCGTTGATGATCAGGTTCGGATCGCTGAATGTCAGCGACTCGTTCAGAATCACCGTGATCGCGGGATCGTTCAGCGCGAACGTCGCAACGACCCGTGCGCCGGTCTGGGTGACCGTCAGCGTCTCGTCGAAGTCCAGCGTTTTGGTGTTTGGCTGGGCCAGCCCGTTCGTGATCGTGCCGGAGGCGCTCACTTGTGCCGACGTCTGCGTCCCCGTGACCTCGGCGGTGTAGTCGATGTACGGCGTCGTGCCCGCGGTGTTCCTGACCAGCACGTGGAGTTTCAGTACCGACTGGGTGCTCTGGTCGATGATGTCGAGCGTGCCGATCGGGGCGACGGGCTCGAAGATCGTGCCGTCGATGCCGAGGGCATACAGAATGAAACGCACGCCGTTGAGGTTGCTGACCGTCGTGCCCTTGAACTCGTACATGTCGGTCGTGTCATTCCACTCGTAGACCCGGCCGTACAACGAATCAGGAATGATTGCGCCCTGCGCCGCCGAGACACTCAGCTGCGGGGCCAGCGCTTTCAGTCGCTCGGCCTGGAGCAGGCCGGGGAGGAAGGCCTGGGCGCCGGTGCGCTCGAGCTTGGGCCGCAGCGCGCTGAGCACGGTCGCGGCCGGACGCATCGCCGGCGCCGTGGCCACGTCGAGCATGAACGTCGCGACGCCGAAGCTGCGGTACACGTCGCTGTTGAACGCCGCATTGACGGACGCCAGGTTCGCCGACACGGCCGCGGGGTTCTCGAAGTCGACCGGACTGGCGGAGTCCTTGTTGCACGCCGCCGCAGCCACGACGACCACGATGCCGAGCCCGGCACGGAAGAACAACCGCATACTGCCTCCTCGAGCGGAGAAATTGTAAGAAGAATTCAAGTTTGCGCAGCGCGCGGCCCGAGTCGCTGTGACCCGGCGCACTTCAACGAAGTGCTAGGTGATGACACCGCCGCCGAGTAGGCGATCACTGGCGTCGTACAAGACGCCCGACTGTCCGGGGGCGATCGCCCGCACCGGCTCCGCGAGCCGGAGCGCGACGCGATGGCCCGCTTGAGCAGCAATCGTGCCGGGAACCGCGCGCGCGCGATACCGGCATTGCACCCACACAATGTCCCCGGGCGCGAGGGGCTCCACCAGCCAATTGACCTCTTCCAGGGACACGTCGTGTCCGAACAACTCCGAGCCGCGGCCGACCACGACTTCGCACCGCTCGGGCCGGATCGCCACGACGTAGAGCGGCTCGCTGAATCCTCCAGGCAGCCCGCGACGCTGGCCGATCGTATAGCGCGCGAAGCCCTCATGCTCGCCGATCACCTCACCGCTGGTGGTCACGAGCGGCCCGGGCGTGAGCGCGGGTGCGTCGGGGGGCAGATGCTGCTCCAGCACCGAGACATAATCGTCGTTCGGCACGAAGCAGATCTCGACCGATTCCGCCTTTTCCGCCGTCACCAGCCCCAGCTGGCGCGCGGCCGCTCGCGTCTCGGCCTTGGTCAGCTCGCCCACAGGCGTCAGCATGCGCCGCACCACCGCCTGGTCGATGCCCCAGAGGAAGTACGACTGATCCTTCTGGCGGTCCCGGCCGCGATAGAGCGCGCCGTCCCGCGCGATCGCGTAGTGTCCGGTCGCGATCGCATCGCACTCGAGCGCGTCGGCGTGATACAGGAAGTCGCGGAACTTCGTGAACGAGTTGCAGCGCACGCAGGGGATCGGCGTCCGCCCCCGCGCATACTCCGCCACGAAGTTGTCGATGACGTCGTGGCCGAAGCGATCCTCGAGATTCAGGACGTAGTGCGGAATGCCGAGCCTGTGCGCCACGAGCTTCGCGTCGGTGATGGAATCGAGCGAGCAGCACGGCCGATCGGGAACGCTGTCACCGTAGCAGAACAACTTCATCGTCGCCCCGATGACCTCGTAACCCTGCTCGACGAGCAATGCGGCGGCGACGGACGAATCTACGCCTCCGGACATGGCCACCAAGACGCGGCCCGTCAGGCCGTCCGGCCGTCCGGCCGTCCGACCGTCCGACGTCATCGGTGCAGAACCGCGGACAGCGACCGGACCTTCTCGACGACCTT
>JBLNGI010000241.1:0-4312 GCA_050264615.1 Gemmatimonadota bacterium
TACTATTACTGGTAGCCAGTAACCCCCTACAGCCTGGAGGAGATGGGTGTTCAACCACTTGATCGAGTCCAATCGCAAGTCGAACAAGAAGGGTGCGCTTGGTCTCGGCTTCGTGTCGCTGATCGGCCACAGTGTGATCGTGCTCGGCGCGGTTGTCGCTACGCTGACCGCGGGCGAGAAGAATGATGACACGGTCGTCGACACGGCGATGGTGTTCCTGAATCAGGACGAGCAAAAGAAGCCGGAGGAGCAGCCGCCCGTGGTGGAAGTTCCGCAGCTCAAGGGCTTCCAGACGGTCGTCGCGCCTACCGACATTCCGACGAACATCCCGCCCATCAATCTCCAGGAGCACTTCGACCCCAAGGACTACACCGGCACGGGCGTCGAGGGCGGCATCGGCACGGGTATCGTTCCGTCGGCGGATCAAGTGTTCATGGAATCGGTCGTTGAGGAGCGGCCCGAGCTGCTGACGCGGCCGCCGCTGCAGTATCCCGATCTGCTGCGTCAGGCCGGGGTGCAGGGGCGTGTGCTCGTTCAGGCAATCATCGATACGTCGGGACGCGCGGAGCCGCCGTCGGTCAAGGTGATTCAGAGTCCGAACCCCGGTTTCGATCAGCCCGCGAAGCAAATGGTATTGAAGGCATTGTTCCGGCCGGCGCGGGTGCACGGGCGCGCGGTCCGGGTGTTGGTCAATCTGCCGATCGACTTCACGATCAAGAGATAGGGAGACACGATGAGTTACGCTGAACTGTGGGCGTCGATGGGGTTGTTCGCCAAAGGCATTGTTCTTGTCATGTTCGTCATGTCGGCCTGGTCGTGGGCGGTCAGCATTTCGAAGCAGCTGTACCTGCGCAAGTCGCAGAAGGAGACCCGCAAGTTCGCGCCTGAGTTCTCGCGCTATCTCCAGGAAGAGCAGCTCGACGGCGCGATTGCGCTGGCCGAGAAGAACAAGAAGAGTCACGTCGCGCGCGTGCTGGGTGAGGCGCTCGCCGAAGTGAAGCCGCTGCTGCGTGACCGCGCGACCATCACCGCCGCCGACATCAACTCGGCCGAGCGGGCCGTCGAGCGGCAGATGCTGATCATCACCGCCGAACTGAAGCGCGGTCTCGGCATTCTGGCGACCACGGGCGCGACCGCGCCGTTCGTCGGTCTGCTCGGCACCACGATGGGGATCGTCACCGCGTTCCAGGGCATGTCGGCGTCCGGCGGGTCGGGCTCGCTCGCCGCGATCACGGGCGGCGTCGCCGAAGCGCTCATCACCACGGCGTTCGGTCTCCTGGTCGCGATCCCGGCGGTGTGGCTCTACAACTATTTCAGCACCAAGATCGACTTCCTGACGGTCGAAATGACCTACACGTCGAAAGAGCTGATCGACTACCTGATCAAGAGCGTCGGCAGCGAGTTCGGCCGGTCGATCTTCACGAAAGAATTCCAGACGCAGAAGACGTCGCAGACCAGCGGCCCGATCAAAGGATAGCGGCCAATGGCGATGGGGGGCGCGAAGAAGACCGAAAGTGTGGTTGCGGCGAACATCAACGTCACGCCCATGATCGACGTGATGTTGGTGCTGCTGATCATCTTCATGATCGTGACGCCGGCGATCACGGCCGGCTTCCAGGCCACGCTGCCGCGCGCGAAGAATCCCGATTCGCGCGAAGAAGCGGATGGCGAAATCCGGCTTGGCATCGATCGCGACGGGAAGTTCTATCTCGACATCACCGGCGTGAACGGAAAGTACACCGGCCCGCGCTTCATCAGCGACGAGGATCTGCCTGGCCAGCTGATGAATCTCTACGCGGTGCGGACGATCGATAAGATTCTGTATTTGAAGGCCGACGAAGGCATCGATTACGGGCGCGTGCAGGCCGCGCTCGAGATCGCCCGCAAGGCCGGCGTGCGCGTGGTCGCCGCGATCGCCGAACAGGAACGCAGCGCCCGTCCGGAGCACTAGCCATGGCCATGGGAAGCGGAGGGAGCGGCAGCGGGCTGAGCGCGGACATCAACGTCACGCCGATGATCGACGTGCTCCTCGTGCTGCTCATCATTTTCATGATCACGCTGCCGCTGTCACGGCGGACGTTCGACGCCCAGGTACCGCCCGAGCAGAAGCAGCAGCCGCGCCAGCGGCAGCAGTCGAGCGACCAGATCGTGCTCGAGCTGAAGGCGGACGGCAGCTATGCGATCAACACGCTAGTGGTGCCGTTCGAGCAGCTGGACGCGAAATTCCACGAGCTGTACGATCAGCGTCCCGCCAAGCTGTTGTTCATCAAGGCGGCCCCGAATCGCAAGTACGGGGAAATCATCCGCGCCATGGACGTCGCGAAAGGCGCGGGAGTCCAGGTTATTGGCTTTACGCCGTCGGAGCAGGCCGCAGCAGCACGGTAGTAGCGGCTTCGATGAGTGAGAATCTGGTGGGGCGCGGGCTGAAACCGTGCCCCAGTTTTCTTTCTAGTGTATCTATTGAACGTGCCGACTGACTCACGCCCCGTGTTCGACAGCTACGAGCTCCCGCTCCCGCGGCGCGGCGAAGGGGGGGGCCGCGCGGCTGCGCTGTCGTTCCTCGCCCATCTCACCATTGCGATCCTGGTACTCTGGCGCGGCGCAGCCCTGTTTGAATCGGGTGGTGGCGGTGGCACCGGCCCGCGCGGCGGCGGTGGTGGCGGCGGCCGCCCGGCGGTCAGCTGGTTCACACTGCCGTCGGTCTCGACGCCACAGGCGCACGATGTTCCACCAGCTCCCGCGGTCACCGTGCCGACGGCCGCGGTCCCGGTGCCCGAGCCGGTGAAACTCGACCTGCCCCCGCCCAGCGTCGTGATCACTCCACCCGCCGCCGTTGGAACGGGCGCGGGGACGAGCGGTGGACCCGGACAGGGTCCGGGGAGTGGCGGCGGAATTGGTGCGGGGACGGGAACGGGCGTCGGCGTCGATTCCGGACCTGGCTCGGGCGGCGGAAAGGCTCTTATTATTCCCGCCTCGCCTAAGTGGGCGATCATTCCGCCTGACGGCCTGCCGAGAGGCCGTTATGAGGTCAGGTTCTGGGTCAATGCCGAAGGAGTGGTGAATCGAGTTGAGGTAACACCGCCAATCAAGGATTCCGAGTATCGTCGCGAATTCACGAAACGGATGATGGGTTACTTATTTAACCCTGCCACGACTCGTGATGGACAGCACGTTGACTACGTGGCGACGGTAGTCTTCACCAAGTAACAACTCGAGAAGAAAGCAGGGCACGGATGCGGCAGCTCTTCAAGCGCAAGCCGATCGCGGAGCTCCTGGTCGGCGAACTCGAGACGCCGCAGTCGCTGCGGCGCGTCCTGGGCGCCGGCGACCTCATCATGCTGGCGATCGGCGCCGTCATCGGCGCGGGCATCTTCGGCGCCATCGGGACCGCCGCCTCCGGCCAGTACGATGCCGCCGGCAACATGGTCCGCGCCGGTGCCGGACCTGCGCTGGTCTTTTCCTTCCTGCTCCTCGGCGTGTGCTGCGCGTTTGCCGGCCTGTGCTACGCCGAGCTCGCCGCGATGATTCCGCAGGCAGGCAGCGCGTATGCGTACTCGTACGCGACGCTCGGCGAACTGGTCGCGTGGATCATCGGGTGGGATCTGATTCTCGAGTACGCGGTCGGCAATGTCGCGGTCGCGATCTCGTGGGGCGATTACTTCAAGTCGTTACTGAGTGCGTTCGGCGTCCACCTCCCCGACTGGATCACGACCGGCTATCGCACCGCGCTCCTGAGTCCCGATCCCAAGATCCACGGGCTGCTGGAGAGCGCCCCCGACATCGCGGGCATTCCGATCCTCGTGAATCTGCCGGCGTTTCTTATCGTCGGCCTGATTACCTGGCTGCTGCTCCTGGGCGTGCGCGAAAGCGCGCGCACCAACAACGTGCTCGTCGTGATCAAGCTGCTCGTGCTCGGATTGTTCATCGTCGCCGGCTTCACGCATATCAACCCGGACAATTACACGCCGTTTGCTCCCAACGGCTGGCGCGGCATTCACCAGGGTGCCGCCATCGTGTTCTTCGCCTACATCGGCTTCGACGCCATCTCCACGGCCGCTGAGGAAACCAAGAACCCGCAGCGCAACCTGCCGATCGGGATTCTCGGAGGGCTGGCGATCTGTACGCTGATCTATGTGATCGTCGGCGCGGTGCTCACCGGCATGGTGAAGTACACCGATCTCGGCGTGGCCGACCCGCTCGCCAAGGCGCTCGAGGTTGCCGGCTTTCGCACCGTCGGCTGGATCGTGTCGCTCGGCGCGATCATCTCGATGTCGGCGGTGCTGCTCGTCTTCCAGTACGGTCAGCCGCGCAT
>JBLNGI010000242.1:0-5839 GCA_050264615.1 Gemmatimonadota bacterium
CTCTCAGCATCAAGTACGCTTCCAGCACGAGCAGGGCGTGCTGGAGAAAGCACACCAGAGCGAGAGTCGGCAGCACCGCTCGACGCTCACGCCAAAGCTCCTTGGCCGCCGCGCGAAACGCGGCTCGGCCACGCGCCGTTGAAGTTGAATGCGAAACGGACGGGGGATCGAGGGACGGGGCGCGATCAGGACGGCGCCTCCGGCGGCTCGCCGAGCGGCGGGCGCCAACCACGAGCATCAGCGTGACGCTAAGTCCGCCAATAACCCACGCAATTGCGCCGCCGGGCGATAACGTGGTCGAGAGCAGACCCACCGACACCGCCGCAACCAGTCCAGCCGCAGTGAGGTTGTACATCGCCCGCTCGATCGCGCCCGCGGCGATTCCGGCTGCAACGGGCACCGACTCCCGGATCAGGACCGCCCGGATAGGCTCGCCGGTGAACGGGCCCGCCCACGTGAGATAGCCGAGCGCGTCTCCAGTAATCGTCGCGGCGACCGACTCGGGCCACGATGGACGCGCCACCCGTTGAAGCACCAGCCGCCAGCCGGCGGTCTGCAAGAGATATTTCGTCCCCGACAGGAGCAGCACTGCGGGCAGGATCGATCCCAGCCCGTGCAGCTGGGACGCGATGCGGGCAGGGCCGAGGTCGACAATCAGGTAGATGAGCAGCGCAAGCCCGACCGCGCCAAGCGCTGGAACGACCCATTTGGGAAGTCCCTGTAGCGGGCGGCTGCGATCGGCGTCGACGGAAGGTTCCACGGTGCGGTCACGAGCAGACGGTGTTCTCGATCGCAAGAAACGTCGGCTCGATATCGACGCGTGCGCGGGTCAAGTCTTCGACGAAGTCGATTTCGATCCACGGCAGTCCGTCGGTGTCCACCGCCGTCAACGGCCATTTGGCCGCGAACTCGCGAAAAGCGGCGGGCGCCCAATCGTTCTCATGGCCCGTCGTGATCAGTCGTTCGAGGCACTCGCCCAGATGCCGGGCTCCCTCGGTGCAGAACTTTGCGACACCGACATTGTGCGCGTGCGACTGCTCTTGCGGAAGCCGCTTACCGAAATCGACGACCCGACGTCCGTTGAGTCGCACCTTCATGTCCTCCGGCTCGAAGGCATTTCCCAGCTCGACCAGGATTGCGTCCGGCGCCGACGCTGCCAGCAGCCGCTCGAAGAGCCGCCGAGGCGCCAGCACATCCGAGTTCAGGATGAGCGCGCCGGACATGAGTTCCTGGCGGGCGAGCCACAGCGAGTACAGACTGTTCGTCTGTTCGTAGCGCTCATTGGCGACGTAGCGAACGCTGTCGCCATAGCGGGCTCGAATTTGTTCGCTGCAATACCCCACGACGGCGACCACCTCGGTGACTCCGCAGTGACGCAGATCGTCGAGTTGACGGTCGAGGATCGTCCGGCCGCCGACCTCGAGCAGGCACTTGGGCCGATCGTCCGTCAGCGGACGAAGCCGGCTTCCGACGCCCGCCGCAAGGACGATCGCTTTGTTCAGGGCCACACGTCCTCCTATCCACCCGCACTCCGGTTTCGAACCGTCACCAGCCTCACGGCGACGCGGCGGGCAACGAACGGCTCCACGATGAGGATGACGACGGCTGCCACCGTGGCGCCGAAAGCCCAGAGGTACAACAGCACGGGCAGTTGATTGACCAGCGCCAGAGCCACGATGAGATGGGCCATCGTGCTCCGTTTGATCCACTGTCGTCCCCACCGCGCGAAGCGGTGCACCGGTGTGGCCGACGCCAGCGCCATGGCCGACGAGTCGTCGAACTGACCTGGATCGGCCGCCGCGACGCGGTGCCGCAGGTAACTTGCCACCGCGGCGACAACGATAGAGCCCGTGACGGCGATTAGCGCCGCGACGCGATACCCGTCCGCGCCAGGGCGACCGTTGACCGCGATCACCAGCGCTCCGAGGACGAGGAAGTACGTCACGTAGTCGACGACCGTCTCGAGCCAGGCGCCAGTCGCGCTATCGCGCACCGTCAACCTGGCGACCTCGCCGTCGCTGCAATCGAAGATCATGCTCGTGTAGTACAGCGCGGCGCCGAGGAGTCCCGTGAGGTAGCTGCCATGCGCCAGACATGCCGCCGACGCCAGCGCGAGTCCCAGGCCGCCGATCGTGACCTGCGTCGGGCCGGCGCCGAGCCGCACCAGCCGGCTCGACAGCGGGACTGAGAATCGCCGGATGATCTTCGTGAAGAAGCTTTCGTGCTCACCGCCGTTGAGATAGCGGACGTACTCGCGCTCGGCACGAGACGCCGATGCCGTGCCGTCCACGCGACGGTAGAACTGCCCGGGAAGATCCGTTTCGCGCAGCACTCCTTGGCGTGCACGGTTGGCGACGATTTCCTCAATCGACCTGCAGGCCTCCAGGCCCGCCGCCGTTTGTGCGGGGAGAAACACGAGCAGCGGCACGCCAGCTTCGCGGACGACCAACGCTGCGCTCGTGTCGATGGCTTTGGCTTCGGCTGCGAGGGCGGTGAGCGCCGTGGCGCCAAAAAGGACGTTGGGCCCGAGGAGGGTGATGTGCTCATCGGGAGGAAGCGCTCGTAACGGCGATTTGGATGGCAGCTCAACAATCGAGATTCCCCGGGCCTGCAGCAGGGAAAGAGATGTCGGAGCCAGGCCTCGAACGCTCAGGACGCGTATCGGAGCAAATCCCACGCGATGTGCGAGCAGGATCGCGCGCTCGGTGAGCGTCAGGCCGCCTACCACGATTGGAGTCGGACTGTCGATGACCAACGCCGAGAGGTTTGTCATGGTCGCACCCTCGCGACAGACTCCGGCACGGGCGGCCGATCGAGCAGCAGCTCGAACTCGAGCCACCAACGCGGCCGGAAGACAATGCGGACGGGTCGCCCGTTCTGCTCCCCCGACGTGCCGAAGGCCACTTGAAAGTGGGTCAGGTTTCCCGTGGTTCTGTTTCTCGTCTCGAACCTCCCCTTGACGATCTCAAAGAACGATCCCCGCTTCGTTTGGAGTTCGGGCACGTATTCACACGACACGAGCGACAGGTCATAGAGCGTCTGCTTGTAGACGTACGGCACTTTAGAAACCGTCCGGGCCGCCGCCTTGCGTGACGTCCGGCAGGGCCCGGTGCTCTCCGCGATGAGGACGGTCATTCCGCGCAGAAAGCCATGCTGGGTACCGGCTGGCAGCTCCAGGCTCCTCTGAACGGGAGGCTCCAGGGGAATCAGCGGCAGCAGGGCATCAAGCTGGTGATACGTCAGGTTGGAGGGCGTCCGAATGGTCATGGTCCCCCCGACAGCGCTCTTGTCGGTAATCGTGGCGCGGATGGCCTTGAAGACCACGTCGCCCGCTCGCTCACGATCGATGCTGGCTTCCGCCTCGTCGAGGGTCTCTTCGCTGGACTCTTTCATTACGCCGAGGACGCGGGTCGCGTCGCCGCTTGACTCCTCTCTGATAAACCCCCACCGGTTGATTTGCCTGGGTGTGCGGGCTGGATCGGAGCCGACAAGGAGCTCAACAGCGCGGTCGCTGCCCGATCCCCGCCAGGTGATACGGCCGCTTCCGACGTCATCGCGGCCGAACCAGAAGAGCAGCGGTCTGACTCGGGCGTTCACCACGTACTCGAGTTGGGTAGTCCCCGATTGGCGTGCACTGGGCGTGTCTTCGGAGTGAGCCGCCATCCAGGCACGTGAGGCCGGCTGCGTCTGACCGTCGGCCAGGACGAACGCTAGACCGATCAGCAGAACACGAATCCGGGCGAGACTCCCGTTTCTGAAGACACTCGGGACGACTCGGCGGCTCAATGGCGGCCTCCCGCCGTATGTCGTGCAAGACACACACCGTTCGACCCCACCCTGTGGGCTCGGCCAATCTGCTGCGGACTCTCATCACCGCGGACGAATCCGCAATGCCGACCCTATCGCGGCCGAAAAACTCGCTTCCCCTTGAACTAGACGCGTACGCTTCCGGGCGTCCCAGTCGGTAGCAGCACTTTCGCGCCGCGCAGACGGCCGGCTTTCAGATCGACCAGCGCCTCGTTCGCGCCTTCCAGTGGGTACGTCTCGACCTCGGGCGCGATCGGAATTGCGGCCGCCAGATCCAGACACGCACGCACGTCGTCGCGCGTGACATTCGCGACGGTCTTGATCTCCTTCTCGCGCCAGAGATGCCGGGCGTAATCGAGCCGCAGGAGCTCATCCTGATCGCCCTGTTCCTTGCGGATCGCATTGATGACCAACCGCCCGCCGGGCGCGAGGTTGTCGAGCGCTTCGACGACGGGCTTCCAGGCCGGAGTGGTGTCGATGATGGCGGCCAGCGGTTCGGGCGCGCGTTCCTCCGTGCCGCCGGTCCAGACCGCGCCGAGCGCGCGGGCAAATTCCCGTTCGCGGCTGCTGCGGGCGAACACGTACACGCGCGAACGCGGATACTGTGCGCGCGCCATCGTGATGACCAGGTGCGCCGACGCGCCAAATCCGGTCAGGCCCAACGGCTGACCGTCCTGGAGATTCGCGAGGCGGAGAGACCGATACCCGATGGCGCCCGCACACAGCAGCGGCGCCGCACTGACGTCCGAAAACGCTGGCGGGATGCGATAGACGAAATCAGCGAACGCAGTCATGTACTCGGCGTAGCCGCCGTCGACGTCGCAGCCCGTCGACACAAAGTCCGAACACAGATTCTCTCTACCCGTCCGGCAGGCCTGGCATTGGCCACAGGCGTGATAGATCCACGCCACGCCGACGCGTGCGCCAATCCAGCCTTCATCCGTCGACGGCCCGACCCGTTCGACGTGGCCGACGATCTGATGGCCAGGAATGCGCGGCACGTCAGTGTCCAGCCGCCCTTCGATCTCGTCGAGCTCGGTGTGGCACACGCCGCACGCCGACACGCGGATCAGCAGCTGACCTGACGACGGTGTCGGAATCGGAACATCCCTCGCTGTCAGGGGACGCGGGTTCGTCGCAAACGCGCTCACTCGCTCCAGCACCATCGCTCGCATCAGTTGTTTGCGCCCTCAGCTGCCAGTGGCCGCTGGGCCATCGCGGTTCGACTCAGGTGCCCAGGGTCCACCAACCATAAACCCACTATGAAATCATCAACCCCTCCTCTAGAAAATCCCGCAATCGGTCGGCATTTTTTCGCCGTGCTAGCCGGCAGAGGCGCAGCGGTCTCGCAATGCCTGGCACGGAACGCAGGCATCGTTTATGCGACGGCTCCATTTCGTGGGCGGCAGCAGTCGAGCTGCGCATGGGCGCCGTCCTCGAGCGCTCGGCTCAATCCGAGGTCGGCGGGGCGTTGGCACTTCCTGGTTGCTCGCCCTCAAGTCTCGCTGTGAATTGGAGTGCCTGTCATGAGATCCAGTGAAGTGATCACGCGGTTCACGTGGCCTGTCCTCGCCGTCGGCCTCACCCTCATCGCACCCGCGCGCGTCCTTGCACACTGCGATGGCCTCGATGGTCCGGTCGTCAAGGCGGCGCAGAAGGCGCTCGAGACGAGAAACGCGGCGCTCGTGCTGATCTGGGTTCGGCCCGAAGACGAAGCGGAAATCCGAACTGCCTTCGACCAGACACTCGCCGTGCGCGCATTGAGTCCGCAGGCGAAGGACCTTGCCGATCGGTTCTTCTTCGAGACTCTTGTTCGCGTGCACCGGACCGGCGAAGGCGCGCCCTTTACCGGGCTCAAACCTGCTGGGCGCGATCTGGGTCCGGCGATCCCTGCCGCTGACAGGGCTCTTCACGAAGGGACGGTGGAGGCGGTCGTGACACTGCTGACCGAGACGATGCAGAAGCGGCTTCGCCAACTCTTCACCGAGACGATCACTGCGAAGGAATTCGAGGCCGGGGACGTGGCTGCAGG
>JBLNGI010000243.1:0-9134 GCA_050264615.1 Gemmatimonadota bacterium
CATCGCGCAGCACCTCGACGGTTTCGATATCATGGGTATTGATCGCGTTCAGGTTGCCCCACGGATTCGGGCCCAGCGGAATGCCGTTGACGACGAACAGCGGCTCGTCTTCGCCCATCAAGGTCGTGGTACCGCGCATGTGCACCACCGAGTGGCCATCGGGGGCGCGAGTAACGTAGAGGCCGGGCACGTGCGCCAGCAGCAGCTGCTCCAGCGACTGGCCCGGCGAGTGCGCGATATCATCGGCGGTCAGCACCACGCGGGACGTGTCGGGATGAGCGACACCCGCAGAGCGATGGGAGCAGGCAGTGAATACGAAGCAGGCCATCAGAGCAGCGCGCGGAACGGTTTTCATGAACAGCCCCTTTAAGGGAATGCGCCGAGACTCGAAATTTGGGAGTAGCTCATGCGAATGCAAACACTGGCTCTCGTGCTGGTCACGATCGCGGCGCCCCCCCCCGCCGCAGCGCAGACCCGCGTCACCTCGCCCGACAATCGCAACCAGGTGCAGGTTGGGACTCATGAAGGCGGGCTCTACTACAGGGTGCAGCGTGACGGCAACGCGCTGCTGACGCCGTCGCGCCTGGGCTTCGTGTTTCGCGGGCAGCCGCCGCTGCGCGACTCGCTGCGCATCGCCGATTCCAGCCGCAGCACCTTTGACGAGACGTGGACGCAGCCGTGGGGCGAGGTGCGGCGCGTGCGCAACCACTACAACGAGCTGAAGGTTTCGGTCGAGGAGCGGACGGAGCCCAGGCGCACATTCACGCTCGTCGTGCGCGCGTTCAACGACGGCATCGCGTTCCGCTATGAGTTTCCTTCACAGCCGAATCTCAGCGAATTCGAGATCATGGACGAGCTGACCGAGTTCGCGTTCGCCGACAACGCGCGCGCCTGGTCGATTCCGTCCAACCGCCCGCGCCTCGACCGCTCGGAGCAGCTCTACTCTTCGCAGCCCGTCAGTACGCTCGACAGCGTGCAGACCCCGATCACGCTGGAGACGCGCGACGGCAAGACGTTCATGGTGCTGCACGAGGCAAACCTCGTCGACTACGCGCGCATGAACATCACAGGGCCGCGCATGGAGAACCGGACGCTGCGCGTCGATCTCGCGCCGTACGCCGACGGCGTGAAGGTGCGGGGCCGCACCCCGTTCAACACGCCCTGGCGCACGCTGCAGATCGCGGATCGCGCCGGCGACCTGGCGCCGTCGGTGCTCGGCCTGAACCTCAACCCGCCAAGCGTCATCGCGAACACCGACTGGATCAAGCCGATGAAGTACGTGGGTATCTGGTGGGGGATGCACATCAACACGATGACGTGGAGCTCCGGGCCCAAGCACGGCGCGACGACCGCGAACACGAAGCGGTACATCGACTTTGCCGCCGCCAACGGACTCGGCGGCGTGCTGGTCGAGGGCTGGAACATCGGCTGGGACGGCGACTGGATTCAGAACCGCAACGCGTTCTCGTTCACCCAACCCTACCCCGACTACGACATCGTCGAGCTCGCGCGCTACGCCAGGTCCAAGGGCGTGCACTTGATCGTGCACAACGAGACCTCGGGCGGGATCCAGAACTACGAGCGTCAGATCGACAGCGCTTTCTCGATGTACGAGCGCCTCGGCCTCGATGCGATCAAATCCGGCTACGTGACCGATCTGACCAGTGAAGGCCATTCGCACTGGAGCCAGTTCATGGTCAACCACTACCGGCACGTGATCGAGAAGGCCGCGGAGCATCACATCATGCTCGACGCGCACGAGCCGATTCACGACACGGGCGAGCGCCGCACCTACCCCAACATGATGGCCCGCGAAGGTGCGCGCGGGCAGGAGTACAACGCCTGGGGCGGCGAGGGCGGCAATCCGCCCGAACACGAGACGATTCTGTTCTTCACGCGCATGCTCACCGGTCCGATGGATTTCACGCCCGGGATCTTCGACATCCTGCGCACCAAGACCGGGCCGGCACGTCGCAACGAAGAGTCGCGGGTGCGCACCACGCTGGCCAAGCAGCTCGCGCTGTACGTGGTGCTGTATTCCCCGCTGCAGATGGCCGCGGATCTCCCGGAGAACTACGCGGGCCAGCCGGCCTTTCAGTGGATCAAGGACGTCGCGGTCGACTGGGACACCACGCGCGTGATCGACGGCAAGATCGGCGACTACGTGATCGTGGCACGGAAACAGAAGGACAGCCCGCAGTGGTTCCTGGGCGCGATTACGGACGAAGAAGCGCGCACGTTCGACGTGCCGCTCAGGTTCCTCGACGCCGGCAAGAGCTACACCGCGGACATCTATGCCGACGGGCCGGGCGCCGACTGGCTCACGAACCCGACGCCGGTGCGGATCACGCATCGCACGGTGACGCGCGCCACGCGGCTCCGCATCGCCCTCGCCAAGGGCGGCGGACAGGCGATCCGGATTCGGCCGGCGCAACCTTAATGATTTCATCGCACAGAATTTCGGATTTCTTCATGGTTTTTTCTGGACGGTGCCCCATGCCGCTGTAACTTTGCGCGCCATGATCAATCCCGCGGAAGTGCGATCGAAAACCGCGGAGTGGCAGCGCCGGTTGCTCGTAGCAGTTGCCACTCTGCTGACCTTCGAGACGCTCTCGGGCCTGTCGATCTGGCTGTTGCCATTCAGCATTCCGAATCAGGTCGCGGTCGTCCTGCATACCGCGATCGGCCTCATGTGCGTGGTCCCTTACACCTGGTACCAGCTGCGGCACTGGCGACTCTACCGCGAGCGCCAGCTCACACACGTAAAGCTCACCGGCTATTTCTCGATGGCCGCCGCGCTCCTGGCGTGCGTCTCGGGCCTGGTGCTGTCGTATCAGGCGCTGTTCGCGGAGCGTATCAACTATGGCTGGGATCTGGTCCACATCGTTTCGACGTTCGCGCTGCTCGCCTCCGTCCTGCCCCACATCCTGAGCCTGATCTACTACGCGCGGCGCGGGAGCGCCGACGGAGCCGTCGAGTTGCGGCGTGCCCAGCGTCTGTTCGGGCGCCGGACGTTGTACGGCACGCTCGGGCTCGGGGCGCTCGTGGGCGTCGGCGCGGTCGCCTACCGGCCCGTCCGGCTCAATAACCGGCTGCCGGCGGACTACAGCTACGTGTACGGGCCGGATCGTCCTTTTGCCCCGAGTCTCGCGCGCACCAACACGGCGCAGGCGTTCGATGCGCGCTCCATGGGCGGCTCCAAGACGTGCGGGGAGGCGGGTTGTCATCAACAGATCTACGAAGAATGGTCCGTGAGCGCGCATCGCTACGCCGCGATGGACCTCGGCTTCCGCGCCATCCAGACGTCGATGGGCCAGCAGAACGGACCGGAATCGACGCGCTACTGCGCGGGATGTCACGATCCGATCTCGCTGTTTGCGGGCACGAAGAACCTGTACCGCGACGAGCTGACCAATCCGATCGGCCGGGACGAGGGCGTCTCGTGCATCACCTGCCACGCGATCCACGAAACCGACGTCAAAGGCAACGCCAGCTACGTGATCGCACAGCCGGCGCGCTACATGTTCGAGCTGCAGGAGGGCAAGGGGGACGGGGAGGGTCCGCGGCAACTGCGCAACTTCCTGATCCGTGCCTACCCGCGCCAGCATGTCCGCTCGCTCCAGCACGGCCTGTTCAAGAGCCCCGAGTTCTGCGCCGCCTGTCATAAGCAGTTCATCGACAAAGAGATCAATCAGGTAGGCTGGGTGCAGCTGCAGAACCAGTACGACAACTGGCGCAAGAGCCGCTGGAACGACTCGACCAATCCCCGCCGCACGATCGAGTGCCGCGAGTGTCACATGGCGCTGACGCGGTCGGACGACCCGGCACGCGGCGACGACCGCGATTACAACCGCTCGCCGGGCGACGGCCGGCACCGCAGCCACCGCTTCCTCGCGGCCAACCAGTTCATGCCGCTCGCCCTGAAGCTCGACGGGGCCGCGGAGCACGCCACGCTTACCGAGCGCTGGCTCCAGGGGCGGATCGACGTGCCCGAGATCGCCGACAAATGGCGCACCGGACCGGCCGTGCCGATCGAGCTGGTGGCGCCGGCGCGCGTGAAGCCGGGACAACCGGTCGACCTGCAGGTGCTGATCACGAACAACAAGGTCGGCCACGATTTCCCGACGGGGCCGCTCGACATCATCCAGTCCTGGGTCGAGATCGTGGTACGTGATCAGAACGGCAACGTGGTCTATGAAACCGGCCAGCGCGACGCGAAGCACTTCATCCGCCCGGGCTCGTTCATCTTCAAGGCCGAGCCGGTGGACCAGTACGGTAAGCTGATCGACCGCCACAACCTCTGGGAAATGGTCGGGGTGCGCTACCGCCGCTCGATGTTTCCGGGACAGTCGGACCGCGCCGAGTTCACGTTCAATTGTCCCGCGACCTCGGCCCGGCCAACCCCAGCGTCGGCGACCGCGGGGGGGGAGATCGGCGATCAGCGCTACGCATTTCGCTCGCCCGCCGGGCGGGTCACGCGGCTCGACGTCTCGGCGAAGCTGCTCTACCGCAAGGTGGACCAGTTCCTCTTGAACTTCCTGTTCGGTGAGTCGTCCGGCATCACAGCTCCTGTGACGCTGGTGTCGGAGGACAGCAGCAGCATCGAGGTCATGCCCCAGCGCGGGCAGTAGCCCGTGTTCGATTCGCTGCCCCGTCGCTCACGCCGCCTCGCGCTCACGGCGACGTCCGCCGCCGTGTTTCTCACCGTCGCCGGGATCATCGCCTTCGTGGCGCTGCGGCCGCGCGCCGGCTACCAGCCCGGCCAGAAGGTCGAAGGGCTGACTTCTGACCTGTCGCGCGACCTGCCGCGGGACTATCCGCGCGTCATGTTCGTGGACGTCACGAGCCAGGCAGGGATTCAATACCGGCACTTCCGGGGGGAACGGACTTCGCAGATCGCCGAGGACATGGGCTCGGGAGCGGCGTGGGGGGATTACGACAACGACGGCTGGCCCGACCTCTTCCTTGTCAATCTCGCGGGACCGATCACGTTGAGCCCTGATTCGCTGCGCCGCTCGCCGGCGCATTGCGCGCTCTATCACAACAACCGCGACGGCACGTTCACCGACGTCAGCGCTCAGGCGGGCGTGGACCTGCGCATATGGGGGATGGGCGCGGAGTGGGGCGACTACGACAACGACGGCCACCTCGATCTGGTCGTCTCGGCCTACGGCGAGAACGTCCTCTTCCGTAACAACGGCGACCGGACGTTCAGCAATCGCACGCGGGAATCGGGCATCGGCGACAAGCGCGGATTCTGGTCCGGCGTCGCCTGGGGTGACTACGACCGCGACGGCTTTCTCGACCTGTATGTCGCCGGGTACGTGCGGTACGCGCGTCCCTCGGAGAGCGTCGCCGCCTCACACTACGACGTCGAGAATCCCGTCAGTATCAACCCCAACGCCTTTCCGCCCGAGCGCAATCTGCTGTACCACAACAACCGCAACGGTACGTTCACGGAAGTTGCGGCGGCGGCGGGAGTGTTGGGAGATCGCGGCAAGAGCCTGGAAGCGGCGTGGGTGGACTTCGATGACGACGGCTGGCCCGACATCTACGTGGCGAACGACGTCACCGACAACCAGCTGTTCCGCAACCTGCACAACGGCAGGTTCGCCGACGTCAGTCACGAGGCGCGTGTGGCCGACTACCGCAGCGCCATGGGCCTCGCCATCGGCGACTGGGACGGGGATCAGGACCTCGACATCTTCATCACGCACTGGATCGCGCAGGAGAACGCGCTCTACAATCACCTCAGCAACAAGCCGCTCGAATTCGAGGACGTCGCCGATCGCTTTGGAGTCGGTCAGATCGCGCTCGACTTCGTAGGTTGGGGGACGTTCTTCTTCGATTACGACAACGACGGCAAGCTCGACCTCTTCGTCGCCAACGGCCACACCTTCCAGCGCCGCGACGCCCCCCAGCTCCTGGCGCCCCAGACGCCGCAGTTGTTCTGGAACCGCGGGCCCAAGGACGGCTTCTACGACGTCTCGGCCGCGAGCGGGCCGTACTTCCGCGTGCCCCATGTCGGCCGCGGGGCGGCGTCCGCCGACTACGACAACGACGGCGATCTCGACGTGGTCGTCGTAAACCACAGCGGCGCCGCCGCGCTGCTGCGCAACGAGGGCGGCAACCGCAACCACTGGCTGAACGTGAAAGTCGAGGACCGCGCCGTCGGGGCGAAGATCCGCGTCGTGGTGGATACGATCGTGGCCGTGCGCGAGGTAGGCGCCCAGGCATCCTACCTCTCACAGAACGATCCGACCGAGCACTTTGGGCTGGGGATCCGCGGGCAGGTCGACAGCGTCGTGGTCACGTGGCCGGACGGCAAGCGCCAAACGCAGACGCACGTTGCCGCCGATCAAACGCTGCACATTCGTCGTCAGGGATCGGGGAGCAACTCACCCCAAGAGGCGATCCGTGAGTTCTGGTCGCGCTACCGGGAGGCCACGACCGCCCGCGTCGAGGGCCGGCTGGATGCGGCGCGCGACGCCTATCGCCAGGCGCTCGCCCTCGATCCGCGGCACGAAGATGTTCTGTACTATCTCGGCAACATGGAGCTCGAGCTCGGAAACTACGCCGCGGCCGACAGTGCGTGGCAGCAGTTGGTGAAGGTCAACCCCGGGAGCGCGCGTACGCATTCTCGGTTGGGCGACCTGTATGCGTGCCCCGATCCCGGGGCGCCCTGGGATCTCGCGCGCGCCGAGCGCGAGTTCGCGCGAGCCGCCGCGCTCAATCGCGAGGAGACTGGCCCGCTGCTGCGCCTCGGCGAGGTGGCATTGCTCGGGGGCCGCTGGGCGGATGCGCTGCGATACTTCGACGCCGTGATCGGGTCGCATAGCCGCAGCGTCGAGGCGCACTTCCTGAAGGGCTATGTCACCTGGAAGCAGGGCAAGACCGACCTCGCGCAGGCCCAGTACCGCGCTGCCGAAGCGCTGGCGGCGAGCCAACCGGTGCAGCATGCGCCTGCCGAGGGCGACACCAAACACGGCACGGCACCGCTGGTCAGCCGGCCGACGCGGTGCCGGCTATTCAGCGATCAGCTGGAGCCCTTCGCGGATCTGGCCCGCCGGATCGAGCAGGCCAAAGCACGGCATCAGTGATCGACTGACGCGCCCCGCCTGATTACTCGTGTGTTGTATTCTCGCAGGTAGCGCTGCCGCGTCGAGTCTGCGGGGTAGGCGTCCCGGGGACCGTACGGATACGACGTGATCGCATGGTACGGCAGCGGCTCGACCGTGGTCCCGAAGGCTGTGTTCAAGTCGGAGTCCTTGATCCAGCCGTCGCTATATAAGAAGAAGGTGCGCTTCCAGCCGGGGGCAGGCGCTTTCAGGGCCGCGGCGTCGAACTCGACGGTCGCCTCGTCTCCGGGGACCATGACGACGTAGCGGTCGTCGCTCTCGTCGAGCAGCGGCCGCACGTCGCCGAACCGCGTCGCGGCACCCGTGATCGGCCGCCAGGGCGACTCTTTCGTGACCGAATCGTAGTCGAACCAGTGCGGGCCGTACCGCCCCCCGCGCCGGTACATCCGCGAGAAGCCGCGGAAATGCAGGTCACCGGAGATGGGAGTTAGGATTTTGGGCTGCAAACCTCCAACTCCCAACTCCTGACTCCCAGATCCAATATCCTCCGCGACAAACGCCTGGTCCCAATACACCTGCATGCTGGTCCGAATGCGCACGTGCCGGTCTTGCGTCGGAAAGATTCCCGCAAGGTCGATCACCATCGTCTTGTCCTTGCCTGCCGGAAATCCGATCATGCCGCGCGACACCCACTGACCGCGCGCGTCGCGCACCTCGATCACCGGCATCTCCGACTTGAGCGCTTGCTGCTGCGAGAGCGCGACGTTGATGCTCGCATCGCTCGGGAAGATCCAGCCGCGCAAGAACAAATGTGTCCCGGGCTCGCCCGCGTGCTCGTCCAGCTCGAGAATCAGGGCGTGCGGCTCGGTCAGACCCTGATAGCGGCGGGGAGTCAGGTTCGAGACGTAACGGAAATCGTGATCGGTGAGATCGGCGAGGACATCGGCGCCGCGCTCATCCACGGCCGATAACGGTGCCCGGCGGCGGACCACCGGAAACAGCCGCAGGTCGGTTCCGCGCATGGGCGGGAACCGCTCATCGACGAACACCGCCACCGAATCCGGATGGTCAACCGCGAGCAACCGGAGCTGGTCGAGATACGCGGTCTCCCACAGCTCCTCGGTCACCTGAATGACGTAGCGCCCGTTCTTCGGCTTCAACGCTGCGCCCGGAATGCGCACGTACTCCAGTGACGCACCCGCGGGCGCGTATGACATTGCATCACCCTTCCCCCTTCCCCCTTCCCCCTTCCCCATTATGCCCACGGGCATCCCGAGCGCACTCTGCCACATGATGTCCGTGACGAACTGGAATTGTTTGCCGTCCCATACATAGAGGAAGGCGCACGAGCCCTTGAGCTGCTGCAGCTCGAGCACATCGGCATCGGAGCCGGGGAAGTAGATCGTCTGCGGCACGCCATTGGGCCACTGCACCCGCAGCACGTCGGCCTTGAGGTGGGTGCCCAGGCCGATCTGGGTCAGGCGGTCGGTCACGACCCGCGTCTGATACAGCTCGCCGGCCCGCACCTCGATCCTGGAGCCGATGCCGAAGGTGTTGTTCTTGCTGCTGCCGGTGCGCAGCGCGGTGAGCTGGATGCGCATGCCGAGGTGCACGTTGCCGCCGTCGTTGCGGAGGAAATGCGCGCCGTTGCGGGTGCCCAGCAGGATGTCCTGGTCGCCATCCCCGTCCAGATCGCTCACGACGAGCGAGCCGATACTGTCGCGTCGGACCTGTGGCGGGAACAATGCGGACCGATCTTCGAAACGGCCGTTGCGATTATTGTGGAACAGCGACGCACCGCTTCGACCGGTCGTCAGCAGGTCGAGCCAGCCATCGTTATCGTAGTCGAGAAAACGCGCCTCGCCACCGGCGCGCGCGGTGATCCCCAAACTCCCAGCTCCTAGATCCCATCTCCCGCCGTTATGCCAGAGTCCGGTGCCACCCACGTAGAGGTCGATCGCGCCGTCGTTGTCGTAATCACCGACGGCCACTGGTCCGGCACCGTGAATCGTGTCGGCGGTGCGGGTGAACCCGCGCACCGCATCGTTGAGATAG
>JBLNGI010000244.1:0-6650 GCA_050264615.1 Gemmatimonadota bacterium
TCGGCGCATCGAGCGATCTCGCGCACGCGCCAGGCGTCTCCGGTCTCACGCCGGGCGCACAGCGCTTCACCACGCTGTGGCCGGAAGCCCGGCTCAGCCTCGATGTCGTTCAGCCGCGGCCTTCGTCGCTGACGGTGCGCACGAGGGTCGGGGGACTCGCGACGCGTGCCGTACAGTCCGACTCGTTATCACGGGGGACGGTGCGCACGGAATGGCGCAGCGATCTCCAGCTCGATGGCGTGCGCGCGGCCCGGGCGGAAGGCAGCGGCGTGACCGGCGAGCTGATCACGATCGCCGGTGCCGAGCCTTCCGATGCAGAGTGGCGCGGGTGGTGGCGCGACACGGTACATGTCGCCGGCGCGTACTCCTGGTACACCGCGGGGGCAAACGACACCCTGACATCGCCGGTCACGGATCTCCGCGGGCGCGGCGACGTGTGGCTTCAGTTCTGGACTCGGCACGCCGGGTCGACGTTCACACCGGAACAGCGCGGCAGCGTGCAATTCTCCGCCGACTCGGGACGCACCTGGACTGACGTGGCGGTGCTCGTCGGCGAGGGCACGAACTGGTACCCGGTGCGCGTCGACCTGCCCCAGGCGGCGGACGCGCGCGGCGCGCGAGTCCGATTCATCGCGCGGGACCTGCCGTGGTGGGTTGATGCGGTCGGATTCGCGAGTGATGCGAGTACGGCCTTCGTGCAGACGCAGGCCGCCGCGGCGGTCGAATTCTCGGAGAACCCGGTGCGCAGTGACCAGGTCGTCATCTCCTGGCCTGCTGCTACGGGCGACTCGCGGGTCGAGATCTACACGTTCACCGGAGAGCGCATCTTCACGACGACAGTGGCTGCTCCCAGCACCGAGTATGTTTGGGACCTCACGCTCGGGACACGACGCGTGGTCAATGGTGCGTACATCGTCGTGATAGACGCGGGAGGACAGATGTCCCGGCGGCGGCTGTTCATCGATCGGCCCGCTCAGTGAGTGCCGTGGGTGTCGGGGTCGACCTGGTGGAGGTTGCGCGCGCCCGCGCGATGCTGGCCGACAAGGGCGCGCACGTGTTCGACCGCCTGCTGACCCCGTCCGAGGCCGAGTACTGCCGCTCCCGGCCTGATCCCGCCGAGCACGTCGCCGTCCGGTTGGCGGCGAAGGAAGCGGTCTACAAAGCGTTGCAGGGGAGTGATGCGGCGCGAGGGATCGGGTGGCGGGATATCGAGGTAACGCGAGCGGCGGACGGGCGCCCCGACGTGGCGTTGACCGGTCTCGCCGCGAGTCGCGCGAGGGAGCTGAAGGTTCGGCGAGTGCTGCTGTCTCTGTCCCACACGCACGAGGCCGCCATCGCAGTTGCAGTCCTGTCCACAGATTGAATTCCCGACACGCTCTCTCTAGTATTGGTCCCGTGCGGTTGGTGACCCCTCTTCTCATGCTCACCGCCTGCCTTGCACAGCCACTCGCAGGGCAGGCGGCTGACTCTTTGGCCTCAGCGCGCCGTGTCGTCGCCGCCGTCTCATTGGCGGCAAAGGAGTACGCGCTCGGCGTCACCCCGGCGGGTGGGCAGATCGTCCAGCCGGAAGAAGTCGACGAGGCCAAGCTTTTCATTCAACAAGCGCAGTTCGACGTCGCATCGCTCCCCGTCGACGTGCGTGTCATGGCAGGCCATGCCCTCACGCGGCTCGCGGGAATGCTGGAACGGCTGGTCCCACCCGACTCGGTCCGCCTCACGGTCGATGCCCTGGTTACGCGGATCACGGAGGCGGCGGGCGGTCCGAAGCTGATCGAGCAGCTGCCTACGGGGTCACCTTCGCTCGAACGCGGCGCCGTGGTGTTCCGCGAGCGCTGCGCCGAATGCCATGGCCAGAGCGGCCGTGGCGACGGGCCAAAAGCGCATCAGCTCAAGGGACCGCCCCCCGCGAACCTGGCCGATCCGCAAACGATGGGCGGGACGACGCTGCTCGAAGTATTCCGGCGCATCGCGATCGGCGTCCCCGGGACGGCGATGCCCGAGTTTGCGGACGACATCCCCCTCGAGGATCGCTGGGCGGTTGCAGCCTATGTGAGCGCAATGCAGTACGGTGGCTCGGCGGCGGCGGCGACATTCGCCGCGGTGCGGCGCCAGGTCGATTCCGCGCTCGCCCAACGCTCCGACAAGATCGCGTTCGACGCCTACCTGACGTTCGAACAGGTCGAAACGGAAGTGCGCGCGAAGAACGCCGGCATCGCGAGCGACCTGGAAACGACCTTTGGCTGGCTGCGTTCCCGCGTGGCACGCGCCGATGACGCCGAGCGCCACGCGATCCGTGAACGGCTGCTCGCGGGGCTCGAGCGCGCCGAGCGGGTCGTTGCCGATCGCCCTTCGCCGATGAGTTTGTTCGTCGCGTCCTTCGTCCTGATGCTGCGCGAGGGATTCGAGGCGATCCTGATCGTCGCTGCCCTCATGACGTTCCTGGCGAAAGCGGGCGCATCCGAGCGGCGCCGCGATGTGGCGCGCGGGGCCTGGCTCGCGGTTGGCGCCAGCGTGCTCACCTGGATTCTGGTCGAGCTGCTCTTCCAGATCACGCCCGGCCAGCGTGAGGCGATCGAGGGATTCACGATGGTGCTGGCGACTGCCGTGCTGTTCTACGTCAGCTACTGGCTGCTTTCCAAGATCGAGACCGCGAAATGGACCGCGTTCGTGCGTGGCAAGATGCAGAGCGCGTTGTCGTCGGGGTCAGGTATGGCGCTGACCGCCGTCGCGTTCCTCGCGGTGTACCGCGAGGGATTCGAGACGATCCTGTTCTACAAGGCACTGTTCCTGTCGGCCGGCTCGAGCAACGTGCCCGTGATCGGCGGCATCGCGGTGGGCGCGGTGGGATTGGTCGCGGTGTACTACCTGATCAACCAGCTCGGGTTGCGCGTCGCGATGAAGCCGTTCTTCGCGGTCACCGGCGTGATGCTGTATTACATGGCGTTCGTATTCGCGGGGAAGGGCATCGCCGAGCTGCAGGGCGCCGGGCTGGTGCCGCTGACGGTGATCGAACGGGCGCCGCGCGTACCGATGCTCGGGATCTATCCCACCGTCGAGTCGCTGCTGGTGCAGGGGCTGCTGGTGGTGCTCGCCGTGGTTGCGGCGGCCTGGGCGCTGTGGCCCAGGTCCTCAGCCGCTGCCGCGGACGGCGGCCTGCTTCGGTCGTAACGAATCGGGCACCGGCTCCGGGCCGGCCGGCGCGCGCCATTTCAGCAGCAGCGACCCTCCCACGATTATCAGCAGCAGGCTCGTCGCCTGCGCGAGGGTGAACGACCCGAGCAGGCGGTCATCCTTCGCTCGCAGGATCTCGACGAGGAACCGTTCGGCGCCCGCGAATACGAGGTACCACGCGAACAACCAGCCGGTGGCATGGCCGTGATGGCGCCGGCGCCACAGCCACCAGAACGCGAGCAGCATGAGGGCGGTCTCATAGATCTGCGTGGGATGAACCGCGACGACCTGCATGGGATCGGTGCCCGGCGGAAATTTCACTCCCATGTTCTGGAGATTCATGACCGTCGTGGCCGGCAATCCCGACGGAAATTTCATTGCCCACGGCACGCTGGATGGAATGCCGTAGTCGTCATTCACGAGGAAACAGCCGACCCGCCCGAGCGCGTAGCCGAGCGCCAGCGGTGCGGCGCAGATCTCCGCGGTGAAGCGCGCCGGGACACGGCGGCGCCAGCCGTTCAGCAGAATCGCCGTTACCGCGCCGAGGAATCCGCCGTACCACACGAACCCGCCGCGCCGGAGCAGCGCGTCCGTCTCACCGGTCAGCAGGACGTACCAGATCTTGGCGCCGACCAATCCGCCGATCACGCCGGCGATCACGATGTCCGCGGCATAGTCTTCATCGAGCTCGCGCTCACGCAGGTGGAGCTGAATCGCCCATCCGGCCATCAGGAACGCGACCATCATCATCAAGCCGTAGCCTGTGAGCTCGAGAGGACCGAGGTGCAGGACGAACGGATAGACGGTCATAAAGGAGTGGGGAGTGGGGCGTGGGGAGTGGTGCTCTCGAGGCCTGGCAACGGGAGATCGGCGCGGGCATCGAGGGTCCAGTCGCTGCGCTCGCCGAGGCGGAGGCGGTGCCAACCGGCGCGCGCGATCATCGCGGCGTTGTCGGCATTGAGTCGCGGACTCGCCACCGCGACCCTCGCCCGCACGCCGAGCCGTTGCGCCGCCAGGCTGCTGAGCGCGCGGCTACACGCCACGCCACCGCCGAGCATTGCAGTCGCATAGCCGGTCGCCCGGACGCCGCGCTCCAATTTGGTGACGAGCACGTCCAGCACGGCGTCCTGAAAGCAGCGCGCCAATGAAGCGCGATCGCGGTCGAGATCGTTCGATGCACGCACGGCCTGCAGCACGGCGGTCTTGAGTCCCGAAAACGAGAACTCGAAGCCTTCGTGAATCATCGGACGCGGGAACGTGAAGCGCGTCGGATCCCCGCCCCCGTCGCGCGCGAGCCGCTCGATCGCGGGGCCGCCCGGATATCCGAGCCCGAGCAGGGTCGCGACCTTGTCGAACGCTTCACCGGCCGCATCGTCACGGGTCTGGCCGAGCAGGCGGTAGTGCCCCCACGCCGGCACGTCGAGCAGGAGGGTGTGCCCGCCCGAGACAAGCAGTGCCACGAACGGCGGCGCCAGGTGTCGATCCTCGACGGCCGGCGCGAACAGGTGGCCTTCCATGTGGTGCACGCCGATCAGCGCGCGGTCGCCGGCGTACGCGAACGACTTCGCGTAGACCACGCCGACGAGCAGCGCCCCGGCGAGCCCGGGGCCGGCGGTGACCGCCACGGCGTCGATCGCGGACGGCGCGAGCCCGGCCTCTGCGAGCGCGCGGTCCACCACGCGCGGCAGCGCGGTCAGGTGTGCGCGGCTGGCGAGCTCGGGCACGACGCCGCCGAAGACCTCGTGGATGTCCTGCGACAGAATGACCAGGCTCGCGAGCTCTCCATTCACCAACACAGCCGCCGACGTCTCGTCGCACGACGTCTCGATGCCGAGGACGACGTCAGCCACGGCGCGCTGGCGGGGGCGGCGCGGCGCGGCGCCGCACGGTCACCGAGTCGGGAATCGCGCGGGCAGTGATGCCGCGCGGCGCGATCACGGTGATGCGCGCGAGGCCGCCGCTCGAGCCGCTGATGTGCGCCACGACCCGCAGCGAATCGCGCGTCAGGTTCTGGACGCGCTCTTCGGGACCGCGCACGGCGACCGAGACGCGCGCCGGCGTCACGATGTAGCTGGTGATCGCGCCGGCGCCGGTCTCGACTGGAATGCCCGCGAACGAGCGCTCCGCGATCACGCCCATGCTACCGGACACCGTCACCTGCTTGGGCACCAGTCGGACGATGCCGAGCGGCGTGGTGTCGATCGGGATGGTACGCGCGAACTCGCCCGAGACGCTGGTGATTTCCGTCGGCAGGGTGGTGACGGAATCGATCGCGTCGAGCGCCTTTTCGGGTCCCACGAGGCGCGCCATCGTCGGAGTCATGAGCAGCCCACCGTGCAGGAACTGACCGGAATCGACCGTGATCGTCACGAGCGACACGATGCGCACGTCTTTCCGGGCCACGCTATCGAGCGCGAGCGTGATCTCGCTGGGGCGCACTTCCATCACGCGCACGTCGGCGCCCTTGGGCAGCGCCAGCTCCACCTCAGTCGGATCCAGATGAATGAGGTACGTCGAGGACGTGAGCGTGTCCGGGATGCGACGCGTGATGTCCCCCGCGAGCGAACGCAGCTTCAGGATCTGGCTGCCTTTTCCCGAGATCTGGACGCGCACTTTGGGAGGCTTCTGCACCAGCGCGCGTCCCGGCGGCAGCTGAACATTGAGCGTGACGTCGAAGCTCGTGGTCACGGGCTGCTGCAGCTGCACGGCCACGTACAGCATCAGCGCGAGAAACAGCGCCGCGCCCTTGATCGGCCAGTTGCGCGTGAGAAACTGAAACAGGCTAGTGCTCGCCATCGAGCAGGCTGCGGATCAGTGCGACGTTGACGGGCGCTTCCCAGTCCGCGGCGCCGATCACGCGTTTGATGATCACGCCGTTCCGATCGACCACGAAGCTCTCAGGCACGCCGAAAATGTCGTAGGCCCTCCGGATCGCGCCACTCGGATCGTGCAAGATGTCAAAGGTGAGTCCCAGCCCGTCCGCAAACGCCAGCACCTGTGCCGGGGTCGTTTGCTCCTTGTCCGGATAGAAGGCGTCGCCATCGACGCTGACGGCGGCGATCCGGAAATCGGTCCCCGCGAGCTTCTGGTGCAGCCGCTCCATGGACGGCATCTCGGCGCGGCACGGCGGGCACCAGGTCGCCCAAATGTTGACCAGCACCACCTTGCCGCGGTAGTCCGCGAGCGTCACGGGCTTGTTGGCCCGCAGATCCGTCGCCTGGAACGCGGGCGCCTTCGAGCCGATCTCCAGGAGGTTGAGCTGCGGGCGCAGCTTGATCGCCAGGGCCACGCCGAACACGGCCGTCATGACGACGCCGGCGATCAAGGTCCACTGCTGGCGGTTCGTCATGCGGTCACCATGCAACGGCGCCGCAGCTCCTGCACCTCCCGCCCGGGATCGGCGCTCGCGAAGATCGCGTGCCCGGCCACAAAGGTGTCCGCGCCCGCCTGATGTGCGCCAGCGATCGTTTGTTTCGTAA
>JBLNGI010000245.1:0-15614 GCA_050264615.1 Gemmatimonadota bacterium
GTTAGCACCCCCATGATGAACAACAACAAGGACCGGGGTCCCAAGCGGGAGCGGCGTTGGCAGACGTCGCAGGAACGCGCCCGCGTCGCCGCGGAGCTGATCGAAGAAGCCGAGTCGCTCACGCAGACGGGCGCGATCGCAACGCCTGAAGACGTGGCGCGTGCTGAGCTCCCTCCCCCGCTCCGTGTCGCGCAACTGCTGACGACTGCTGCACCTACGGCGAAGCTCGATCAGCCCGACCAGCCGAAGCCGGCTGATGAGCCACTGCCACCACCGCCACCCGCTGCGCCCCCCGCGAGTGTCTCCGAGCCGAAGGGTCCGGCGCCGGACGACCCGCTGTACCTCGCCGCGCGCGAGGCCAGCGAGCGCGGCGACATCGACCGCGCCGCTGGCTCCTATCGCGACCTGCTCGCCCGCGATCCGAACCACGTGAAGGCCCGGAACAACCTCGCCCTGATCCTCGACGCGCGGGGCGATCGGGATGGCGCACTGGCCGAGCTGGACCGGGCGCTCGAGACTGAGCCGGACAATCCCGCGCTGCTGCTGAACCGCGCTGCCGTACTGGCGGCCACGGTGCGCTACGCCGCTGCGCAACGCGATCTGCAGCGCGTGCTCCGGGCCGAGCCCTCCAACGTCGAGGCGCTGTTCAACCTCGGCATCGTGCTCACGCGGCGCGGGATGTGGCGTGAGGGCATCGACCAGCTCAAACGGGCCGCGGAGCTCGAGCCGGGCCGCGCCGCGGCGTGGTACTATCTCGGCGAAGCGCTGAATCACATGGATGATCTCAACGGTGCGCTCGCCGCGTATGAGCGGGCCGTCGAGCTGCAGCCGGCCAATCCGAAGGCGCTCTATGGCATCGGCAAGGTGCTCGATCGCTTGAACCGCCCCGACGAGGCGACCGCCATGTACCGCCGCTCCCGGGAAATGACCGGGAGGTGATTCGAGTAGTCGTGGACGATCTCGCATCGTTCGCCGCTGACGTCCTGGTCCGTCCCGCCACCACTCGCCTCGATCCCACGGCCGCCGCGTTGCGCCGCCTGGAAATCGCCGGCGGCGACGAATTCCACAACCGCATTCGCCTGAATCGCGAGCTCGCCGTCGGTGCCGCCGTCGTCACGGCCGCGGGCGGTGATTTGCCGACGGAGTTCGTGATCCACGCCGTGATCCGCAGCGAAACGGAACCCGTGACGCGCGGCAGCGTCGCGCGCGCCTGGCTCTCGACCCTGCACCAGGCGCAGGAGTGGCAGTTTGCGCACCTCAGCGCCCCGCCGCTCGGCACCGGCGCCGGCAATCTCCCGCTCGAGGATGCCGCCGAGATCATGGCCACGGTGCTCCACGCCCATCGCGGAACGGCGCAGTTCCCCACCGACGTCTCGTTCGTCGTCGAGCGCCCGGAGGATCAGCAGGTGTTTGAGGCGGCGTTGCAGCGGGCGATCGCATGAGCCGCCGTCACTGGGTGATCGCGATCTTCGTGGCCTGGGTGTTGTCGCTGGGCTGGCTCGTGATACGGGAGGTATTTCGCCCGACCGGCGCGCGCCTCGCCGCGGCCGCGCTCGCGGTGGCGCCAGGCGGATTGTTCTATCGACTCGACGTGGGCGGCCAGCAAGCCGGGTATTCGTCCACCACCATCGACACGCTGTCCAACGCGTTGCGTGTCGAGACCGTGTTCGTGCTCGAGGTGCCCGCGCTCGGGACGCTGCATCGCACGAGCGCGCGCAGCGTCGCCATCCTCTCGCGCGCACTGCGGCTGCAGAGCATCGAGGCCACCTTCGATGGAGATCTGGGGGAATTCACGACGCACGGACGCGTCGTGGGTGATACGGTGCTCGCGATTTCGATTCTCTCGGAAGGCGACTCGCAGATGACGCGGATCCCGCTCGATGGGCCCATCACACTGCCGGCGCTGCTGCCGCTCCGGCTCGCTTTCGGTGGCGAGCTGCAATCGGGGCGCTCCTACACCGCCCGGCTCTTCGATCCGGTGCTCGTGACCAGCCGCGACGTCAGCGTGCGCGTCGCGGCCGAGTCCACACTGGTCGTCTCCGACAGCGCGGATCTCGATTCGACCACGATGACGTGGGTTCCCGAGCACTTCGACACCGTGCGGGCGTTCCGCATCGAGCATGACGCGAACGGCATGCCGATGAGCAGCTGGATCGACGCGCAGGGCCGGCTCGTGTTTGCGAGCGACACGGTGGGATTCGCGATGGAGCGAGCCGCCTTCGAGATCGTGTACGAGAACTTCAAGAAGCGGGATACCGCGCGGGTAGCCCGGAACAGCGCGTCGCCGCGCCCGGGCGACATCGTGCCGCTCACCGCCCTCGGCGCCGGTGTGACGGTGGCTCCGCAGGCGCGCGCGCGCATGGTGCTTCGGGTGAATGGCCGGGACACCATCGCGATCGTCCAGGCAGGGACCCTCGCGTCGCGCACCGCGCCCTATCGGCTCCCGTCGCGCGATACGGCGCTGGCGCGGTGGCTCGCTCCCGAGCCGCTGATTCAGAGCCGTCACCCGCGGATCGGGGCGCAGGCGCGACAAATCATCGGCCGCGAACGCAGCCCGGCGCGTGTCGCGCAATTGCTCACGCACTGGGTGGCCCGCTCGGTGCACCGCGCCCCCGCGAGCGCCGTGAGCGTACCGAGCGCCGTCAAAGTGCTGGCGGCGCTCCGTGGCGATTGCAACGAGGCGACGACGCTGTTCGTGGCGCTGGCGCGCTCGGCCGGCTTGCCGGCCCGGACCGTGTCCGGGCTGCTGTATATGAATGACCGGTTCTACTACCACGCGTGGGCCGAGGTCTACCTGAACGACTGGATCGCCGTGGACCCCACGTTCGATCAATTCCCCGCCGACGCGGCGCGCTTGCGCATCGCGACCGGCGGGCTGGCGCGTCAGGCCGAGCTCGTTCCTCTCATCGGCCGGCTGAAGCTCGAGGTCCTATGATCCGCCTGGAGAATCTGACCAAGCTCTACGGCAGCTTCGTCGCCGTCGACGACATCTCGCTGCACGTGCCGCGTGGCGTGCTCTACGGCTGCCTCGGCCCCAACGGCGCCGGCAAGACGACGACGCTGCGGATGATCGCCGGCATTCTGCGGCCGACCCAGGGACGCGTGCTGCTGGGCGGCGATGACGTCCACGTGAATCCGCTATCGGCAAAAATGCGACTGGGGTTCATTCCCGACCGGCCGTTCGTCTACGACAAGCTCACCGGTGCCGAGTTTTTGCGATTCGTGTCGGGACTCTACGGGCAGGAGGGCGACACCGTCGAACGGCGCATCGCCGAGCTGCTCGAGGTGTTCGAGCTGACCAGCTGGCAGGACGAGCTCGTGGAGGCGTACAGCCATGGCATGCGGCAGAAGCTCATCATCTCGAGCGCGCTGATTCATCGTCCCGAGTGCATCGTCGTCGACGAACCGATGGTGGGGCTCGATCCGAAGGCCGCCCGCCTGTTGAAGGACATCTTCCGGCAGTTCGTCGAGAAGGGCGGCACCGTGCTCATGAGCACGCACACGCTCGAGATCGCCGAGGCGATGTGCGATCAGATCGCGATCATCCAGCACGGCAAGATCATCGCCGCCGGCACCGTCAACGACGTGCGCCGCCAGCACCAAGCGGGCGACGCGAGCCTCGAAGAGTTGTTCCTCAAGCTGACGGGGGGCGCTCACGTGCGAGAGCTGGCCGAGGTGCTGGGTCGATGAAGCAGCCCTCGCTCGCACACGTCCTGCAACCGAAGTGGCGCACTGCGCTGCAGCGGCTGCGTGAAGAGCGCGCGAGCGGCGGGAGCGGCAAGCTCATCGTACTCGTGCTGGTGGGCAGCGTGTTTTGGGGCGGGGTGTTCTGGATTCTGTTTCGGATTCTCAAGACACTGCGCAGCGTCGAAGAGCTCGGCCCCCTGATTCCCGGGAAGATGCTGGGATTGATCCTGCTGTCGTTCATTTCGATTCTCGTGCTGTCCAACATCATCACGGCGCTCTCGAGCTTCTTCCTCGCCAAGGATCTCGATTTGTTGGTGTCGGCACCCGTCGATTGGCTGCGGCTGTACCTCGCCAAGCTCGGAGAGACGCTCCTGCATTCCTCCTGGATGGTGGCGCTGATGGCGGTGCCGATTCTCACGGCGTACGGCGTGGTCTATAAGGGCGGCGTGTTGTTCGCGCTGTACGCGCTGCTGGCCATCGTCCCGATGCTGATTCTCCCCGCGGTGGTGGGGTGCGCGGTCACGCTGGTGCTGGTGAATATTTTCCCCGCGCGGCGCACCCGTGATCTGTTGTCCATCATCGCGCTCGGCGCCGCCGGCGGTGTGATTCTGCTGTTCCGTGTCATTCGCCCCGAGCAGCTCGCGCGGCCCGAAGGATTCCGCAACCTGCTGGACTTCGTCATTCTGCTGCGCGGGCCGACGTCCCCGTTCCTGCCGAGCGAGTGGGCATCGCAGGCCATCATGGGATACCTGCGGAACGAGCTCGACCCCTTCCCGCTCGTCATGCTGTGGTCGACCGCCGCGGCCTTCGTCACCCTGGGCGCCCTGCTACATCGCGCGCTCTACCCACAGGGGTTCACCAAGGCGCAGGAAGGGGCCGAGCGGTTCATTCGCGGCGGGCTGTGGCGCTGGACCGTTGGATCGCTGCTCGGGTGGCTGCCGGTCGCCAAGCGCGAGTTTGTGCTGAAGGACATCAAGCTGTTCTTCCGCGACACGACCCAATGGAGCCAGCTGATCCTGCTCGCCGTCCTGGTGGTCGTGTATCTGTTCAACATTCAGGCGTTACCGCTGCATCGCGGCGAACCGGTCGGATTCTTCTACGTGAACCTGGTGTCGTTCTTGAATCTGGGGCTGGCGGGATTCGTGCTGGCATCGATCGCGGCGCGATTCATCTTCCCGGCGGTCTCACTCGAGGGACGGCAGATGTGGCTACTCCGTTCGTCACCGCTCGACCTGCGCGCGCTGCTGTGGTCCAAGTACTGGGTGGGCACGCTACCGCTACTCGTGTTGGGCCTGATCCTGACCGGACTGACCAACGCCCTGCTCGAGGTCACGGCCTTCATGATGATCCTGAGCCTCGCCACCATGGCGGGATTGACGCTCGCGATCTCGGCGCTGGCGCTGACCTTCGGGACGCTCTATCCGCAGTTCGAGACGGAGAACGCCGCACAAATCCCCACGTCGTTCGGCGGTCTCGTCTTCATGATGGCGACGATCGCGCTGCTCGCCGGCGTGCTGCTGATCCTGGCGCAAGCCGTCTACACCTACGTGCGGTCGGCGTGGGAGGGGCAGGCGTTGGGGGTTACACCGGCGATGATTGGCCTGTTCGTCGTGGCCGCCGCCGTGTGCGCGGCGGCCACGTTCGTTCCGCTGCGGGTGGCGCTCCGCAAAATGGAGAGCTTCGAGTTCTAGGCTAGCGCCAGCTCACCCCGCCCACGATCTGAAACGACGTCTCATTGCCCAGGATGAACCTGCCCTCGACGTAGGGCCGGGTTTTGCCGCGGTTGCCCTCGAGACCCGTCGCCAGATTGAGGTTGGTGTCGCTGTTGCTGTTTCCGTTCGCGCTCGCGTGCGACCAGTTCAATCCTCCGGCCACATACCAGACGCGCCGGCGCGTGGGCGGCCGCCACTTCAAGTCGAAGTTCAGCGCCCACAGCGAGCCGCCGCTGATGAAGTAGTAGTCGAACTGCGGATAGAACGCGAGGTCCGGCGAGATCGGCCACGAGAGCTGCGCGCCGAGCAACATGTCATCGACGTCGAAGTTGTAGCCCAGGTGCGCGCCGTAGCTCGGTCCGGAATTGACGGCGGAGCCGCCGCGCCGGCGTGAGCGCCGTTGTGCATCTGCGGTCGAAGCCACCACCACGAGCAGCAACAGCGCGAGCAGGACTCGCGAGGCCCATCGGTTCACGGACGGCTCCAGTTTCAGGGAAGCAGACTGATAGGAAACGGGGCGGGAAAATGCAAGTCAGGCGGCGACGCGCGCTCCGCAGGAATTGCAGTAACGCGCGTCACCTTCGAGGGCGGTGCCGCAGCGCGCGCAGTAGCCCTGTGCCGTCCCTAGTCTCTTGCCACAATCCGAGCAAAACTGGGCGCCCGACTCCGGGCGGGGGCCGTGGTCGGCGCATGCTGGAGTTGGGATCTTGGAGATAGGAGTTGGTACCAACTCCTGACTCCTAACTCCCGACTCCATTCGCATCGCCGCCAGCGCTTCGGCCGTGTACTTGGCTTTCAGCTGCTCGTAATCGGTATCCGAGAGCTTCCCCGTCGCCCGATCGAACTCGATCTCCTTCAGCGCGCGCAGCGCGACCGCCTGCGGGCTCACATCGTCGTCCGGATCGTCACCTTCATCCGCGTTCAGATCCGCCGCCGGCTCGAGCGGCGGACGCAGGATCGGCAGCAGCACGAAGTAAATCGCGCCCGCCGCCAGCAGGATTCCGAAGACCAGCTCGAGGATCTGGAGAATGAGCCTAGCCGCGGATGCGGTCGAGCTCGTCGCGCAACCGCTGGAGCTCGGCGGGGGACGCGTCCGGCGGCGTGGCAGCCGGAGCGCGCTCATCCGTGGTCGCGTGCGCAAACTGTGTTTCCCGGGTCCAGCGGCGCAGCACACGGACCAGGAACGCCGCGGCGACAATGATCGCGAGCGACGGCACGAAATAGCCGGCGAGATTGAAGCCGCGCCGCGGCGGTGCCATCAAGACCGCCTCGCCGTACTGCGCGACGAACGCATCGATGATCTGCTGATCGCTCTTTCCCTGCCCGGCGAGTGTCACGACTTCCTTGTGGAGCGCCGGGCTGTACGTGCAGGTGAAATCCGTCGTGCGGCAGGTATAGATGTCGAGGCCGCAGCCGCAGCTGCACTTCAGGCGCTTCTCGATTGCCTGGATCCCGGCGTCGGTGTCGGCAGCGGTGGTGACCTCACGGGATCGCCCCGCACGACTCGGATCGTAGACGCGCCCCGCACTGTCGGACTGTTGGACGGCCTGACCCATCGACAGAACAACGGCACCCAGCGCCCCGAAGAATTCGCGGCGATTTGGGTTCGACCGGCCGTCAGGCCGTCCGACCGTCCGACCGTCCATCACTGCGCCGGCTCCAACTTCACCGCGTAGCCGCCCTGCGGCCGTGGCCCGCTCGATTTCACCGCGACCGGTACGCCACCCGGCCAGAGCACGATGAGTCCGCCGAGCACCAGCACGAAACCGCCAAACCACACCCACCACACGAGCGGATTGATGGTGAAACGGAACACCGCCTGCTCGGTCCCATCGACGAGTCCGGCGAGCACCACATAGAGATCGACCCGGAGCCCGCTCATGATCCCGACCTCGGTGGACGGCTCGAATGTGGGGCGGCCCATCGCGTCGACGTGCTGGCGTTTCTCGGTTCGCATGCGTCCGATCGGTTTGCCGTCGCGCCGGACGTCCACCAGCGCCGCGGTGACCTGGCGATTCAGCGCGTTGTATTGCGATATCCCGAGGTGGGTGAACGCGTACACGTGACCATCAGGGCCCGTCAGCGTGGCCGTCTGGCCGGGCCGAAGCGTGGCCTGGGTCTCCTTCTTGAACGCCATCCCCGCGAAGGCCCCGAACAACAGCACCATCGCGACGTGGACGATGTAGCCGCCGTAGCGACGCCGGTTCCGGGATAGCAGGTTCACGAGCGCGAGCGGCAACGACTCATGATATTGGCGATGCCGCGCGCGCGTGCCGCGCGCGAATTCCTGCACCACGGTTGCCAACACGAACCCGCCGATGCCGAAGGTGAGCAGCGCGCCGGTGTCGCGCATGCCGGCGACGAGCAGGATCAACAGCACGAACACGCCGGTAGTCGCCGGCACAGCGAACTGGCGCTGCAGGTTCGGCACCGACGCCCGGCGCCACGCGATCAGCGGGCCGATCCCGGTCAGCAGCAGCAGCGCGAGGCCGAGCGGAATGTTGACCTGATTGAAGAAGGGCGGGCCCACCGTGATCTTGGTCCCGCGAATCGCTTCGGACAGAATCGGGAACAGCGTTCCCCACAGCACCGAGAAGGCGAGTCCGATGAACAGCAGATTATTGAAGAGGAAGCTCGCTTCGCGACTCACCGTCGACTCCAGCCGGGCATCCGCTTCGAGCAGCGGCAGCCGTGTCACGTACAAGGTCGCGCTGGCGCCCGTGATCACGACGAGGAACGCGAGGAAGAAGTAACCCACGTTCGACTGCGTGAACGAGTGCACGCTCGCGATGACCCCCGAGCGGGTAATGAACGTTCCGAAGATCGACAGCACGAACGCACCGAGAATCAACGCGAGATTCCACTTCTTCAGCATCCCGCGCTTCTCCTGCACCATGACCGAGTGCAGGAACGCCGTGAGGACCAGCCAGGGCAGCAGCGCGGCGTTTTCGACCGGGTCCCACGCCCAGTAGCCGCCCCAGCCCAGCTCGACGTAGGCCCACCACATCCCGATCAACAGGCCGACGCTCAGGAACAGCCAAGACACGATAGTCCACTTGCGGACCGCGACCAGCCATTCGGCGTCGAGCTTCTTGGAGAGGAGCGCGCCGATCGCGAAGGCAAACGGAACGGTGATCGAGATGTAGCCGAGGTACAGCATCGGCGGGTGGAAAACCATTCCGGGATTCTGCAGCTGCGGGTTCATCCCGTTGCCGTCGAGCGGCGTGAACGGGAGCCGCTGGAACGGGTTCGCCGAGAACAACATCACGCTCACGAAGAACGTGGCGACCAGGCTCGTGACGGCGGCAACGTAGGGGAGATACGCGTGATGGCGACGGCCCGTCAGAATCTGCACCAGCGCGCCGAAGAGGCTGAGCACCGCGGCCCAGAACAGCAGGCTGCCCTCCTGCCCCGAATACAACGCCGACCACAGATAGAAGGTCGGCAGATTGCGGCTGGTGCGGCTGGCGACGTACGCGACGCTGAAATCGTGGCGGAAGATGGCGACTTCGAGAGCGACCACCGCGACGAGCAACGCGACACACAGCGCGAAGGTGGCGTGGCGCGCGCTCTGCTGGAGGTCAACGCGCCGCTTCGCGCCCCCGACAAAGCCGGTGATCGCTCCCCACAGGCCCACGAGGAACGCGAGCCAGAGCGAGAGATGGCCGAGCAGCGTCATTTAGGCCTTGGGAACTGCTTCGTAGCGCGACCCGCATTTGGCCAGCACATCGGTCGCGTGGATGATGCCGTCCTTTTGAAGTCGTCCTTCGACGACGACTTCGACGGAGTCGGTGAATGTGTCGGGAGCCAGCCCGCGGAACACGACCGGATAGCTCACGGTGCCGTCGGTGATGTGGAAGCGCAGGGTTTGGGTCGCGGTTTCCTTTTCCACCGTCCCGGGCACCACGCGCGCGCCGATCTTCATGCCGAGATCGTAGAACGACGGGTCGGCGGACACGTGCTGCGCCAGCTCGCTCGGCGTGAGGAAGTATTGGCCGGTCTGCTTGATGCCGGATGCCATCAGGTACCCGACCGCCCCGACGATCAGCACGGCGCCCAGTGCGAACTTCGTCCCGGCTTTCATGCTCCTAATATACCATCCCGGCGCGAGCGCGCTCCAGCGTTTCTGGGGGAAATCATGAAGCCGCCGTGAATGCCTGCAACGCCCAGGTTACGGCCTCTTCCGGCGTCTGCACACGTGGAAGCTCGAGCTCGCGTGGAAACGCGTCGTGCAAGCCGGCGACCGAGGTGCCGATGCGCTGAGCCAGCGCAATCTCCGACAGCGTCCCCCACCCGCCCCCGATCGCGATGACCGCATGCGCCGCGCGCACGATCAGCGCGTTGCGCATTTCTCCCATGCCCGTCGCCAGCGGGATGTCGATGTACGCGTTCGCGGCGCCGCGATCCGTACCGGGTAGGATGCCGACGGTCGTCCCGCCGTTTGCCTTGACGCCCCTGGCCACCGCCTCCATGACGCCGCCGAGGCCGCCGCACAACACGATCGCGCCGCGCTGCGCCAACAGCCGGCCCGTCTGCTCGGCGAGATCCATCTCTGCAGGCGTGCAGGTGCTGCCGCCGATCACTGCAATGATCGACTTCATGACCGGAACGGCGGCTGCACGATTCCGTGATCGGTAATGAAACCCTTCACGTACCCAGCCGGAGTGACGTCGAACGCGGGATTGAGGGCCGTCATCCCGTCGGGCGCGATGGGCCGGCCCGCGACAACCGTGACCTCGGCGGCGGCACGCTGCTCGATCGGAATGAGATTGCCGCGCGCGAGCGTTGCGTCGACGGTCGACCAGGGCGCGGCACAGTAGAACGGCACGGCGTGATGTTGAGCGAGCACCGCGAGTCCGTACGTCCCGATCTTGTTGGCGAAGTCGCCGTTCGCGCAGATCCGGTCCGCGCCGACCAGCACGACGTCCACTTTCCCCTGTTGCATCAGCGCGGCCGCGGTGCCGTCGGTGATCAGGGTGCAGGAGACGCCGGCCTGCATCAACTCCCAGGCCGTGAGCCGTGAGCCCTGCAACAGCGGCCGCGTTTCATCGACATACACATGCACCTGGCGCCCCTGCTCGTGCGCCAGATAGATCGGCGCCAGCGCCGTTCCAATCCCACCCGTCGCGAGCGCGCCCGTGTTGCAGTGCGTGAGCACGTTGGCGCCATCCTTGAGCACGCGCAGGCCATGCTCGCCGATGCGCCGGCACATGTCGCGGTCCTCGTCCCAGATCGCGGTGGCCTCGGCGCGCAACCGCTTCCACAGCGCCTCGCCGTCGCCCGGGGTGGCCTCCGCGACGCGCACCATGCGGTCCAGGGCCCAACGCAGGTTCACCGCGGTGGGCCGCGCCGTTCCCAGCAGTCCGGCGAGCTGCTGGACGCGTTGCAGGAACTCCGCCCGCGGGGCAGCGCGCTGATCGCGCAGGGCGGCGACCAACCCCATCGCAGCCGCAATCCCGATGAGCGGCGCCCCCCGTACCTGGAGCGTGCGGATTGCCTCGGCGACGTCCTCGGCGCTCTCGAGATCGCGCGTGATCGAGGACTCGGGCAGGGCGCGCTGGTCGATGATGCGAACGGCACCGGAAGGGGACCATGAGATGGGTTGGATCGGCACGCGGCTGAAACTAAGGCGGGGACAGGCAAAGACTAGACGTCTAGACGTCCAGCGGTGAGTAGTCTGGAGTTAGCAGGACAATCCTCTCACCCAAAACCTGTGCACCGCTGTACGTCTATCCGTCTAGCTTTTGCCTGTCCCAGCTTTAGGATTCCACCGCATGAGCTACCAGACCCTGCTGTTCGAGATCAAAGACGGCATCGCATTCGTCACGATCAACCGTCCCGACAAGCTCAACGCGCTGAACGACCAGGTGATGCTCGAGCTCGGCTCGGCGGTCGAGCGCATCACGGCGGAGGCCGGGATCAAGGGCGCCATTGTCACGGGCGCCGGGCCAAAATCGTTCGTCGCCGGCGCCGACATCGGCGACCTGTCGCGCCAAGGGCCGTTCGACGGCAAGGCGCGCGCGCAGCGCGGGCAGGGCGTGCTGCGGCGCCTCGAGACCTGCGGGAAACCGGTGATCGCGGCCGTCAACGGCTTCGCACTCGGCGGTGGTTGTGAGCTGGCGATGGCATGCCACATCCGGCTCGCGAGCGAGAATGCGAAGTTCGGCCAGCCGGAAGTGAAGCTCGGAATCGCGCCCGGTTACGGCGGCACGCAGCGGCTGCCGCGGCTCGTCGGCAAAGGGGTGGCCATGCAGCTGATTCTCACCGGTGAGATGATCGACGCCCAGGAGGCCTATCGCATCGGGCTGGTGAACAAGGTCGTGCCCGCCGCGGATCTCCTCGCAGAATCCGAGAAGGTGATGCGGGGTATCCTCGCGATGGGACCGCTCGCCGTGCGCCTGGCCATGGAGGCCGTGGATCAGGGTCTCGAGATGAGTCTCGATGAAGGTTTGCTGCTCGAGGCGAATCATTTCGGCCTGTTGGCCGCGACGCAGGACATGAAGGAAGGATTGACCGCATTTCTCGAAAAGCGCTCCGCCAACTTTCAGGGACGTTGAGTCTCCTGCTCGCGACCGCGTGTCTCGGCGAACGCGAGCGCCCCGGGCCTCCGTCGCTGACGTTCACGATCGACGACCCACTGGTCGTGTCCAGCCGACCGGACACCGTCGCCGGCACCGTCCGGGTCGACGACCCGGATGGCGTCGACTCAGTCTGGGTGACGCTGGAAACGACCTTGAAAGGCGAGAGCGGCGGGTTCGAGCAAGTCTTCAGCTCTGGCTACCGGTTCGTGGTGCAGGGCTTCCAGCCCTCCGAGCACATCCCCCTCACATTCCGGGCGCGCGATGTGGCCGGATTTGTAGTGCAGCGCGACACGTACGTAGTGGTCATACCGTAACTTCCGCGACCGCCTTAACTGTTGACAGGACAATGACTTCCGTGTATTTTTAGGGCTGTGACTGACCGCTCTTCCCGCCCCCCCAAAAGCCGTCCCGTCGCAGTCGCTGAGGCGCTCGAGGGCTACCTGAAACGGGCTGGTTTGGCGCGTCGGGTGGGGCAGGCCCAGATCATTCCCGACTGGCCGCGGCTCGTGGGTCCGCAGATCGCCGCAGTCGCCACTCCCGAGAGCATCACACCTGACGGCGTGTTGTTCGTGCGGGTCCGGACGAGCTCCTGGATGAATGAGCTGCAGTTGATGACGCCCGACATCATGGCACGGGTGAATGCGGGGCGCGGTGCCGGTCGGATCGCGACCATTCGTTGGCTTCTTTCACGTTAGGAACTTGATGCCTAAGAAGAAAGAAAAAGGCAACGGGAACTACCAGGCCGATTCGATTCAAGTTCTCAAGGGCCTCGAAGCGGTACGACGCCGGCCCGCGATGTATATCGGCTCGGTGTCGTCACGCGGCCTGCACCACCTCGTCTACGAGGTGGTGGACAACTCCGTCGACGAGGCGCTCGCCGGCTATTGTACCAACATTGCCGTCACGATTCACGCCGACAACGCGATCACCGTCGTCGATAACGGCCGCGGCATTCCGGTCGATCTGCACAAGACCGAGAAGAAGCCCGGCGTCGAAGTCGCGCTCACCGTGCTCCACGCGGGCGGCAAGTTCGACAAGAGCAGCTACAAGGTGTCGGGCGGCCTGCACGGCGTCGGCGTGTCGGTCGTGAACGCGTTGTCCGAGAAGTTGGAAGTCTGGGTGGACCGCGACGGCAAGCGCCATCACATGTCGTTCGAGCGCGGCGACACGAAGAAAAAGCTCGAGGTTGTCGGAAAGGCGAAGGGCACGGGGACGACGGTCTGGTTCAAACCCGACACCGACATCTTCACCGAGACGCGCTTCGACTACGCGACAATCGCCAACCGGTTGCGTGAGCTGGCGTTCCTGAACAAGGGCCTCACGATCGTCCTCAAGGACGAGCGCAAAGGCAGCGCGAAGGAAGAGACTTTCTATTATAAGGGCGGGCTCGCTGAGTTCGTGAGGTGGATCATCGGCAACCGCAAAACGCTGCATCCCAAGCCGATCAACTTCGAGGCGAGCCGCGAGGACGTCGAAGTCGAGGGCGCGGTGCAGTACGACGATCAGTACAGTGAGAACACGTTCACCTTCGTCAACAACATCAACACGCACGAAGGCGGGACGCACCTCACGGGGTTCAAGGCCGCGCTGACCCGCACGATCAACGAGTGGGCGAAGCAGGACGGCGCTCTGAAGAAGGAAGAGTTCACGCTCTCGGGCGACGACGTGCGCGAAGGGCTGAACTGCGTGCTCAGCGTCAAAGTCAAGCAGCCGCAGTTCGAGGGCCAGACGAAGACCAAGTTGGGCAACTCGGAAGTCGAAGGCATCGTGAAAACCGTCGTCAACGAGGCGTTGGGCGCCTTCTTCGACAAGAACCCGAGTGTTGCCCGCACGATCATCGCCAAGGCCGTGAGCGCGGCTCGCGCCCGCGAGGCGGCGCGGAAGGCACGCGAGCTGGTGCGCAAGAAGAGCGGGCTCGACGCCGGGCTGCTCCCCGGCAAGCTCGCCGACTGCTCGCTCACCGATCCCAAGCTGTGCGAGATCTACCTCGTCGAAGGCGACTCGGCGGGCGGCTCAGCCAAGATGGGCCGGGACCGCAGCTACCAGGCGATCCTGCCGCTCCGCGGCAAGATCCTCAACGTCCAGAAGGCGCGTATCGACAAGATCCTGTCGAACGAAGAAATCCGGACGATGATCACGGCGATCGGCACGGGCGTGGGTGAGGACTTCAAAGTCGAAGAGGCGCGGTACCACAAGATCATCATCATGACCGACGCCGACGTGGACGGCGCGCACATCCGCACCCTGCTGCTCACCTTCTTCTACAAGGAAATGAAGCACCTGATCGACGCGGGCTACATCTACATCGCGCAGCCGCCGCTGTATCGCGTGTCCAAGGGGAAAGAGGAGTTCTACGCCTACGACGAGAAAGAGCGCGATGCGTACGTGAAGCGCCTGACGAACGGCACCGAGAGCAAGGCCGCGATCAACGTGAGCCGCTACAAGGGGCTGGGGGAAATGAACCCGGACCAGTTGCGCGACACCACCATGGATCCCGCCAAGCGCACGCTCCTCAAGGTGACCATGGAGGACGCGCTCGAGGCCTCGCAGCTGTTCGAGACCCTCATGGGCGACGAAGTGGAGCCGCGCCGGAAGTTCATCGAAGAGAACGCCAAGTTCGTCAGGAATCTCGACGTGTGATGGGAACCATCGTCGTGATCGCCGTCCTGCTCGTCGCGCTGGCGTGGTTCTTCTGGCCGAGCCGATCCGGCTCCGGCGTGGTGCGGAAAGAACGGCCGGACGTGGATGAGATCGAGCTGGAGCGGGCCGAGCGCGAGGTGCAGGAAGCGGCGAACGACGAAACCGTACGCGACTGGGGCCCGGGAACGGGGCAGAAACCGATTCCCTAGCCCAGGACCTCCACGCCCGCCCGCGTCACGCGGTGCGACACCAGCTTCAGCGGTTTCTGCGTCAGCTTGTCTCCGATCACGATGGCCTGACCGAGGGCGTCGAAGCCGGTCTGGATGCCGTCCGCATCCTTCGCGAACACTGACGCGATCGGCTCGCCTTCCAGAACCTTGTCGCCGGGCTTGGCCGTGATCACGAATCCCACGGTCGGGTCGACCGTGTCGTCGACGGTGCGGCGGCCGCCGCCCAGCGCGACGATCGCCCGGCCGATCGTGCGTGGCTCGACGCGCTGGACCACGCCGGTCCGAGGCGCCGCGAACACCTCCACCGCCTGCGCCTGCGGGAGCACCGAGGGGTCTTCGATGCATTTGGGATTGCCGCCCTGCGCCTCGATGATCTGCTCGAACTTCTCCGCGGCCAGACCCGACGCGATCGCCGTCTCGAGCTTCTTGCGCGCCTTTTTCGTGTTCTTCTCGATCCCGCCCTGGAGCAGCATCTCGACGCCGAGCGCGTAGGTCACCTCGAGCAAGTCGGGCGGTCCTTCGCCGCGCAGCGCGAGAATCGCCTCCTCGGTCTCGAGCACGTTGCCGCACGCCCGGCCCAGCGGGCGGTCCATCGCCGTGATCAGCGCGATCGTGGGGCAACCGCGGTCCTCCCCCAATGCGATCATCGTCTTGGCCAGCTCGAGCCCCCGCGCGACCTCCGGCAGAAACGCACCGCTCCCGTTCTTGACGTCGAGCACCAGGCCGTTCAGGCCCTCGGCGAGCTTTTTGGACATGATGCTCGC
>JBLNGI010000246.1:0-6146 GCA_050264615.1 Gemmatimonadota bacterium
CAGTGCACATCACATTGGCCATGGAGAAGAGGAAGAGGATGAGCCATCCGAAGACACAGCGACTAGACGACGACCAAACGGACATCCTGATCCGAATCTTCGACGAAGACGGGTTCGCCGGGCTGTCTCCGTATCAAGACTGGGTCATGGCGGCGCTGCACGAATGGAGCGAGATCCGAGACTCCATCGCCGCGGCGTCATTTGCTGAACTGCGAAGCGAGGTGGTCCAGCTGCGCAGTCTAGTGCAGGCGATGAAGTTCAGTGACCACAGCGTCAAGATCGCCAAGGTCCGCGCAGCGCTCATCAAGATGCACGACGAGGTTACGTCAGACCTCGGCTCGGGCGCTGAATGGGTCCAGCAGCGTTGCCGCAATATGATCGCGATGCTGTCGGATGACATCGTCGACGGGAAGGCCAAGATATGACCGTCACCAAAGAACATCGTCCGAGCGGCGATGAGGCCAACCCGGGCGATGCCACGTCAGGAGTCGCTACGTCAGGAGTCGCTAGGTCTCCGTCCGCTGGCGAGGTCAACCTGACAGAACCGGACGAGTACGTCAAGCGGCTGCACGAGAGCATCGCTCGGGAGTCGCGACTGACCGTTGTCTTGTCCCTCGAAGATATCGAGGGCCTCGTGGAGGCCAGGCGCTGCGTTGGCGAGCACTGCTGCTCGACAGAGCGAGACGACAAATGGCACGCCAAGGCGCTTCGCACGATCGATCGCCTGCTGGGACGACGATCGGAGGTCGGCTGATGCCGCGCAGAACCGGTCGCGGCCTGTACCTCAAGAGGCTGCGCGATGCGGCCTTCGCACAGGGCCTCTGCTACGAGTGCACGGCCCGCCCGGTCCTGTTCGGCCGGCGCCGCTGCGAGGGCTGCAACGAGAAGAACCGCGCCCGTCTGCGAGCGAAGTTCTCGGCCGGCGAGTGTCGCGGGCTGTGCGGCGCGCAAGCGGTACCCGGTCGATCGCGCTGCGATGTCTGCCGCGAGAAGCAGCGCGAGTACATGCGGCAGCGGCGAATCGCGGCGGGCAAGAAACCGCGCCAGCCAAAGACTCTATCGACCTCGGCTCTGCCGTCGATGTCACCGCATCTCCCGGTGTCGACGGATGGACCAGGCAAGGGCGATTCCGCACGCTCTGCCGAGGTCGACCTTTCCCAGCGGCGTGCGATCATCGCGGCGCTCGCAGCTCGGAGGGCAGCGTGATCGCCGGCCTGGGAATCCTCGTGGTCGCCTCCATCATCTTCGGCGCGCTGACCGAACCGTGGCTGGGCGTCGCGATGTTCGTCACGTGCGCGATCGGGGTGGCGATCGTCGAGATCGTGGACCGGTGGCTATGACGTCCGAGGCGCTGCGGCTGTGGGTCACGATGCGCGCGCCGGAGTCGCGCTGGCGGAGGGCTGCGCGAGAAACGATCCGGTTGGTGGTCGTCGCGCACCCCGAGCTGCTCGACGACAACGCCGCGCTCCTGAAGGCCGTCGACGCGGCGTACCCGTTCGGCGAGCGGGCGATGCTGCCATACAAGATGTGGCTCCTCGAGCGCAAGGCGTTCCGCGCCGCGATGTCCGTCCCGGCCGCGCCCTCACGCGACGAGGCCGAGGTGTGCAGCGTCGCGCGCGACGAGCTCGAGCTGCACCCGGAGCGCGCCGAGGAGATCCGGCGGATGCTGGACGAGCAGGCGCCGAACCGGCTGGGTAGCCGGTGCCCGGCCTGCGCCGCGAAGATTGGCGAGGCGTGCATCGCGCTCGTCGGCACGCCGGTGGATCACTGCATTTACGAGCGCTGCGCCTACCGCCTCATCGTCCCGCACGAGGCCCGGCTGGTCGGCCACCTCGGCGCCGGACCGCTGTTTCGAGGCGCGGTCATGAAGCGCCGGCGCACGCGCACCCAACGCGAGGCCCTGCGGTGCTTCAAGCTGCTCGAGGTCCGGTTCGGCTACTACGTGGTCGGGCTGTGGAACTTCAGGTGCAGGGTCACGTTCCTGTGACCCTGCTGCGCCTACTCACTCAGCTCGCGAGCCAGCTTGCGGGCGGACGACCTTCGAATCTGCAGGGAGGCAAGAGATGAAGCGATTCTTCGATCTCGACGACGGCGATGTCAGCTACACCGTCGTCGCCCGCGACCCCGAACACGCAGAGCAGATCATGCGCGATGCCGGGATCGAATTCCTGGACCCGAGCAGATCGTACGACGAGGCCAAGGCATCGGGCGCCTTCGCCTGGTCGGAGATGTCAGCCGAGCAGGTGGCGAGCACGAAGGTCCATCGCTGCGAGGCAGGTCAGCGGGACCCCGTTCCGCTCGCCGACTGCGACATCGGCGACTGGTTCTGCTCGGAGTGGTGATGTCCAACTAGGAACTTGCTGGGAGCTTCCTGGCCGACTGGCGATCCGGAGCAGAGATAACTATGCGTGCGCGAACCGGGACTCGAACCCGGACGACTTGCGTCACTAGCACCTCAATGTAGGGTGACGCGACGACGACGCGCCGCACCAGGTTCCCAGCCCGGTCGCAAGTACGCGATCGGAAAAGATGTCGATCCTGGGAACCCGGGCCGCACGATTTATGTGGCCGGGGTATTGCGCGCGCGAGAATCGTGGCTACAATAATCTCATGACGACGAACCAGACCAAGATCGTGAAGACGAACGTGACGCACGAGCAGCTTGTGGCTGCGCAGGGCGGCATCAACGGCGGCGACTACCCGCTCTGGGTTGAGTGCCCGGACGACTACGACGTCGCGCTGATCACGGCGACCGACATCGTGCACGACGACCAGATCCGCACGGTGGACGAGCCCGAGACTGACAGCGACGACGAGCGCACGCGCCCTCCCTTCGACCGCTCCACCTGCACGCTCCCTATTCAGTGGCGGCTCGCGCTGGTTGCCGCCCGTCAGGTTCCCTGCGATGGCTGCGAACACGACCGCGCCCAGTGCGGCGGATATCCGAGGGAGCCCCATGCCTCGTAAGCGCGGCCCGGGCCGCCCTCCCCTCGGCGCCGACGCCCGCAGCGAGACCGTGCGCGTGCGCCTGACGCCGGCGCAGCGCAAGCAGGTCGCCGCTGCCGCTGAGCGTGATCAGCAGTCCGAGTCCGAGTGGGGCGCCGCGGCGTTCGAGCTTGCGCTGGCCCGCGGGTCGACGCGATAGCTACTGCACGGCGCCGTCGGCCAGCACGATCTGCACCCCGCCCAGCCTCGCGCGCAGCCGCTCGAGCCCAGCCGACCCGTCATCTGGCACCGGGCCCACAGCGAGCGCCTGCACGACCGGCCGGGCCTTCCACGCGCGCCGGACCTCGGCGTAAGCGCATGTCCCGACGCCCAGGCCGAATCCGAGCGCGTCGGTCTCGTGCGCCGCCCAGTCGACCGTGCCGGCGAGCGCGTCTTGGACTGCCCACCTGGCGATCAGCGAGGCCGCGGTGGCGAGCTGCGGCTCACCGCACTTCAGGGCGGCGATCTTCCCCGCGCCGCCGGCGCGCTCGGCCGTGGCGCACGCGGGCTGCACCGCCAGCGCGGCGCCGATCGTCAGCACGCCGATCATGCCCGCGATCGAGCTCGGGGGCTGGCGCGGAGGGTCGGCCGGACGCGCGTCGGCCAGGATCCGGGCGAGCGCGTCTCGCACCTCGTCGTCCACGTGAGTGCTCGTCCGGGGCGCGATCACCTTGAGGAGCTCGAGCACCGTGCGCGCGGTCGCATAGATCGCGACGGACCACGCCATGATTCGGCCCTCGAGCCCGAGCGGATCGGCGGCGACCGGCCGCCAGCCCTCCGGATCGGTTCCGGCGTGGGCGCAGTGGGCGGCGAACAAGGCGAAGCACCCGTGCATGATGGCCACACAGGCGAGAATGACGGCGACGAACTTCACGATCTTCATGGTGTGTCTTTCCGGCGCAGCTCGCGCCTGATGTCACGGATGTCTTGCTGGCACTGCTCGATGTCGCGCTCGTTGCGCCCGAGCCGGATCGCGTCGGCGCCGCTACTCCTGATCGACGCGACCACGAACGTGACCGAGCTCAGCGCCGCTGTCAGCGCGATGCCGAGCAGCCAGCGGGCGGTGCTACGTGTGCCGAGCAGCTTACTGAGGTTCTCGTGGATCGATCCCTTGGTCTCGGTGTGCCGCTCGCCGAGCTCCGTGCGGATCGTTGCGACCTCCGCGCGCGCGGCGGCAGCGTCTACTCGGGATGCGAGCTCGCCGAGCTGCCGCTGCGTCTCGTCGATCGCGGCGATCACCTGCTTCTCGATCGCCTTCGACCCACTCCGCTCCTCGCCGCGGTAGCGCGCGAGCGCCTTGGCGAGGTTGAGCACGAGCCTGTGCAGGTCCGCCTCGCTGCGGCGGAGGGCCTCGATCTGGGCGTAGTCCTCGACGTCGGGCGCGCCGTTCAATAAGAGCTCGATCGGCGCGGTGACCTCGTCGCTCGGCTCCGGGCGGACGACCGGGACGCCGCGCGGCCACTGCCGGCCGTGTCGCCGGGCGTCGCGCTCCGAGTCGGTCATCCGATACGGCTTCGGCGTCGGCTGCCGCGGCGGAGTCTTCTCGTCGTCATCGTCATCGGTCATGGGTCAGACCTTGAAGGCCAGGGTCATCAGCGCCTGCGAGTCGGCGGCGAGCAGTGTCGCTGTAGTGGCGCCGGTCGCGGTCGCGGCGGCGCGGACGCCGGCGCCGATCACAAAGCCGGTGCCCGAGCCGTTGGCGCTGCAGAAGTCCGCGTGCTTGACGAGCCCGACCAGCCCCGCATTGGTGAGCCCGCCGACCTGCGGAACCGCGGCGTCGATCCCATGGGCGAGGATGTGCACGATCAAGCAGTTCGCGGTGACCGGCGTGATCGACGGCCAGGACACGGCGCTCGCCGGCGCCGCCTGAGCGACGCTGGCCGTCGTCGGGTTGACGTCTAGGCCGCTGCTGTTCCGGATCACGAAGATCGCGCTCGACTTTTCACCGTCCGCCGCGACGTCCGGGAAGCTCGGCGCCGTGTCGCCGTCCTGCAGTGTGCGGAGGTAGACGTGCAGCCGGGCGTCCAGCGTGGAGCCTGCGCGCACCGGAGAGCCGGTGACCTCCGTCCAGTCCGACGGCGTGACCGGGGAGTTGTCGCCGGCGCCGCAGTAGATCAGGACGCCGATGTCCCGCTTGCCGTTCGCGGCGCCGTAGTACCTCGGCAGCGGGATCGCGGTGGTGAACGCGGCCGACCCCGCCGCCTGCGGGACGCCGCACACGCCCCACCACGGCGACGTCGTCGGGTGCACGGTGTCATTCGCCGCGGCGATCACCTGGACCGCCATCCGCTTGCCAGCCTCGCAGTAGCCGAGCACGCCCGCGGCGTCGTCAGCCAGGTGAGCGGTGTCCCGGAGCGAGAGCTCGTCGATGTACGTCATCGCGACCCGGCCGTTCTCGGGCCGCATCGCGAACGACTCCATCGCGTCACGCACGTCGTTGATCCCGCCGCCGAACGTGCTGCGATTCGACAGCCGCGTGATCACGATGCCGACGTTGCCGTACCGCTGCCGGATCTGGTTGAAGAGGTAGATCAGGTTCGTGTAGTAGGCGGCCGTCGCGGTCCCATCGCTCGCGTCGTTGCCGTGATCCCAGATGAACACCTTGAGCGGCTTGCCGTGCGCCAGGATCGCGGCGTCGATCGCGGCGAACAGGCGCACGACCCACTGCGGCGGCGGTGTCGGGAAGGCTGGATTCAGGAAGTGCAGCGTCGAGTGCAGCGACGCTCCATCGCACGTGAACGTGGCCATGCCCCACGCGCTCGCGTTCGCGGCGTCGAGGTCGCGCCCCAGCTTGAGCTCCCACCCGGCGGTGCCGACGTTGTAGGGCGCGCCGAGCGTCGTGGTGCGCGGCTGCAACGCCTGCTTCGACTCGCTCGTCCACGTGCCGGCGATGCCGCCGCTCAGCAACGTGCCGGTGCGCGAGAGCTGGAAGTTGGCGTACGCGGCGTCGATCCCGAGGTAGTCGGTCATGCTGGTCGCGATGCCGACGCCCTGGGCGCCAGAGCTGCCCGCGGCGAACACGAGCCCCGGGCCCGGCGCGACGAACGCGAACGACGATCCGGCGTTGACCCCGGACCGCACGCCCGAGCGCACGCCAGATCGAACGCCGGACGCGATGCTCACGCGAGCCCGTCCCAGATGTCGAGATAGGTCACCGCCGC
>JBLNGI010000247.1:0-3322 GCA_050264615.1 Gemmatimonadota bacterium
CGCGGGAGAGCGCGCTGAGCGCGAGCAGCATCGCGCCGGCCGCGTTGTTCACGACCATGGCATCCGCCGAGCCGGTCAGCTCGACGAGCAGATCGCGACAGTGCGCGTGACGCGAGCCGCGCGTGCCCGAGCCCAGATCGTACTCGAGCGCGGCGTATCCGCCGGCGACGCGTGTCAACGCCGCGATCGCCGCCGCCGCGAGCGGCGCGCGGCCCAGGTTGGTGTGCAGCACGACGCCCGTCGCGTTGATCACCGGCGTGAGCGATGGAACGGCGAGGCGCCGGACCGCGGCGCTCACCGCAGCGTCCCAGCCCTCGGGCGGCGGTGAGCCGCCGTTCATGCGCGCCGCGTCCACCGCTGCGCGCACCGCCTTCACCACGAGCGCGCGCGGATGCTCGCTGAGCAGCACCGCGACGCCGGAACCGGCGAGCAGGGCGTCGATCGAAGGGAGCTGGCGTCGGAGGTCGCTCATTAGGGCTTCGGGGCTCGGGGCTCGGGGCTCGTGTCGCGCGGCGTCGGTTTCGGGACAGTGAAGCTCACGTCGCCTTCACCTTTCTTGCCGATCAAGTTCGTCGCGCCCCGGACCCGCACGACGTAACGGGTCTCGGGCTTCAGCGGACGCACGAGCTTGACGACGATCTTGTCCGACGGTACCGGCCGGCGCGCGAGCAGTTGGCGCACGAGCGCGGTGTCGACGTATTGCCTGACGGCCGGACGGTCAGACGGCCGGGCGGCCGCTGGCGGCGGCGCGGGTGCGGGTGGTCGGACGCGCGCCGCGCTATCGCGGCCCCCCGCGCCGCCGGCGGTATCGCGCGCCGCTTGAGCTTCGGAGTCCGCCTTCAGGTGCGCCGCGTTCTGCAGCGAGTCGTACTGGCGTTGGGTGAGAATCTGAGCGACGGCGACCGGCGTGGAATCCGGCAGCTCGAGCACATGCAGATTCGTGGTATCGAGCGACTTGGTGGGCTCGAGCGGCTGGCTGAACTCGACGCGGACGGTGAGCGAGTCGACGAATGTCGCCGTGCGCGTCCGTGGCGGTACCGTGTCGTGCGGGAAGGTGTACAGCGCGACGTTGGCGCTCGAGTCGAGCGTCACTTCGACGGAATCGTACGCTTCGCGCAGCCCGCGGCGGCGATCGCCGTTCTCGTCAGTCGTTGCATACACGATGTAGCGCCCCGGGTGCAGGTTCTCGAGATTGAACTGGCCTCCCGAATCTGCCACGGTCAAGTAGCCGATGGTGTCGGGGAGGGGGACGGCTTCGATCAGCCCGCGCAGCAGAATCGTCTGCTCGACCCACTTCAGCGCGATGCCCCCGATGCGCGCATGGCCGATCTCGGGCCCGGTCGAGAACAGCACCGTGGCCGACGAATCAAACCGGTTGCGGCGCAAGTCGGAAAAGCCGGGCAACACCTGGAGGCGGTAGACCCGCCGCTTCCATCCTTCTTTTGGCTTGACGCTGATGGTGCTGCGGTGCCAGCTCACTTTCACCGGCCCGGCGACCGGTGACAACAGGATCTGTTGCGCGAGCCCCGTCACTCCGCTCGTGGTTCCCTCCCCACCCCCTCCGCGCCCGCCGGGTTGCTCGTCGACGGTCTCGTCAAATTGAATCACGAGGTTGTCCTTGAAGTCGGGAACGACTGCGCCCGATTCCGGCGTGATGGAAATGATCCTGGGAGGCGCGACGTCGGGCGGCCCGCCGGGCGGGTCGCCCACGCTGGCGCACGCGAGCGCCAGGCCGCTCGCGCCGGCTAGGAGCAGCCGAGCGATTTGAGCTTGCCGGCGAGAACGTCGCGCTGGTCGCGCCATGCCTTTTCCTTTTCGCGTTCCTTGGCCACGACCTCTTGCGGTGCGCGCGAGACAAAACTCTCGTTCGTCAGGCGTGCTGCAAGGCTCGTCAGCTGCTTGTTGAGACGCTGATACTCCTCCGTCAATCTCCGACATTCCTGATTCACATCCACCAACCCCTCGAGTGCGACCACTACTTCGCTGCCATCTCCGAACACGGCATGCGCGCCAGCCCCCTGCGGCACGCCATTGAGCGCAAGACTCTCGAGCTGCGCCAGGCGCACGATCGTGTCGCGCTCGCCCGCGAACGTCGCTGCCTTGTCGTTGCCGCGCGCCACAATCGCCGCCTTGAGCTTCGTCTTGGGCGTCACGCGATACTCGGCGCGGATCGAGCGAATGTGCTCGATCGCGGTTTTGACCCGCCCGAACTCCTGGTCGGCGCGCGGGTCTTCGAGCTCCGGTCGTGGCGCCGGCCAGCGCGAGGCCGCCAGCAGCTCATCGGCCATTCGCCCGGGCAGCTTCTGCCACAGCTCCTCGGTAATGAACGGGACGACCGGGTGCAGCAGGCGCAGCACCGTATCGAAGCAGTAGCCCAGTACTGCTCGGGCGCTCTGGCCGTCCGGCCGTCCGGCCGTCGGGCCGTCCAACCGCGGTTTCACGGCCTCCACGTACCAGTCCGCCAGCTCGTTCCAGGCGAACTCGAAGCAACGCTTCGCCGCCTCGTCGAGCCGGAACTGCTCGAGGGAGGCGGTAGCTTCGCGGATCACCGCCTGGGCGCGCGACAGGATCCAGCGGTCCGCCAGCGTGAGCGAGCGGCGATCGATGGACTCGACTGGCGCCACCGTCGTGGGGAGTTGGCCGAGTACGAATTGGCCGATGTTCCAGAGCTTGTTCGCGAAGTTGCGGCCCGGCGCGAACGTGGTCTCGAGATCGTCCGGATCGAGCATCAGATCCTGGCCGAGGGCGGTGTTCGCGACGCACGTCCAGCGCAGCGCGTCGGCGCCGAACTGTTCGACCACGACCAGTGGATCGATGCCGTTGCCGAGCGACTTCGACATCTTGCGGTGTTTGGTGTCGCGCACGATGCCGTGCAGGAAAACCGTGCCGAACGGCTTCTTCCCCATGAAGTGGTAGCCGGACATCAGCATCCGGGCGACCCAGAAGAACAGAATGTCGGGGCCGGTGACCAGGGTGTGGCCTGGGTAGAAGCGCTTGAGATCGGGCGTCTCCTCCGGCCAGCCGAGCGTCGCGAATGGCCACAGCCAGGACGAGAACCAGGTGTCCAGCACATCGGGGTCCTGCTCGACCGCACCGCTGCATTTGGGGCACACTTTGGGATCGACGCGGTCGGCCCACTGGTGCTTGCACGTCGTGCACGTGAACACCGGAATGCGATGTCCCCACCACAGCTGCCGCGAGATGTTCCAATCCCGGATGTTGTTCATCCAGTGCTCGAACGTCGCATTCCAGCGCTCGGGCACGATGTGGAACTCGCCCTTCGCGTAGCCTTGCATCACCGTCTCCGCCAGCGGCTTCATTT
>JBLNGI010000248.1:0-13989 GCA_050264615.1 Gemmatimonadota bacterium
ACCTGAGCTGTTCCGGGACCCGTGCGTAGCTTACTGCCATGCCTCGCCCACCCACACCCGATGAGGCGGCGATTATGGCCATCTTGCGGGCCGCTGATCACCTGCGGCGCCGCTACACGGATCTGCTCGCGCCGCACAACTTGACGCTCCAGCAGTACAACGTTCTGCGGATCCTGCGCGGAGCCGGCCCCGGAGGCCTTCCGACGTTGACCATCGCGGAGCGGATGATCGAACAGGCTCCCGGCATCACGCGGCTGCTCGCGAGACTGATGCGCAAGCGGCTGGTGGCCCGCACGCGGGATAATGCGGACCAGCGTATCGTCGTTTGCCGGATCACGGCGGCTGGCCGCCGCCTCCTGGATCAGCTCGACGACCCAGTCGCCCGCGCTGACGCCGCTGCCGTATCGGGCGTTCCCCGCCGCGACCGGCCCCGCCTCGTGGCTCTCCTTACCAGCCTGACCAACGACGCGCGCTGACCGGAACCTCGCAGGCCGGCTCGGCGTTCTAACTGACAATAGTTGATTAGTCAATCAATTTCCGGGAGTATTTCTATGATCGACCTGCTCTTCAAGACCGACGCCGGCCTCGCCGCGCTGATGCTTCGCTGCCTGCTGGCCATCGCGATCTTCCCGCACGGTGCTCAAAAAGCCCTAGGCTGGTTCGGCGGATTTGGCCTCGGCGGTACTTTGGGGTACTTCCGGAGCCTCGGAATCCCCACGGTCCTCGGCGTCCTCGGAATCGCGGCGGAGTTCATCGGTCCCCTGCTACTCCTCGTGGGTCTGGGCACGCGCGTGGCCGCGTTCGGGATCGCCTGCATGATGATCGGCGCCGCCTGGCTGGTGCATCGCCCATACGGGTTCTTCATCAACTGGTTCGGTCAGCATCCGCTCGGCAAGGAAGGCTACGAGTACCACCTCCTCGCGCTCGGCATCGCCGTGCTGGTGATGCTCATGGGCGGGGGGAAGTGGTCGCTGGATGGCAGCCTGGTTCGGTGACGGGTGTTGGCGCTCACAGGCGTGTCCGGTTGGCGCGGAGGAACTGCAGCGACGCGGCTCGCGCCGACGCGAACCACGCGCCTAGCCACCTTCCGTTGCTGACCGGCGCCGCCGGTACCCGGGTGACGCCCATGTTCACGAGGTGCAATATCGCGGTGCGGCGGACTTCGTCGGCGGACTGCCGGCCGAGCAACGGATCATCGAGGGCGCGCGCCCCGGTCGCTTCGGGGTCAACGGCGACGTCGAATCCACGCACCAACGCTTCCCGAGCGGTGGTCGACAGACACATGTGGGCGTAAAACCCGACGATGAGCACCTCGCCGACGCCGTGACTGCGCAGCCAATTCTCGAGGTCGGTCGTGCTGAAGGCGCCGAACACGTCTTTCTCGAAGAGCCGCTCCGGTCCGAAGCCCGGTCGCGGTCCGATGCCGGGAGACAGCGCGGCGCCCCACGACCCGGGGACGAAGGCCCGCGATTCGTGGGGCTTGTTGTAGTGCTGCGCGAACGCGATCGGCCGACCTTCGCGACGCGCGTGCGCAATGTGTTCGTGAATCCGCTGCAGCGCGGCCGCGTGGTTGGGGACGGGCCGCACTCCCTCGGGGGAGAACTCGTTTTGCACGTCCACGACGATGAGCGCCTGCATACGATTCAACTCCCACGGGAGAAGGTCTTACGTCAAACAGGACCGCGGGTCACATCAGTTCCCTGAAATTTCTCGCGATGATCCTCATCGACGAATCGTCGGAAGGACACCTCGACGCGGGCGCTAAACCTTCGTTCGTGAAGCGCGGGATCGCTGCGGCTGCGTGACGCCTTTGGCAACCTGTGGTGGATCGTGACAGCGTTGAGAACGTCAGCCCCGAGGAAGAAGGCAAGCGTTAGGGAGCGGGCAACAGCTTCTCCATTGTCAGCAAGAGCGTCCCGTGCGGAGTGGACTCTTCGCCGGTGAACCGGAATCCGGCGCGTTGATAGAGGGCAGTGGCGGCCGTCAGAAATGGCGTGGTGGTGAGGTACAGCCGCCGCAGCTTGTGTGCATGAGCATAGGCGTCAATCCGGGGTGCTCGATTGGCGCTCTACGTTTCGTCGGCCTCGGTTCGACAGTGTCTGAGCAGATAATCGACGTGCACGTAGTCACGGATCCGCGCGACCCTGCCGTCGCGCCACCACAGCCGCACAGCGGAATGCGGAGTCCATAGGTCGGCGGCTCGCCGCCACACGACGACCAGCAGCTCGCCGTCGACGCGCGCCAGCCCAAACCGCCACTCCCACGGCAGTCGGTGGTAATTGCTGAAATAGGTGCCCGCCTGAGTTTCGCCGATTCCCACGACCTCGACCCGGGCGTCGGCCCGAATGAGGCGTGAAAGGCCGTCCCAATCGCGCTGATTGAAGCACTCGACATAGGCATCGAGTAAGTGTCGTAACTCGGGGTCGATCTGCCCCGACGGCGTCGGCTGGCGCGCGACGCGCAACTTGGCGCGGCCACGATGCAGTGCCGCCTTCACCCCGCCGAGCGTGGAATCCACCACCTCGGCGATCTCGGCCAACCGATATGCGAGCACATCCTTTAACAACACGCATGCCCGCTCCATCGGTGGAAGCACCGTGACCAACGCGGCCAACGCTTCATCGATCGGCTCGTCGGCCGGGAAAGCCTCGGACACCTGGTCGTCCTCGTAGGGCACAGTCGCCTCGCGCGGTCCCCGTTGGCGCCGCAGAAAGTCCAGACACTTGTTGTGTGCGATGCGGAACAACCACGGCTCGAGACGCGAAATGTCCCGGAGCACCGGCAGCGACGCGTATGCTTGCGCCAGCGTGTCCTGCACGAGATCCTCCCCGTCCAACGGCGACCCCGTCATGCGGGTGCAGAACCGGTGGAGCTTGGGGCGCAGTTCCTTCGCGGCCGCGAGGAAACGCTCGGTGGTGTCGTTCTGGGCGAGTTGCTCCATTGTCCTTAGACGGTGTCAGGGGCTCGAAAGGATACGCGGTGCCCCGAGGTCAACCGCTCAAGACTCCCAGGGTCGAGTATCTCGACTCTGCCACGACCCAGGCGGATCGCTCCGGCCCGTTCCAGCGCCTTCAGCTCACGCTGGACCACCGCACGCACCGATCCGACCAGGGACGCGATTTCGGCGTGCGTGAGCCGGTGCACCAGGCTCACTCCGTCCTCCACGATCGCCGGTTCGCCCATCGCGAGAGTGTGGAGCAGCTGTGCGATCCGCGCGCCGACGGGTCGTAGCGAGAAGTCGGCGACGAGCTTCGTGAACATCCGCGCACGCGTGGCGACCAGCCGGAGCGCTCCCAGCCCGGCATGCGGGTACTGAACGAACAGGCGCTCGAGCTCGATCCGCGGGATGAGCGCGGTGCTCGTCGTCGCGGTCGCCCGCGCCACGCCCGGGCACGGCGTGCGGCTGAAGGCGCCGATGTCGCCGAATACCCGACCGCGACCCACGGCGCGCAGGATTTGCTCCCGCCCCGATGCGTTCGTGACGCTGATCGTGACCCTCCCGCTCAGAACGACGTACAGCCCCTCGGTGATGTGACCCTGGGAGAACACCACCTGCCCAGCCCGGTGGTGTCGTTCGGGCGAGTGCGCGGCCAGATCTCGCAGCCGCTCCGCGGGCACGCCCGCGAAATAGGGAATACGGCGGAACAGCTCCACACGCGACTCAAGACTCGATTGCATGGTCGGGGTCCGTTATGAGGGAGCGTGCGACGTGAGTTGCAGAGGAGAAACACGCCCCGGGTGCGATTGGTTTCGACGGACACGAGCGGCGGCACACGTATCCTTTCGCCCCCGCCATTTCGTCGAAGGGAAACCATGACCACACACACCGAGCCCATTAAGCGCTTCGTCGAAGCGGTCATCCGTTTTCGGATTGCCGTGCTGGTAGGAACCGGCCTGATCACCCTCGCTCTCGCGCTGCAGCTCGGCAATCTCGGCGTGATCATCGACCCGAACAACTTCCTCCCGCCCAGCCACCCCAACGTCGTTGCAACCAACACGGTGGAGCGGGTGTTCGGCTCGAAGTACGTGGTCGTGGTCGGCCTGACGGCCACGGAGGGAGAGGCACTGCGCCCGGTAATCCTGGCGAAGGTGCAGCGTATCACGGCCGCCTTTACCGAATTGACGGGAGTCGTGAAAAGAAACGTGCTGAGCCTCGCGGCGCGCCGCGCGAAAAGCATCGCGGGCACGTCGGACGGCCTCGAAGTACGCCCGCTGATGGACTCCGTGCCGCGCTCGCCAGCCGAGATCGAGCGGCTCAAGGCAGCCTTGTTGTCGAATCCGACGTACTTCAACGCCATCGTCTCGCCCGATTGGCGCACCGTCGCGGTGCTCGCCGAATTCCGCGACCCGCCACATGGGTTCGGCAGCATCATGCGCGAGGTCGCGCCCATCGTCGAGCGCGAGCGCGACGCCACGGTCGAGATCGCCGTGGGTGGACTCCCCGTATACCTGACTAACCTCGAGCGCCTGGCACAGCGCATGGGATTTCTGTTTCCCATCGCCGTCCTGGTGATCGGGCTCATCCATTACGAGGCGTTTCGCACGCGCCAGGCCGCGGTCCTGCCGCTCGTCACCGCGCTGCTCGCCGTCGTCTGGGGCCTCGGGATCATGGGGGCCGCCGGCGTCCCGATGGATGTCTTCAACGCGACGACGCCGATCCTCATCCTCGCCGTCGCGGCCGGGCACGCCGTGCAGATTCTCAAGCGGTACTACGAGGAGTACCACCGTCTGCACGCGTCGGGCCTCGCGCGCGTGGATGCGAATCGGCACGCCGTCGTCGCCGCGGTGGCCCGCGTCGGGCCCGTGACGTTGACGGCCGGCGTGGCCGCTGCGATTGCGTTTCTGTCGTTGCTCGTGTTCGAGATCCGCGCGATCCGGACGTTCGGCGTGTTCAGCGCGGTCGGGATCCTCAGTGCACTGGTGCTGGAGTTGACGTTCATCCCTGCCCTGCGGTCCATGCTGCCGCCGCCGGGGGAGCGGGAGCAGCGTCGCGAGCGCGCGTACACCGTGTGGGATCGCGTCACGGGCGCGATCGCGGATTGGGTCACCGGCCCCTCACGTCGATTCCTTTGGACCGGGGCCGCGGCGCTCGTCGTCGTGGCGGGATTCGGGGCATCGCGGGTGGATGTGCGCCAGCAGCTCAAACGGTTGTTCTCGCCGCGCCTCGCGTTCGTCCGCGAAGACCAGGCGCTGAATCAGCGGCTGGGAGGGACGAACGGAGTGTTTCTGCTGGTCGAGGGCAAGGCACCCGATGCCATCAAGAGTCCCCGGGTGCTGCGCGGCATGGACTCGCTCCAGCGCGTACTCGAGGCCGATCCTGAAGTGGGCAAGACGATTTCGCTCGCGGACTTTGTGCGGCGCATGAATCGCGCGATGAACGGCGACAGTCCCGCGCAGGACCGCATTCCGGATTCCACCAACCTCATTTCACAGTACCTGCTGCTCTATTCGATGTCGGGCGAACCCGGTGACTTCGACAGTTACGTCGATTACGACTACCGCTCGGCGAACATCTGGGTGCTGTCCCGAACTTCCGAGAGCGTCTGGTTCCACCACCTCGTCGAGCGCATCCAGCCGCTGGCGCAGCGGCTGCTGGGTCCTGACGTCACCGTGTCGGTGGGGGGCTCGGTCGCGCAGGAGTCCGCCCTCGCCGAAGTGATGGTGCGCTCGAAGCTGCTCAACATGGTGCAGATCGGCGCCGTCCTCTTGCTGATTGCATCAGTCGTGTTCCGCTCCCTGTCCGCTGGATGGCTGGTGATCGTTCCTCTGTTCCTCACCGTGCTCGTCAACTTCGGGCTGATGGGTCTCACGGGGATTCCGCTGAACATCGATAACTCGCTGACCTCGGCCATGGTGGTCGGCATCGGCGCGGACTACGTCATCTATCTCATGTTCCGACTGCGCGAGGAGCTGAGCCGCACTCACGACGAGACCGAAGCCGTTCGGAACACGCTGCGCACGGCGGGCAAGGCCACACTGTTCGTCGCTTCGGCAGTCGCGGGAGGGTACGCGGTGTTGGCCCTCTCGATCGGATACTATCCCCATTTGTGGATGGCGATCCTCATCGGGACCGCGATGATCGTGAGCTGCTTGACGACGCTCACGTTGGTCCCGGCCCTGCTGCTCGCGACGCGCCCGGCTTTCGTTTTCGCTCCGGCGGGCCGGCGGAGCCCGGTGGCGCAAATGTCCGCGCCCGTGATCGCGTTCCTGGCGCTGGCGGCGTCCGCGGCGCTGCCTCGGGTCCTGCACAGCCAATCGGCGAGCCACAGCGCGGACCCCGTGGACATCATGACGCGGAACTACATGGTCAACCGCGTCCCCGATTCCGAGCAGGACATCACGATCACTCTCATCAACCGGTCGGGGCAACAGCGAATCCGCCGCCAACGCGGCTGGACCAAGCTCCAAACGAACGGAATCGATAATCGGCGGCTGGTGCGCTACGAGTCCCCCGCCGACGTCGCCGGGACGGCCACGCTGCTCGTCGAGCATTCCGACGCCGATGACGACATCTGGATCTACCTGCCGGCGCTGCGCAAGGTGCGGCGCCTGGTGTCCTCCAATAAGAAGGAAAGCTTCGTCGGGACCGACTTCTCCTATGGGGATGTGATCGGCCACCGCGTCAAGGACTGGCGGCACACGCTCGTCGGCGAGGAGTCGGTCGACGGCCAGGCATGTCTCATCATCGAATCGACGCCGGTGAACGGCGCGGTCGGCGAGCAGAGCGGCTACTCCCGCCAACGGCACTGGATTCGCGCCGACAACTTCGTCACGGTGCGCATCGACTTTTGGGATCGTGCCGGCGAGCCGCTCAAGCGGGCAACCTACCACGACATTCGTCTCGTCGATTCGACCCGCGCCCGCTGGCAAGCCATGCGCTTTGAAGCGGAGAATCTCCAGACCGGGCACCGCACGATCGTGGAGTTCGATCGCTTCAAGGCAAACGTCGGCGTGGCGGATCGGCAATTCGCGGTGGGAGCGCTCGAGCGCTGATGCCGATGCGAGGCGTTGCACTCCTCGCGATGTTGACTTCGCAGGCGTGGGCGCAGGACGCGACGACGCTGCGTGATATGCTCCGTCCGCGGGCGACGCTCCGCACCGCTGTCTGGACGTCCTCTCGTACCGTCGACAATCGGGGCCCTCTGGTGGGCTCCGCCATGTGGGCGGAGGTGGCCCCTCGATTCTCCGAAGACGTGGATCTGCGGGCCGCGGGTTGGTTGGGCGCTGGCGGAGTCGCGGGCCGCTCTCACGCGCAGGCGGCGCTGCGCGAGCTCTACATCGGGGTCCATCACGGCGCGGTGGACGTCCGGTTGGGAAAGCAGATCACCGCGTGGGGACGCGCCGACGCCGTCAATCCAACGGACAACCTGAGCCCGGACGATCTCACCCTGCTGGTCGTTGACGACGATGACCAGAAGACGGGCGTCCCCTCGGTGCGCGTCTCTCTGGACGCCCGCGGGACGACGGTGACGGCGCTGTGGCTCACCGATTTCCGCGGGAACAAGCTGCCCCTCGGGCGACCGCCACCAGGCACCGAGCTGGCGTCGCCGCCGCGCGGAGACGTCGCGGCGCAGGGAGCGCTGCGCGTGGAGCGCAGCGGCGGCCGGGTCGATTGGTCATTGTCGTACTTCAGCGGATTCGACCTGACGCCGGACATTGCGCCGCGCGGAACGGCGGCCGACCCGAAGATCGAGCTCAGCTACCACCGGTTGCATGTGCTCGGGGCCGACGGCGCGACGGTCCTGGGCCGCTTCGGCGTGCGGGCCGAGGCTGCGTGGATCCGGACGGAAGACGCGACGGGTCGCGATGCCGAGATCAAGAACTCGACAGTATTTGCCGTCATCGGCGCGGACCGGACGTTCGGTCCATCTCTCAACGTCAACCTTCAGTACCTGGTCCGCTGGGTTCAAGGCTTTACGCCGGCGGAGACGGAGGTGGCACACGTGCTCGCGCGCATCTCGCAGCAGCAGCGCCGCATTCAGCACGGCGCGACACTCCGCATCGCAAACCGGTGGTGGCATGAGACGCTCGACGCCGAGTTCGCCGCCGTGTTTCTCGGCGCGCCGTTGCAGTTGGCGGTTCGGCCGCGCGTGGCCTACGCCCTCACGGATCGCTGGCACGTCGAGGTTGGCGCCGATCTCGTGGATGGTGGGGCCGGGACGCTGTTCCACGAGTTGCGCAGGAACTCCCTGGCGTTCTGTGAGGTTCGTCTGGGACTGTGACCCCTCTCCTCGTGCTCAAGGTGATGCTGGCACCGACGCTCACGATTGCGGCGACACTGTCGGCGCGACGGTGGGGGAGCGCGGTGGGTGGCTGGATCGCCGGGTTCCCGTTGACGTCCGGGCCAATTTCGCTGCTCCTGTCGCTGCAATACGGCGTTCGCTTTGGCCAAGAGGCAGCCCATGGAACGATTCTAGGGTTGATCGGCGTCTGTGCGTTCGTGGCCGCCTATGCTGTAGTGGCTCAACGCTCGACGTGGCCACTGGCCTTGACCGCGGGACTCCTCGCGTTCACCGCCACCCTCGGCGTGCTGCTTCTCATCGCGCCAGGCTTCTGGGTATCGCTCGCATTGCTGGGGGCCATCCTCTTCGCCTGCATCTCCGCCATTCCCCTCGACGATTGCCGGCCGATCGAACGGGCTGCCGCGTGGTGGGACTTACCGTTCCGGGCCGGCGTGGTGACCGCCCTGATCCTGGGCGTCACATCTGTCGCGCCGCTCCTGGGCGAGCGGCTCAGCGGCCTCGTCTCCCCGATGCCTGTGGTCACAGGCGTCCTTCTCGTCTTCGCGCACCAGACGCGACGGCTGCGCGCGGTCAAACGCCTCGTCCGGGGCGTGGTGTCTTCGCTGTTTGGCTTCGGGGCATTCTTCATCGTCGTCCACCAATTGCCGCCGGGCTTCGGACTGCTCGCGATCTACGTTCTCGCCCTCGTCGCCTGTCTCGCGGTGAACGCCATTACGTACGACCGACTGTTGAGGCATGCCGCGGCCTCCTCGGTCGAAGCCTGAGGCTCCGGTGATGCCAGCTATCCCGTCCGCGGAGGCGTATGCGAACGAGCCAGTTCGCTATGCACCGCTCGTGGTTGTCGATGTCGCCGCGGAAGCGACAGCCGTGACCGACGAGTACCGGAATCAGGTGCTCAGCCGAGTCAACACGAGCTGTCTTCGCCTTGCCGTACTCAGCGGCGAATATCCCTGGCACCAGCACCCGCACTCAGATGAGCTCTTTCTCGTCGTGGACGGACTCCTGGAGATCGAGTTGGTCGGCGGCCGCACACTGCAGCTCAAGCCATGGCAGAGTTTCGTCGTCCCAGCAGGTACGGTTCACCGCACTCGAGGTGTTGGGCGCACGGTGACCCTCTGCGTCGAGGACTTGGCGGCAGACACCGTCTTCGTCGACGGTCCGTCGAAAACCGAGGCTCCTGTAGCGTGACGCTCGATGGCTACTTTGGCGATGTCAGCGGCTGCTCCGCAAGTGAGCACGACGCTTCACCAGACGTAGTTCTTGATGCCCGCGAGCTCCTTGCGGTGCGTGTGTCGCCGCCCAGGAGCCAGATCGAGTTGGCGTCGCTGTCGCCGCGCGACGGCCTGCAGATCGGATTCGCCGCAGTGGATCAGCCAGAGATCAGACGGGGCGTACGCGACCTGGCCAGAGCGCTGGAAGAAAGTGGAGGCCTCAGTGCGTTGCGGCGGCCATCACGATGATGACCGCATCCGGTTGCCCAGGCCAGCCGACGACGGGCGTTGCCGGGCCGATGGGGCCACCCATTGCTTCCTGTGTGGCGAACGGAGCGTAGAACATGTAGTGGGGCGGATGCGTCCAGAGCTTCTTGGTGATGGCGTTCCAGGCGTGGTTTTCCGGCGCCAGCATGTAGACGATCCCGGGTTTCCGCGGCGCGCTGAGGCGGCCGTCCCGATACGCTGCGGCGATGCGCTGCTTCACTTCGTCTTCCGGCAGTCCGCTGGCCCGGAGCTCCTCGCGGTAGATCCGCGCCTTCAGCGTCGTGGCACTGCCCTCCGCATCGTAGCAAGTCGGCTCGACAGTCTCGAGCAGCTCTCGTTCGACGAGGCAGCTGAACCCGTTGCTCCCGGTGCTGGTCTGGACGTAGCCCGTGGAGGTCAGCACATACATGGAGGCGCGGCTCGAGATGTCCTCTGGAGCCGTGCTGCGAGCCAAGCGTGTCTGCTCTGCGGCGCTCATCGCGGTCAGGAGCGGCAGCGGTCGGGACGCGGTCGGAGCGGAGGTCTGCGCCGCCGCGACACGCCCCAGGGTGATGCCGATTAGTACGGCACTGGTTGCCAGGGTCAATCTCATGTTCATGTTTCCCTCCACTTCGGTTGCCCCCTGCCCGTCGTGATCAAACTGGTCATTTTCCCGCCTTCACTTTGCGTGTGTATTCGTATTCGACGGCGAGCCACTCGCGCTCGGTGCCATCGGCGATGATCCAGTGCTGGCGTGCGAACTCGTGATCCGCGCCGTCCTGCGTCAGCACCAGATTCGAGCGCATGAACCGGCCTTCGACCTGTTCCTGCATTCGCTCTGCAGCCGAAGGTCGCCGCGACTGCGCTGCCGCGCTTGCACACGTCATGAGCGTCGTCACCGCGAGCGCGACGACTATCGAGATGCGGTTCACCATAGTTTGCATACCTTCCCCCTCAGCACGTCATATCCCGCGCAGTATTTTTCCTTACTCGAAGGGGTCCGGCTGCACTTCTCCGGTGGCGATCAACTTGCGCAGATTGCCGTTGATGAGCATGCCCCACGCGCTCGAGCAGCTGTCGTAGCACTCAAATTCGGGCGCCAGCCCGACATGCGTGAAACGCACTTCCGTCTTGCCCCTCTTCTTCGAGACATCGAAGATGATGTCCGTGCCCTTCCACTCCTCACGGTGCCTCAGGAAGCTCAAATCGCTGTCCACCACGTTCCACGCCACTCGCTTGCCCGGAACCAGCTCGGTGACCCTCTGGGTAGAGCGATGCGTGGTGCCGTTGCCGGTGCCGTGGTGGTACGTGAACACGGCTCCGACTCTATTCGTGTCGCCGTCGATGTCCCCCGACCACCATCGGCGCGGGTTGGTGATCGCGGCAAAGACTTCTTCCGGTGATTGGTCGACCGTGAAGGCCGTCGAATAGTTCGGTTTGCTCATTTTACCACCAGCCGGGCCGCGTGCCGCTCGTCGAGCGCCTTCAATGCCTCGGCTCTGGCCACGATTTCCTCGATCGGGTTCGGTTGGCCTTTGCCCGTGGTGATCAGGTTCTTCAAACTCCCCTTGACGTACGACCCCCAGGCGTCCGAGCAGACGTTGTAGCACTCGTACGCGGGCACCAGTCCGACGTGGGTGAAGCGGAGCTCGGTCTGGTTCCCCTGCTTTCCGATTTCAAACACGACATCAGTGCCCGTCCACTCGGTTTTGTCCTCGACAAAGTCGAAGTGGTTCTCCACCACGTGCCAGACGACTCTCTTGCCGGGCACGAGCTCCGTGATCTTGAAGCGGGCACGGTGCACGTCGCGGTAGTGGTACTTGAACTCGGCGCCGAGTGCGTCCGTCGGCCCGTCGATCTGCTCGGACCACCAGCCGCGCGGGTTGATGACGGCCGCGAAGACCTGGTCCGGCGTTTGGTCCACGGTAAAGGTGGCAGTGTAGTTCTGCGTGTTCATGCGTTGTTTTCCGGTTATGAATTGAGGGGTTGAATGAGCGCCGCATTCTGACGCTCCAGGGACTTCGCCACACCGCCGCGCCAGCTCTCGGCCATCGATCCCGACATGGGATCGGGGAAGATGTCTTCCTCCCCAGCTTCCACTCCATCCAGGATGGCGCGCGCGACGGATTCGGGCGTGCTCTTCGGGATGTCAAAGCCGCGGTTCATATCGGTGTCGATCGGACCGGCCAAGACGGCATGCACGCTGATGCCCTGCCCCGCGAGGAGCGCGCGCAGCGATTGCGTCAGGGAAAACGCGGCTGCCTTCGAGATTGAATAGCCGGCGATCATCGGCAGCGGCGCGAGCGCCGCGACCGACAGCACGTTGACGAGGGCGCCGCGCGAGCGTGCCAGCAACGGCAGAAACGCATGCGTCACGCCGTAGGGGCCGAAGAAGTTGACGGCCAGATGCCGCTCGAGCGTGGCGCGATCGCTCAGGTCATCGAACAGCGCCAGACCGGCATTGTTGACGAGGATATCGAGCGATTCGACCTGCCTCAGCGCGGCCTGAATCTGCGCGGCGTCCGTCACATCCAGGGTCAAGGGCGTGACGCGTGGATCCGGATGGGTCAGCGGCTGGCGCGTCCCGGCATACACGCGTGCTGCGCCGCGCCTCAGCGCCTCCTCGACCAGCGCGCGGCCGAGGCCGCGATTGGCTCCGGTGATCAGAACTGCTGTGTCTGCGGTACTCATTGGCTGCTCCTTCATCGTAGCGTCATACTAGTGGTATCACTTGCATCACGCAAGTATTCTATATAGGTGAGCAACGTGGCGAGGGCGCCCGAAGGTTCCCGTTCCATTGCGTGATGCAAGTAAACGCGGTATGATCCCCACATGCTCGGACGAACCTATGACGATCAGATCTGCTCCGCGGCGCGGGCCCTCGAGATCGCGGGCGAGCGCTGGAGCCTGCTCATTCTCCGGAACGCCGCGTTCGCGGGCATGACGCGGTTCGGCGAATTCCAGAAGAGCCTGGACGTCGCGCCCAACATTCTCGCGGCACGCCTCGAGTCCTTCGTCGACACCGGACTCATGAGCACGTCCGCCGAGTCAGAGGGACATCAGACCTACCACCTGACGAAGAAGGGGCGCGACTTCGTGCCCGTGATCGTCGCGCTGACGGAGTGGGGGGACCGGTGGGCGGCGCCCGACGGACCGCCCATCGCCTACGAGCACGAGGGATGCGGGGGCCGCGTACGGCTCGAGCTGCGGTGCCGGAAGTGCGGCGAGCAGCTGCACCCCGGGGATGTTCACGCCCGGAAGACCGCGGTGATGCGCCGACTCGAGGAGCGGCGCCTGGCTCGCCCGGGCAAACGCACCTAATCCGGCCGACGAGAACTTTTCCGGGCGTTCGCGACGATTTACCAGGGACACCAACAAGGCGGAAACGTATGAGCCTGAAGGATCCCAACCCGGTTCGTCCGGCGGCGCCCAAGCGCGTCGCCATCGTGATCTCCAACCGCGCGGTCTCGACGACGACGGGATGGCCCGTCGGATTCTGGTGGAGTGAGCTGGCCCACCCCTACTACTGCTTTCACGAACGCGGGTATGCGATCGAGGTGTTCAGCCCGGACGGCGGCAAATGCGAGCCCGACGCGCTCAGCGATCCGCGCGATCCGACGGGCTACTCGGCGGGTGACCTGATCAGCATGGGGTTCATCGCGACCCCGCAGCTGGCCGCGCTGATCGACAATACGCGCAGCGTGGCGGATCTCGACGTTAACGCGTTCGACGCCATCGTCGTCACCGGCGGTCAGGGCCCGATGTTCACGTATGAGCGCGCCACGGCGCTCCAGCAGAAGTTCGTCGCCTTTTACGAGGCCGGGAAGGTGGCGTGCGCGCTCTGCCATGGTGTCGCCATCCTGCGGTATGCGCGGCTCAGCAACGGGGACGCACTCGTCAAAGGAAAAACGGTTACCGGGTTCGCGAACGTCGAAGAGGAGTACTCCGACCAGGCGGTGTGGTCGATGAGCCTCCTGTCCCGCGACAAACACGTCATGCCCTGGCGGATCGAAGACGAGATGAAAAGGCTCGGCGCCAACTTCGTCCACGGAGGCATGTGGCGCGGCTTCGCGGTCCGTGACGGCAATCTGATCACAGGTCAGCAGAACTTCTCCGGCACCGAGACCGCCGAGCTGGTGGTCCGCGCCCTCGGCGAGTGATCTGACACGCGCGATTTAGGCGCTCGCGGCGGCCGGCGCGGAACGAGGGTGGATCCACCCTGTGCTCAACGCGTAATGGTACAGTCGTTCCTGCAGCTCGCGGCGTGCTCGGAACAGCCGCGATTTGAC
>JBLNGI010000249.1:0-3000 GCA_050264615.1 Gemmatimonadota bacterium
CTGCGCGCGCACCACAGGTTCGCGGACGAACTGGCCAAGTTGCGAGCGCATATGTGATTCCAACTCGCTGAAGAGCACCCCCCGCAGCGGGATCGCCCCCACGTCCGGCAACACAACCTGAGTCGCGCCGTCCACGACGAACGTGTCCGAGAGTTGCGGCTCTCCGCGGACGTCGAGCACGACGCCGTCGCCGGCGTGCAGATCGCCGTCATTCAAGCGACGCTGCACGAGACTCGCGAGCGCGGGCGCCGTTTCTTGATCCAGCCGGACGAGCAGATCGGTCAACTCCGCACGCGTTGCCCAGAGCCGCCGCGCCTCCTGCTCCGTCGGCTGCTGCGCTGGTGCCCCGCGAACCGCCGCGGCCAGCGCGATCCCGATAACGACCAAGTGCCGGGCGGCGCTCAGGAACGCAAGATCTTTTCTTCGGCCCACATGCATCTCCTCATCACGAAGTTCGTGAGCACCTCAGTCGGGCGCGCGCAGCACGGGCCGGGACCAGTTCGGCCCCTCGTCCACGAGCTCGTAGCCCGCAAGGTAGTACGAGTAGTACCGGTATTGCCCGTCCAGGCGCGCGTCGTTGAGGACGGCCCCGAGCACCCGAACCGGCAAGCGATCCAGCACATCCAGCTTGGCTTGCGCCATCTCGCGATCGCTGACGCCGGCTCGCAACACCAGCATCAGCGTACCCGTCAGCGTACCCAGCGCGAACGCATCGATGCCCGCCGCAAGCGGCGGGCTGTCCACGATGATCACGTCGTAGTTCGCGCGCAGGCTCATGAGCAGTTGCTCCATGGGCCGGGACGCCAGCAGCTCGGGCCCGCCCTGCGACCGGGCGCCGCAACCGATAAACCAGAGCGTCGGGTAGCCGCCCGGCTGGATCACTTGCTCCATCGGCACGGTGCCGCTGAGCAGCTCCGTGAGCCCCGGTCGACGCTTCAGTTTGAGAACACGGTGCAGACAGCCGCGGCGAACGTCCCCATCAATCAGCAGCGTGCGGTAGCCCGCGTCCGCGTACGCCAGCGCCAGGTTGGACGCGACGAACGACTTCCCATCGCTCCGGCCGGGGCTCGTAATGGTGACAACCACGGGGCGCGGCCCGCCGTGCGCATGCGTGACCCGAAGCCGGATGCCGCGCAGCGCCTCGATGACCGGTGCGACATCGTCGGCACTCGCGCCCCCATTCTGCCGCTTCACGTGCGGCACCACTCCCAGGATCGCCAGACCCATCGACTGCGTCACCTGCTCGGGATAGCGCACGCGCGCATCCAGACGATCGAGCACCACAACCCCCAGCACCCCGGCCCCGCAGCTCCCCAGGAACGCCAGCACCACCAGCAGAGGCGTCGAATTGAACAACGGCACCTCTGGCCGGACCGCCCGGTCGAGAATCCGCACTTCCGGGATGCTCGAGACCTCGGCGAGCCGCGCCTCCTCGTAGCGCTGCCGGATATTGGCGAACAGCTGCTCCGCGAGCGTGACGTCGCGCTGCAGCCTGGCCTCTTCGATCGCGAGCGGCGGGATTCGACGGAGCCCGCCCGCCACGGAATCGATCCGCCGATCCTGTTCGGCTTCCCGGACGGCAAGCTGCGCGATCAGCCCCTGCACCAGCTGCGGGATGGTCCGACGCTCCAGCGTTGCGATGTCCGTGGCGAGCCGCCGCACCGGCGGATGCTCCTCCGTGTAGCGGTACCGGAGCGCCCGCACCTCGGCCTGTTTGTCCGTCAGCTCCCGCAGCGCTGCGACGATCGCGGACGAGCGCTGCACCGACCCAATCGTCTCCAGAGTACCCGTCGCCAATCCCGAGTCCGGCACCTGCGCGAGCACCCGCTCGAGGCTGAGGCGGTCCCGGTGCACCTGCTCACTCGTCGTCTTCAAGTCGAAGAAGGTCGCGAACGCGGGATCGCGCCCCAGCGCACCACCGGCAAACACGGGCGCGGACTCGTTCGACAGCACGGTCACTGCGCGCGTGCGGAAGTCGCGGAGCGCTCGCTCCGCCGCGGCGAGATTACGCTCCGAGTGCTGCACCTGCTCGTCGAGAATGCTGACCAACTCGGTGAGTTTTCGACGCCGCAGGTCCGTCGCGGCACTGACGAACCGCTCGGCCATGGCATTGACGACGTTGGTCACGTCGGTCGGGCGTGCGCCGCGCAACTCGACCGTCATGAAGTTCCCGACTTTTCCCTCCAGCAGGTCCGTCCGGACACGCACCTGGGTGGCGAGTCGCGCCGCCACCGCGCCGGGAGATGCGACGGTGAACTCGATGGTGCGTCCGGGTGCCAGTGCCGCAGCGGGCGGCTGCCATGCGAACCCCAGATTCGCGCCCACCGCGTCGCCCACCGCGCCTCGCTGCAGGGTGTCCCCCGCGCGCGTCAGCGTGAATGCCCCGCCGGCCCGGGCCACTGCCAGCCGGTACTTGCCGGGCTGCACTGCGTCCGTGACGCCGAACCCCGCGAACGCGGCCGCGTCGGCCGGCTTTTCAAACGAGAGATACAGGCGCAGCTCGCGCACTACGTCGTCCAGCACGACGTGCGACTCGAGCAGCTCCACCCAACCGGACGAGCCGACGAGCTGGCTGCTCTGGATCGGCCCCTGGTCGCGGGCCCGCACGTCCTGGGCGTCCACCCAGAGCGTCGCGCGGGCCGAGTACGTGGGGTCTACGAATTTGCTGAGCAGCAAGCCGGCCAGCGTGCCCAGCACGACAACCACGGCGACCACCCACTTGAACCGCATGACCGCTGCGGCGATCCGCCGCCAATCAATCACGCCTCCGCCCGGCAAGTCCGCGTTGGGGACCGCAGGCTGCAGGCCGGTGGCGGGCACGTGCGGCAGGGCTAGGCGGTATGCCTCCGAAAGCTGTCGGCGGTCGGGCTGTGTCGGATCGTCGGGCGACATCGGTGTGAACTGGGCTCCTCAAGTAGACGTGATGGACGTTCGCATACCAACGGGCTGCGGAAGGTTGCAAGGGCAGTACCGCGGGCGCTCACGACCATAGATCTCGCA
>JBLNGI010000250.1:0-17577 GCA_050264615.1 Gemmatimonadota bacterium
ACGCTCGTCATCGAAGCGGCCAAACAGGCCGGCGTCCTCGTCCCGCACTACTGCTACCATCCGGGGCTGCCGGTCGCGGGTGTGTGCCGCATGTGCCTCGTGGAAATCGAGAAGGCGCCCAAGCTCCAAATCGCCTGCGCGACGACCGTGACCGAGGGCATGGTCGTCAAGACGCAAACGGCCCCCGCCAAGGATGCGCGCCAGGGGGTGCTCGAGTTCCTGCTCATCAATCACCCGCTCGATTGCCCGATCTGCGATCAGGCGGGCGAGTGCGAGCTGCAGGACTTCGTGTTTCAGGAAGGGCAGGCGGGCACACGCTACGCCGAGTTCGCCAAACGCTTCAATCCCGTCGAGGACTTCGGACCCGATGTCCTGTACGTCCCGAATCGCTGCATTCTGTGCACGCGCTGCGTGCGCTACATGGAAGACGTGGCCCAGGAGCCGGTGCTGAACGTCTCCGAGCGCGGCGACCGCGCGTTCATCGGCATTCACCCCGACGCACGGCTCGACCATCCGTGGGCCGGCAACGTGGTGGATCTGTGTCCGGTGGGCTCGCTGCTCTCCAAGGATTTCTTGCACAAGGCGCGCGCCTGGGAGCTCGACAAGACGGCGTCGATCTGCACCGGCTGCTCGCAGGGATGCAGCGTCACGCTCGACACGCGCGATGAGGTCGTCGTGCGCGTGCGGCCGCGGCCCAACCTCGACGTCAATCGCTATTTCATCTGCGATCACGGCCGCATGCACTACCGCTGGATGAATCGCGGCGATCGCATCGAAGCGCCGCTGGTCCGCTCGGGCGGCGAGCTCAAGGCCACCGACTGGGACGAGGCGTTCGAGAAGGTGCTCTCGATCCTGCGCGGCGCGTCGGGCAGGGCAGTGGCGCTGGTCTCGCCGGGAGCCTCGAACGAAGCGCTCGCCGCCGCCAAACGGCTGCTCGCCGGGTTCCAGTGGACCGGGGCGTTCCAGGTCGTGATGGGGGAAGAAGCACCGCTCCCCGGCGTCCCCAATCTCGCGCTGCGCGCCGAGCGGGCGCCCAACGCGAAAGGCGCGGAGACCATCGGCTACACGCGGGACTACACGCAGGCGCTCGCGGCGGCGAAGGGCGCGGCGGTCGTGCTGGTGCTCGACGATCCAGACTGTTCGGTCGCAACCGACGGCGCGTTGATCTATCTCGGCACCGTGCTCGGCGCCGATGCCCCGTGCCGGCGTGCCGACGTGATTCTGCCCATCGCCAACGTCGCCGAAGAAGAAGGCACGTTCACGAACCGCGACGGCCGGGAACAGCGCTACTTCCAGGCGAAGCCCGCGCCGGGGATGGCGCAGCCGGCAGCCTGGGTCTTGGAGCAGCTGGCGAAGGCGCTGAGTACGGCGAGGGTCGGGGAGGGGGGGGGGACCTCATGACGTTCTTCCTGGTCGCCTCGGCGATCAAGGTCTTCCTCGTCCTCAACCTGATCCTGGTCGGCGTGGCGCTGCTCACGCTGTTCGAGCGCCGCGTGTGCGCCTGGATGCAGGACCGGCTCGGGCCGAACCGCGTCGGGCCGCAGGGGCTGCTGCAACCGGCGGCCGACGGACTCAAGAACTTCCTCAAAGAAGAGACGGCGCCGGCGATGGCCGACAAGGCGCTGTTCACGCTCGCACCGATCGTGTCGTTCATTCCCGCGATGCTGACGTTCGGCGTGATCCCGTTCGCGTCGACGCTGCCCACCAAGTGGGGTCCGGTCGCGATGGTCGTCGCTGACCTGCCCGTCGGCTTTCTCTATATCCTCGCGATCAGCTCGCTCGGCGTCTACGGCATCGTCCTGGCGGGGTGGGCGTCGAACAACAAGTACGCGCTGCTCGGCGGGCTGCGCGCCTCCGCGCAGATGATCTCGTACGAGATCGCGCTGGGGATGAGCACCATCGCGGTGCTGCTGCTCGCGGGCAACGTCACGCTGTCGCAGGTCATCGCGCAACAGCAGGCCGCGCACGCCTGGTTCATCGTCCCGCTGACGCTGTCATTTCTGATTTTCTTCATCAGCGCGTTCGCGGAAACGAACCGGCTGCCGTTCGACTTGCCGGAGGCCGAAGGGGAACTGATCGCCGGGTATCACACCGAATACAGCGCGATGAAGTTCTCGATGTTTTACATCGCCGAGTATTCGAACATGGTGACGGCCTCGGCGCTGATGACGACGCTGTTCTTCGGCGGCTGGGACATTCCGTTCACCACCTGGGATTCGAGCGGCGATCCGAGCGTCATCAAGACGCTCGCCACACTGGCCTTCTTCGGCCTCAAGACGTTCTTCTTCCTGTTCACGTTCGTGTGGGTGCGCTGGACCCTGCCGCGATTCCGCTACGACCAGCTGATGGCGCTCGGCTGGAAGGTGCTGCTGCCGCTCGCCCTCATCTATATCACGATCCTGGCCGTGGCGATCTGGTTCTTCCGGGCGCAGCTGGACTGGGCCTACGGTCCCGGCATGGCCTGGGCGCTCGGCGGTCTCAACTTCGTGCTGCTGCTCGTGCTGGTGCTGTGGCTCGACCGCGGCCGCATCGTGTCGGGTTCGGTGTCTCAGGAGGCGGCGTAATGGCCATCGGCGTGAAAGTCATGAAGCGGCCGACGCGGCAGACGTCGTACCTGCGGGCCACGCTCAAGGGGATGGCGCTCACGTTCAGCCATTTGCTGCGCCCCAAGGTCACGATGCAGTACCCCGAGGAGAAATCGTCCAAGGAGTGGACGCTCTCCTCGCGCTGGCGCGGCACGCACCGCATGCTCACCGACGAGCAGGGGCGGGCGAAGTGCGTGGCCTGCGGCCTGTGCCCGCAGATCTGCCCCGCCAACTGCATCAAGCTGGTCCCGGGCGAAGACGAAGCGGGCCATCGCTATCCGCTGATCTACGAGATCGACGAGTTCCGCTGCATCTTCTGCGGCTACTGCCAGGAGGTGTGCCCCGAGGAAGCGATCCACGTGGGCGTGCACTACGAGAACTCGGAGTACTCGCGCGACCGCTTCGTCTACGATCTCGAGCGGCTGACGGCTCAAACGCACCCGGTATCCACGCTTTGGGATCCATCCGATCCTAAAGGTGAATAGCCCTAGGCCCTAGCCCCTAGCCCCTTGATTCTCACTTTCTTCTGGATCTTCGGCGTCATCGCCATGGGCAGCGCGTTGCTCTGCATCACGCGCAAGAATCCGGTCGCGAGCGCGCTGTGGCTCGTGGTCACGCTGTTCGCGCTGGCTGCGATGTTCGTGCTGCTCGACGCCCAGTTCATCGCGGTGCTGCAGGTGCTGGTGTACGCCGGCGCGATCATGGTGCTGTTCCTGTTCGTGATCATGCTGCTGAACCTGGGCCGGCCGGGACCGAGTGACATCAAGGGACCGGTGGGACTCCTCATCGCCGTGGTGCTCGCGGGGGCGCTGCTGCTGCAGCTCCGCACCGTGAGCACCTCGCCGCTGCCCGAGGCCGCGCGGCTGCCGGCCGGCACCCTCGCCGCCATGCAGCAACAGCAGGGCATCGTAGGATCGGTCGCCGGCCCGCTGTTCGAGGCCTACCTCGTTCCCTTCGAGATCGCGAGCGTGCTGTTGCTCGCCGCGATCGTGGGCGCCGTGGTCCTGGCGAAACGGAAACTCTAGATGCTGCTCACTCCGGCGCTGGCAATCTCCGCGGTGCTGTTCACGCTCGGCGTGGCCGGCGTGCTGTTCCGGCGCAATGCGATCGTGATCTTCATGTGCGTCGAGCTGATGCTGAATGCCGTGAACCTCACCTTCGTGGCGTTAGCCCAGGGGTTAGGGGTCGGGGGTCAGGTGTTCGTGTTTTTCGTGATGGCCGTCGCCGCCGCGGAAGCCGCGGTCGGTCTCGCGATCATTCTCGCCGTCTACCGCCACAAGCAGTCGGTCAGCCTCCAGAACATGAACCTGCTGAAGGACGGCTAGCCGGTGGACCAGACCGTCGCGCTGATCTGGCTGCCGCCGGCGCTCGCGCTGCTGGGCTTCGTGCTCAACGGCATGCTCGTCTTTGTGCGGCCCCCCCCGGCGGCGAAAACGCTAGTCTCGATCATCGGCGCCGGCGTCCTGCTGGCGGCGTTCGGCGTGTCGCTCGCGATCTTCAGCGCGTTCGCCGGCCTGCACCCGGACGCACCGCTCGTGTTCCGCTACTGGTCCTGGATTCCGGTCGGGACGCTCCAGATCGACTTCGCCTTCCAGGTCGATCAGCTCGCGCTCGTCATGCTCATGGTCGTGACCGGCGTCGGCTCGCTGATCCACCTGTTCAGCATCGGTTACATGAAGGAGGATCCGGGCTACGCGCGCTACTTCGCGTATCTCAACCTGTTCGTGTTTTTCATGCTGGTGCTCGTGCTGGGCGCGAACTTCCCGGTGATGTTCGTCGGCTGGGAGGGCGTCGGACTGTGCAGCTACCTCTTGATCGGGTTCTGGTTCAGCGAGCAGGCGAACGCCGACGCGGGCCGCAAGGCGTTCATCATGAACCGCATCGGCGACTTCGGCTTCATGGTCGCGATGTTGATCATCTTCTGGTCGACGGGCTCGCTCGATTTCGAGACGGTGTTCGCCACCGCGCCGACGGCGCTGCTGGCGGGCGGCGGGACGATCACCGCGATCACGCTGTTGCTGTTCCTCGGCTGCACCGGCAAATCCGCGCAGATCCCGCTCTACACCTGGCTCCCGGACGCCATGGCCGGTCCGACGCCGGTGTCGGCGCTGATCCACGCGGCGACGATGGTGACGGCCGGCGTGTACCTCGTCGCGCGCTGCAATCTGCTGTTCGCGATGGCGCCGCTCGCGAGCGCGGTCGTGGCCGGCGTGGGCGCGCTGACGGCGTTGTTCGCGGCGACGATCGCGTTGAAGCAGTGGGACATCAAGAAGGTGCTGGCGTACTCCACGATCTCGCAGCTCGGCTACATGTTCGTGGGCGTCGGGACCGGCGCGATCACGGCCGGCGTCTTTCACCTGGTGACGCACGCGTTCTTCAAGGCGCTGCTGTTCCTCGGCTCGGGCAGTGTGATCTACGCGATGCATCACGCCTATCACGCGACCCATGCGCACGACGACGCGCAGGACATGCGCAACATGGGCGGGCTGCGGCGCCACATGCCGTGGACCTGGGCGTTGATGTGGATCGCCACGCTCGCCATCGCCGGCATTCCGCCGCTCTCCGGCTTCTTCTCCAAGGACGAGATCCTCGCGACGGCGTTCGCGCGCGGGACCGCGCAGCCGTTCTGGCTAGGGGTTTGGGCCTTGGGCCTAGGGGCTGCACTGCTCACTGCGTTCTACATGACGCGGTTGATGCTGTACACCTTCCACGGACCCAATCGGACGGGCGAGCAGGCCCGGCAGCACCTCCATGAAGCGCCGTGGATCATGACCGGTCCGTTGCTGCTGCTCGGTATGCTGTCGGCAGTCGGTGGGGTGATCAACATTCCCGAGCTCTATCACGGAAACACCTGGCTGCACCACTGGCTCGAGCCCGTCACCCAGCAGGGCGCGGCGCTGCTGCCGGAGACGCATCTGTCGCCTAGCACCGAGTGGATGCTGGTCGGCGTCGCCGTGGCCGTCGCGCTCACCGGAATCGTTGGGGCCTTGCGGCTGCTCAAGCCCGAATCCCTCGTCCCGGCGTCCAAGGCCCCGGCTGAGCGCGGATTTGCGCGCATCCTGCGCAACAAGTGGTATGTCGATGAGATCTACGACGCCCTGATCGTGCGGCCCCTGGTCTGGTTCGCGCGCGAGGTGCTCTGGAAGAAGGTCGATCAAGGCGCGATCGACTCGGGCGCGGTCAACGGCGCCGCGCGCGGGGCCCGCGCGCTCGGCTGGGCCAACCGCTGGTTCCAGACGGGACAGGTGGGCGTGTACGTAGCGGCCTTCGTCGTCGGGGTGTTGCTGCTGCTGTGGCGCGCGATCGGCCGGGGGGGATCCTGATGTACGCGCGCTGGGTCCTGACCGCCCTGCTGGCCTGGCCGGTGCTCGCGGCCGTGATCGTGCTGTTCGTTCCGACGCGGCTCGCGAAGTACCTCGCGTTGGCGGCGAGCCTCGTCGAATTCGCGATTTCGGTACCGCTGTGGTGGACCTTTGTGCCGGCGACCGGGATGCAGTTCGTCGTCAGCCAGCCGTGGATCCAGGCCTGGGGCATTCACTACACCGTCGGCGTGGACGGCATTTCGCTGTTCATGGTCCTGCTCACTACGTTCCTGATGCCGCTCTCGATTCTGGGCAGCTGGAGCTACATCACCAAGCGCGAGGGTGGGTTCTACTCGCTGCTGCTCGTCCTGACGACGGGGATGATCGGCGTATTCGTGGCGCTCGATCTGTTCCTGTTCTACGTGATGTGGGAAGTGATGTTGATCCCGATGTATTTCATCATCGGGATCTGGGGCGGGGAGAACCGGCTGTACGCGGCGATCAAGTTTTTCATCTATACGTTCTTCGGCTCGCTGCTCATGCTCGTCGCGATCATCGTGCTGTACCTGCACGCGGGCCGGATGACGGGGCAGTACTCGTTCAGTTACATGCACCTGCTGAGCCAGGTCAGCCAGCTCGGATCCGGCGCCTGGTGGCTGTTCGGCGCCTTCTTCCTCGCGTTCGCGATCAAGGTCCCCATCTTCCCGCTGCACACCTGGCTGCCGGACGCGCACGTCGAGGCGCCGACCGCCGGTTCGGTGATTCTGGCCGGGATTCTGCTGAAGATGGGGACGTACGGATTCCTCCGGTTCGCGGTCCCGTTCTTCCCGACGGTGGCGCTGGATCCGACGGTGCAGCTCGTCATCGTGGCGCTCGCGCTGATCGGCATCATCTACGGCGGCCTGGTGGCGATGGTCCAGCCCGACTTCAAGAAGCTGATCGCCTACTCCTCGGTGGCGCACCTCGGCTTCGTGATGCTCGGCATCTGGGCCTTGACGCTCCAGAGCGTGCAGGGCGCGCTGCTGATCATGATCAACCACGGCATTTCGACGGGAGCGCTGTTCTTCCTCGTCGGGATGATCTACGAACGGCGCCACAGCCGGCTGATCCAGGCCTACGGCGGCATTGCCCGCGTGGTCCCGCTGTTCGCCGCGATCCTCACGCTCGTCTCGCTCTCGTCGATCGCGCTGCCGGGGACGAACGGGTTCGTGGGCGAATTTCTCGTGCTGGTCGGCTCGTTCCGCACGTATCCGATCGCGACCGCCCTGGCCACGACCGGCGTGATCGTCGCGGCGGCGTATCTCCTCACCGCGCTGCAGCGGGTGATCTTCAATCCGCTCACGCAGGACGAGAACAAGAAGCTCACCGATCTCACGCCGCGTGAGCTGATCGTGCTCGTGCCGCTGCTCGTGTGCATTCTCTGGGTCGGGATTTATCCGAAGCCGCTCCTGCGCCGGATGGAGCCGTCGGCGCGCCAGTTCATCGAGCTGGTCAAGCCGGGCTCGACGCAAAACCAGCGCGTCGGTGGTCAGCCATGAGTCTCGATCTGTCGTCCTATCGGGATCTGATGCTGGCCCTGCTCCCCGAGCTCGTGCTCACGGGCTGGGCGCTCGTCCTGCTGCTGTTCGTGGCGTGGCGGCACAAAACCATTCTCGATTTGCGCATCGCCGGCTGGCTCACGCTGGCCGCGCTGGCGTCGACCGCCGGCGTGACCTGGTGGCTGTGGTGGAACCGCACCGGCGTCGCCGGGATCGCGGGGATGGTGGCGGCGGACGACTTTCGCTGGGTCGCCGACTGGATCTTCCTGGGGGCCGGGGCGCTCACGGTGCTGATGTCGTTCGCGTACGTGGAGCGTGAGCAGCTGTTCGCCCCCGAGTACTACGCCCTGCTGCTGTTCGGCACGCTCGGGATGATGGTCATGGCCGCCGGCGCCGACCTGATGGTGATTTTCCTCGGGCTCGAGCTGATGTCGGTCGCGGTCTACGTGCTCGCGGGCTTCGATCGCCGGCGCGCGCGCTCGGCCGAGGCGGCACTCAAGTACTTTCTGCTCGGCGCGTTCGCGTCCGGATTCCTGCTGTACGGCATCGCCTTGATCTATGGCGCGACGGGGACGACCAATATCGGGCTCATCGGCGCGCAGGCCGGCATGATGGGTTCGCCGAGCGTCATGCTGCTCGCCGGGTTGGCCTTGCTGATCGTCGGGTTCGGATTCAAGATCGCGGCGGTGCCGTTCCACATGTGGGCGCCCGACGTGTACGACGGCGCGCCGACACCCGTGACCGCGTTCATGGCGACGGGAGTGAAAGCGGCCGCCTTTGCCGCGCTGTTCCGGGTCATGATCCAGGGCTTTGCCGCGGTGCCGGCCTGGCACGACATGGTGTGGTGGCTCGCGGTGATCACGATGGTCGGCGGCAACCTGTTCGCGCTCGCGCAGCGCTCGCTCAAGCGCATGCTCGCCTACTCGTCGGTGGCGCACGCCGGGTATCTGCTCGTCGCGGTCACGTCCGGGACGCCGGCCGGGACGAGCGCCTTCCTCGTCTACATCGTGGCGTACACCCTGATGTCGGTCGGCGCGTTCGCGATCCTGAGCGTGAAAGGCCGGAACGGCGAAAGCGACGTGCTGATCGACGACCTCGCCGGGCTCGCCGCGCGCCGTCCCTGGCTCGCCTTTGCGCTGGCCGTGTGCATGCTCTCCCTGCTCGGCTTTCCGGGCACCGCTGGATTCATCGGGAAGTGGTACATCCTCGTCGCAGCCACGAGCGCCGGCCACAACGTTCTGGCGGCGATTCTGGTCCTGACCAGCGTCGTATCGGCAGGGTACTATCTTCCCGTCATCATGGCCATGTACATGAAGCCCGAGCCTATCGAAGCCGCGCACGTCGACGCCGTGCTCGATCGCTGGGGGCGCGCCGCGGTGGCCGCCGCGGTCGTGGGCCTGCTGCTGTTCGGCGTCTGGCCCAACCGGCTATTCGATCTCGCGCGCTCGGCCGGTGAGAGCGTGCGTCCGACGATGACGACACCGACCTCAGGCCAGTAGCAGTCCCCGTCTCCTAACTCCCAACTCCTGAATCCCAGCGTGAAGCTCCCGGCAACCATCTTCCGTCAATACGACATCCGCGGCCTCGTGGGTCAGCAGCTCACCCTCGAGACGGCGCGGCTCGTCGGCCAGGCCTACGCCACGTTCGCGTGGGAGCGGCTGAAGCGAGCGCCACGCGTCGCGGTGGGACGCGACAATCGCCCATCGGGCAGCGAGCTGGCGCGGGGAATCCGCGAAGGGATCGTCGCCGCGGGCGGCTCCGCCGTCGACGTCGGCGAGCTGCCCACGCCCGCGCTCTATTTCGCGACCAAGACGCTGCCGGTGGACGGCGGCATTCAGGGCACCGGATCGCACAATCCGCCCGAGTTCAACGGCTTCAAGATGGTGCTGGCCCACGACGCCGTATTCGGGGACGATATTCAGGTCCTCTACCGTCTCATCGCCGAGGACCGGTTGCGTTCAGCCGTCGGCGGTCAGCAGACGGCTGACGGCTCAGTGCTGAAGGCCTATTCCGACGCCATCGTGAAGCGCAACGCGCCGCTCGCGCGCCGGCCGAAGGTCGTCGTGGACTGCGGCAACGGCGTGACCAGTCTCATCGCGATCGACACGCTGCGCCGGCTCGGCGCCGAGGTCGTCCCGCTGTTCGCCGAGTCCGACGGCACGTTCCCGCACCACCATCCCGACCCGACGGTGATCGAGAACCTCCACGATCTCCAACAGAACGTGAAGCTGGAAAGAGCCGAGCTCGGGATCGCGTTCGACGGCGACGGCGACCGCATCGGCGCGGTGGACGAAACGGGTGAGCCGGTACTTGGCGACCAGTTGCTCGTGCTGTTCGGCCGAGACCTCGTCAAACGGATGGGCAAATCACATCCGGTGATCTTCGACGTGAAGTGCTCGGAGGTCCTGCCGCAGATGCTCAAGCAGGCCGGTCTCGAGCCGGTCATGTGGAAGACGGGCCACTCGTTCATCAAAATGAAGATGAAAGAGATCGGCGCGCCGCTCGCCGGCGAGATGAGCGGCCACATGTTTTTCGGCGGCGACTGGTACGGCTTCGACGACGCGCTGTTCGCCGCGGCGCGGCTGCTCGCCTACATCGCGAAAGAAGGCGGCCCGCTCTCGCGCCTCCTCGCCGACCTCCCCAACACCTACGCGACACCCGAGCTGCGCGTCGACTGTGCCGACGAGCAGAAGTTCGCCATCGTCGAGCGGGCCGCGCAGGACTTCAAGCAGAAGTATCCCGTGTTCACGCTCGACGGCGTCCGCATCACGTTCCCGGAAGGGTGGGGATTGCTGCGCGCCTCCAACACCCAGCCCGTGCTCGTCATGCGGTTTGAGGCGACGAGTCCGAAGGCCCTCGACGCCTATCGCGCCGAGGTCGAGAGCTGGCTGGCGGCGCATGGCGTAAAGGCGTGACGCGCCAGGGCCGGCGCAGGCTGTACCTGATCGGCGCCGCCTTACTCGTCGCCGCGCTCGTCGGCGGCCGCTGGCTCGCGGTGGAAACAGCCGAGCGCGCCTGGGATCGGACGTTTGCGGGCGGTGAGGCGGTCATTCAGGCCCGCGACCTTTCCCGCCTGCTGCAGGCGCTGGTGCTCGTCATCTCCATCACCTGGTTTGCGGGCAATCTGCTGATCGTCTATCGGGCGATCGGCTCCGTCCAGATGCCCCGGCGGCTGGGCGATCTCGAAATCGTCGAAGCGATTCCTCAGAAAACGCTGCTGGGCGCGACCGTGCTGGTCGGCGTGGTCATCGGGTCGCTGTTCGCGCTCGGCACCAGCGATTGGTGGCGGCATGCGGTGCTGGCGGCGTCGCCACCCCACTTCGGGATCCCGGATGGCACCGCGCACGCCCGCGACGCGGGCTATTACGTCAGTGTGCTCCCGTGGATCGCAGTGCTCCAGAATCGCGCCCTGATTCTCGCGGTGGGAGCGCTGGGCGTGATCACGCTGCTGTACGCGGTGATCGGCACGTTTCGGATCCGGCGCGGCCGGATTCGGGCGAGCGATTACGCGCGCGCGCACGTCGGCTTCCTGCTCGCCTGTCTTGCGCTCGTGATCGCGTGGGGCGCCGTGTTCGATCCCGCGGAAGTGATCGCCGGATTCCATGGCACGGTGAACCAGGCGGCGCTCACTGCCCGCACGCTCGGGGCGCGACTCGTGGGCGCGGTGGCTGTGGTGACGGCGGTGATTTCGATCGTCTGGGCGATCCGCGATCGGCCCACGCTCATCATCGGCGGCTGGGCAAGCCTGATGATTTCGATGATGGCCGGATACTTCGTGATTCCGGGGGTCGCGCGTACCTCGGCCGGCGCCGTGCAGGGAAGTGAGAGCGCGGAGCTGGCCCGGCGCCGAGAAGACCTGGAGCGCTTCGCATTCGGGCTGAACGGGGTCGACGAGCGGATCCCGCCCGCGTTCCCTACCGGCGAGGAGGCGGTGCGCGCGATCCCGCTGTGGGATCCCGCCCATGTCGCAGCCGCGGCCCAGGTCCCACCGTTCGCGGTCGCACTGCGCCCGTCGCGGGCGGATGGCACGGGGGGAGCGGGAGAGGGCGCGGCCTGGCTGATCGCGCCGGTACCCAACGACTCCGCGACCACCGGGGGTGGGGTGCGAGTCGCGCTCGAGCTGGACAGCGGACTCGCGCTCACGGCGCTGCCGACCAGGGACGGCCAGGTGCTGTTCGGACCGGGTGCCGAGTCGCCCCTCATCACCGCCGACAGCATCGCGGGTGTGCCGATCACCGGCCTGTGGCGCCGCTTCGCGATCGCATGGACGATTCAGGCGTGGGGGCTGCTGCAGGGGGGCGCAGGGGGCGCGGGGGGCGCGGGGGGCGCGGGGGGGGCGGGGGGGGCGGGGGCGGGCGACGCGAGCGGGCGCCGGTTGCTGTGGCGCCGCGACGTTATCGACCGGCTGGAGCGGCTCGCACCGTTCGCGCGGTTCGGCGCTCCGGCCCCGGCCATGCGCGATGGAGCGCTCTGGTGGGTGAGCTGGGGCTACGTGTCGAACGAAAGATTTCCGCTCGTGCGACCGCTCACCTGGCACGGCGAAGATGTGCGCTACCTGCGCGCCGGCTTGCTCGGCGCGGTCCGCGCCGCGACAGGAGAGACGCACCTCTGGCTCGCGCCGGGCCATGACTCGCTCACCGCGTCGTGGGCGCGCCGGTTCGAGCTGCTGATCGAGCCGTCGGACCGGCTGCCTCCCGATCTTCGTGCCCAGCTGGTCTATCCCCAGGACATGTTTCGGATCGCCGCGCAGCAGTTGCTCCGCGCCAGCGCCGACTCCGGTGCACCGGACGCGGGTTGGTTCATGCGCCCGCGCGACCCGTATCAGCTCAGCGGCCCCGATGGCCGTGTCTGGACGGGAGTCGCGCTGGAAGCGGGAGTGTCGGCGCCCAAAGAGCTCGCGAGGCTGCTGGCGGCGGCGCTCACGCCGCGCGGTCCCGTCGTGCACCTGTGGCAGCCCTCGGTGCCTGAGCGCCTGCCCGGTGAGCTCGTGGGTTCGACCACACTGCGTCCGGGCCAGCTGCACATCTGGCCCGTCGGCAACTCGCTGATCACGGTGCAGGCCCAGCTGTTCGATCCGCTGGGCAGCCCCCAGCCGGCGCCCGTGCCTCGCATTGCCGAAGTGTACGTGACGCTCGCCAGCCGGAGCGGCCGGGGTCTTACCGCCCGGGCCGCGCTGCGCGGCGGCGAACAGATCGTTTCGGATACGACGCTGGCCGCGCGCTGGGAACGCGCGCGCCGGCTGGCCGCACGCGCCGATTCAGCGCTCGCCGTGGGAGATCTCGAGCTGTTCGGCCGCTTGTGGCGGGCGCTGATGAGCGAGCTTGCTCCCATTCAGCGGCCCCGCTAGGTTGCGCCGCCGTGTCCTCCCCCGACCCGGGAACCATCGTCATCGCGCTCGGAGGGAACGCCGTCGCCCCTCCCAACGAGCGCCCCACGATCAGCAATCAGTTCCGTTATACGCGCGCGAGTCTGGCGCCAATCGTGGATCTGGCCGCGGCGGGCTGGAACATCGTGCTGGTCCACGGCAACGGGCCGCAGGTGGGTGATGAGCTCGCGCGCAACGAGATCGCGGGCGATCAGATCGAGCCGTTGCCGCTGGGCGTGCTGGTGGCGGGAACCGCGGGCTGGATGGGTTACATGATCCAGCAGTCGCTCCAGAATGCGCTCGCGCGCGCCGGCGTGCAGCGCTCGGTCGTCACGATGATCACGCAGACGCTGTGTCACGCCGACGATCCCGACCTGCGCGCGCCGTCGAAGCCGGTCGGGCACAAGCTCGATGCCGCGCGCGCGGCCCGGCTCGTGGCGCGCGGCATCCCGGTGCGCGATGGGCGGCGGCTGGCGCCGAGCCCGCGCCCGATCGGCATCGTGGAGAGCCAGATGGTGCACGATCTGACCGTGGCCGGTTACATCGTGATCGCGGGCGGCGGCGGGGGGCCGCCAGTGTACCGGGACGCCAAGTTGGGACTCGAAGGCATCGATGCCGTCGCCGACAAGGACCGCGTGGCCGCGATCCTGGGCCGGGAGATCGGTGCTGAAGCGCTATTGATTCTGACGAATGTGAATGCAGTGTACCGCGGGTTCGGCACGCCCCGGCAGGAAGCGATCCGCCGGCTGACGCTGGCCCAGGCGGATCATCTGCTCACTGGCAAAGAGCTCGGCACCGGCAGTATGCGGCCCAAAGTCGAAGCCGCTGCCGATTTCGTGCGCGCAGGTGGCGAGCGGGCGATCATTGCCGAGCTCGTGGACGGACTCGCGGCACTCCGCGGCGAGGCCGGCACGACGATTTCGAAGGAGCACGCGTGAATCTGCACGAGTACCAGGCACGGGACATTTTGCGGCGGCACGGTATTCCCATCCCGCCGGGAGAGGTGGCGACCACGCCTGCCGAGGCGCGCGCGATCGCGGAGCGCCTGGGAGGCAAGGTCGTCGTCAAAGCGCAGGTGCACGCCGGCGGGCGCGGCAAGGCGGGTGGCGTGAAGCTCGCGAAAACCGCCGCCGAAGCGGAGACGCATGCCCGGGCCATCATCGGCATGACGATCAAGGGGCTCACGGTCCAGAAGGTGCTGATCGCCCCCACGGCCGAGATCGCCTCGGAGAGCTATGTCGGTCTCATCGTCGACCGGGCATCGCAGCGGCCGGTGCTGATAGTGAGTCCCGCGGGCGGCATCGACATCGAGGAAGTCGCGGCCAAGACGCCGGAGAAGATTCAGCGGCTGCCGGTCGATCCGCGCTACGGCCTGTTACCGCACCAGGCGCTGGCGCTGGGGTTTTTCCTGTACTCGGACCTCAAGCAGGCGCGCGCGGCCGCCGACATCATGCAGAAGCTGTACACCACGGTCTACGACGTCGGCGCATCGCTCGCCGAGATCAATCCGCTCGTGACGACGCCGGAGGGCGCCGTCCAGGCGCTCGACGCCAAGATCTCGATCGACGACAACGAGCTGGACCGCCGGCCGGACATCGCCGCGCTCCGCGACCTCGCCGCCGAAGCGCCGGAGGAAGTGGCCGCGCGCGACGCGGGGCTCACGTTCATCAAGCTCGACGGCTTCGTCGGCTGCTGCGTGAACGGCGCGGGCCTGGCGATGGCCACGATGGATCTCGTGAAGTACTACGGCGGCGACCCCGCGAACTTCCTCGACATCGGCGGCAGCTCGAACCCGCAGAAGGTGGTCGCGGCCCTGCGGATCATCACGGGCGACCCGAACGTGAAGGCGATCCTCTTCAATATTTTCGGCGGCATCACGCGCGGCGACGACGTGGCGAACGGGATCGTGCAGGCTACGCGCGAGATCCCGCTCAAGGTCCCGATCGTGATCCGTCTGACCGGGACGAACGAGCGCGAAGGGATCGAGATCCTCAAGCGCGCCGGGTTCTCGGCGCTGAACGACATGGACGAGGCGGTCAAGCAGGCCGTCGCCGCGGCGAAAGGAAAAGCCGCGTGAGCATTTTCATCGATCAAGCTACCCGGCTCGTGGTCCAGGGCATCACCGGCCGCGACGGCTCGTTTCACGCCAAGCAGATGCTGGCGTACGGGACCAAGGTCGTGGCGGGCGTCACGCCGGGGAAGGGCGGCCAGCAATTCGAGAACGCCGTTCCCGTGTACAACACCGTCGCCGAGGCCGTGCGCGCGACCGAAGCGAACGCCGCGGTCATCTACGTCCCCGCGGCGGTGGCCGCGTCCGCGATCTTCGAGGCGGCCGATGCCGGGATCGCGTTGATCGTGTGCATCACCGAGGGCATTCCGGTCCTCGACATGACCAGGGTGCTGCCGTACGTGCGCGAGCGTGGCGCGCGCCTGGTCGGGCCCAACTGTCCCGGCCTCATTTCGCCCGGCAAGAGCAAGGTCGGGATCATCCCCGGCAACATCTGCCAGGCAGGACGGATCGGCATCGTGTCGCGCAGCGGCACGCTCACCTACGAAATCATCCACCAGCTGACGACGCACGGCCTCGGCCAATCCACCTGCGTCGGCATCGGCGGCGATCCGCTCATCGGCACGAACTTCATCCACTGCCTCGCGGCGTTCGAGGCGGATGCCGAGACGGATGCCATCGTCATGGTCGGTGAGATCGGCGGCACCGACGAGCAGGAGGCCGCGGAGTACGCGCAGGAGAGCGTGAAGAAGCCGGTGGTGGGGTTCATCGCCGGTCAGACGGCGCCACCAGGCCGCCGCATGGGCCACGCGGGAGCGATCATTTCGGGATCCTCCGGGACGGCGGCCGAGAAGATGGCGGCGTTCGAACAGGCGGGCATCGCAGTCATGAAACGTCCCGCGGATGTCGCACCGCTTCTGAAGGAGAGAATGTGAGCACGCTGACGTTAGCCATCATCAAGCCTGACGCCGTGGCAGCGCGACACGCAGGCAAGATCATTGCCCATCTCGAGGCTGAGGGATTTCAGATCCGGGAAGCTCAACTGGTGCGGCTGACCAGGGATCGCGCGGAATCATTCTACGAGGTCCATCGCGAGCGCCCCTTCTACGCCTCCCTCGTCTCGTTCATGACTTCCGGTCCGGCGCTGGCCATGGCGCTCGAGCGCGAGGATGCCGTCACCCACCTGCGGAAGGTGATTGGAGCGACCGACCCCGCCCAGGCGGAGCCGGGGACGATTCGCAAGCTGTACGCGCAGTCCAAGGAGAAGAACGCGATTCACGCCTCCGATTCGCCGGACAATGCAGCGCGGGAAGTGGCGTTTTTCTTCCCGGCGCGATCCCGTTGACGCAAGCGCCACAAGGATTTAGCTTCGCTGACCATGTTGCGAGTCGATCTGCGAGAGCTGGCCCGGGGTCCGGTCGAAACGCGGGGCGAGCTGAAGCAGGACGACCCGGCCCTGGAAGGAGCAGACATCTCCCTGCGGGAACCGGTCGTGGTCAGCGGGCGGTTGCAAGCCATCGGCGAGGGGCGGTTCTATTGGCAGGGGAAGGCGACCACGGTCATTCAGGGTGAATGCCGGCGGTGCCTCACTCCAGTCTCGACCCCGCTCAACCTGGAGATCGGCGCCCTGTTCACCCAGGACGCCGAAGCCCTCGACGACCCCGATTCGTACGCCGTCGCTCCAGATGCAACGGAGGTGGATGTCACACCGGCGGTCCGCGAGGAGTTGCTGCTCGCGGCGCCGCGCTACGTGGAGTGCCGTGAGGATTGTAAAGGGCTGTGCCCGCAGTGCGGCAAGGATCTGAACGCCGGCCCGTGCGGATGCGCGCCCGCCACCGATGCTCGGTGGCAGCCGCTCAAGGCTCTGAAAGACAAGCTAGGCTCTAACAACTAAGGACTGGTGTCATGGCCGTACCCAAGCGCAGAACGTCGAAACGCAAAAAGCGCGCGCGCCGCACGCATTACAAGGCGGTCCGTCCCACGCTGCAGCCCTGTCCGCGCTGCGGTGACCAGAAGCAGCCCCACCGCGTCTGCCCGACCTGCGGCTATTACGACGGCGAGCAGCGGATTACCGTCGAGGATTGATGTTCCGCATCGCGTTGGACGCGATGGGAAGTGACGAGGCCCCGCAGGTCGAAGTCGAGGGCACGGCGCAGGCCCTCAAAGAGCTGCCCCCGGACTTCATCGTCCAGCTCGTGGGGCGCAAAGCCGACGTCGAGGCCGCGCTGGCCCGCGTCCAGGGCGTGGACCCCAAGCGCGTGGAGATCGTCGATGCCCCGGAAGTCGTGGGCATGGGTGACAAGCCGCTCGCCGCGATCCGCGGCAAGCCGCGCTCCTCGATCGCCGTGGGGCTCGACCTGCAGAAGAAGCATAAGTCCGACGCGTTCATCTCAGCGGGCAACACGGGCGCCGTCATGGCGGCCAGCACGCTGCTGTTGCGGCTGCACCCCGGCGTACAGCGCGCCGCGATCGGCGCGCTGTTTCCGAGCGCCGGCCAGCCGGTGCTCGTGGTCGACGGCGGCGCCAACGTGGACGTCGACGCGCGCGAGATCGTCGGTTTCGCCCACCTCGGCTCCGTCTACGCGCGCGACGTGCTCGGCCGCCAGAATCCCACCGTCGGGCTGCTCAACATCGGCGAAGAGGACGAGAAGGGAAACGCGGTCGTCAAGGAAGCGCATCAGCTGCTCAAGCAGACGACCGGCATCAATTACATCGGCAACGTCGAAGGGCGCGACATCCCGGTGGGCGAAGCCCGCGGCCAGCGGCTCGATGTGGTGGC
>JBLNGI010000251.1:0-9056 GCA_050264615.1 Gemmatimonadota bacterium
GCCTGACACAACAGGTGCCGACTCCCGGTACCCCCTCTCCGCGGCGCGGAGAGGGGGCCAGGGGGTGAGGACTACGCGCTCAACGCGTTGTCGATCGCGTCGGCAACGCCGGCGAGATCGGTGAGCAGGTGCGCCTGCGTGCTCGGTGTAAGCACGTGCGCCGTACGAATGCGCGCCAAGCACACGTCCAGAATGCACAGCGCGCTGCAGAGATAGACGGTGGCTTGATCGGCAGCCGTCCAGATCCGTTCCACTGCGCCCAGAGCGAAGCCGGCAAGCTCCATCACGAGCCGCTCGGCGCTCCGGCGCTCGATGCCGGTTGGGGGCGGCTCCGGCGGATCGCTGCGGACCGGAGCGACGTGCCAGTGATCCGCGTCGATACGGCAGCCGACCCACAAGCTGCCCGCCGGGGCCACGCGGCCCCAGCGTTGCAGCAGTCCGGCGACATCGAATTCGACGACTTGCCCCGGTAGCCCGGGCCGGCTCACCAGCTCGGCTACCGCTTGTCCACCGGTCAGACGCCACAACGCCACGATGTGGCCCTTGAGGGCGACGCTCGCCTGATCGAGGAGGGCGCGGCGGCGATCGGCGAGACGAGTCTGCGAGGATACGCGCATGGCGAGCTCCTCGGTTGGGTGTGCCTAGAAGAACCCTGCACCCCGACGGAAGTAACGCGCCTCGCGCGTACGGCCCTGAGACGCGTGATGTACATCATCAACCCGCGGTAGGTCGTGACCGGTTTAGCTACGAATCACTGCAGCTGCCAAATCTCGATCCGATTCCCCGTGAAGACCGGAATCAGCACCCGATTGCGCTTGGCGTCGTACCCGATGTCGGCCGGACTGGGTACACCGGTGATGATCTTCGTGCCTTGCGTGCTGTCGAATCGCGTGATCGACGAATCCGTCCAGCTCGACACGACAATCTTGCCGCCGATCACCTCCACACCGTCAAACCCGCCGACACCCTTGGCGACGACCCGGGGTGCGCGGTCTCCCGGCTTCCACGCGAGCACCGATTTCGCCGGCCCAAAGGAGACGATGATGAACCGCTTACCGACAGGGTCCACCGTGATCCCGTTCGGCCAGCCGAGGCTGTCGCCGCGCGCGGCAACCGTCACCTTGCGATCGGGACCGATGCGAAACACGCGATCCGGGCCCGGATGCAGCACGTTGCCGACATCGTCGAAGCGGATGCCGGTATCGGTGATGTAGATCGCGCCCGTTGTGGCGATCACGATATCGTTCAGGAAGACAGCGCCGCCGCTGTCGGGCTTGACGCTGTCCAGCGGCGCGCCGGTCCGCGCATTGAACGCGCGCACGACGTCGATGTCCGTCACCCACAGCGTGTCGCCCAGGACGGCGAGGCCCTTCGGCGCGTTGAGGGTCACCCCCGCCCGGCCTCCCTCGATGAACTTGAGGTTCTCGACCGCACCGTCTGGCCGCACGCGGCTGATGAATCCGTTGTTGTCTTTCGCCGTCGGGCTGCCGTTGATGTTGGACACGAAATACACGTCCTGAGTGGAATCGTGCAGCACCGATTCGGGCGTCGAGAAGCCGGCCACGGTCAGTGTTCGTGTGGCACCGGAAGCGGCGGCGGGCGGCGGCGGCGCCGCTGCGCCCGTATCAATGGCCGCCGCGAGAGTGTCGAGAACCTCGGAGACGCGCTTCTTATCGACGGGCTGGCAGGCCGCGGCGACAGCTAGGGTCGCACAGAGGACAGTCGCTCTCATCGGTAACGCTCGCTCCTCGGTTAAGGCCGGAATAAGGCTCGCACGAGAGGGCTCATCGAGGTAGGGGGGCGGGGGGCGGGGGGCGGGGGGCGGGGGGGCGGAAGGCCGGACGAATCGTCCGACCCCCCAGCCTGTGATCAGCTACACAGGAGTTTCGGTCGCCGCTACTGCGGCTGCCAAATCTCGACGCGGTTCTCCGTGAAGATCGGAATCAGCACCCGATGGCGCTTCGCGTCGTAGCCGATGTCGGCGGGACTCGGCACGCCCTTGATGAGATTCGTGCCCTGCCCATCGGCGTAGCGATAGACTGACGAATCCGCCCAGCTCGAGACCCAGATCGCGTTCCCGGCGACTTCCACGCCATCGAACTGCCCGGGGCCGGTCCCGAGTGTGGTGGGTGGCTGGTCGGGCTTCCAGCCAAACAGTTTGCCCGTGCCGAATGGGACGACGATAAAGCGCTCATTGGCGCGGTCCCACGTGATCCCGTTGGGCCGCCCCAGGCTGTCGCTCTCGAGTGCGACGCTGACCGTGCGGTCGGGCGCCACGCGATAGATGCGGTCGTGGCCGACGTGCTCGGCACCTTGCGCGCCAAAACGAATCGCGGTGTCCGTGATGTACAAGGAGCCGTCGGGAGCGGCGGCGATGTCGTTCAGAAACACGGCGCCCGGAATCGGAACGGTGGCCACGGGAGCCTCGGTCCGCGCGTTGAACCCTCGGATGACGTCGATGTCGGTCACCCACAGCGTGTCACCGACCACCGCCATGCCCTTGGGCGCGTTGAGGCCCTTGATGAAGACGCTATCACGCATCGTGCCTGAGGGATCGACGACGCTGATGAAGCCGTTGCCGTCCTTCGCGGCCGGGTTGCCGTTGATGTTGGACACGAAGTAGACGTCGAGGGTGGAATCCCACAGCACCGATTCCGGCGTCTGGAATCCGCTGATGGTCGCGGTCTTCGTGGGCGTTCCACTCGCCGCGCTGGTCTCCCGCTTTTCCGCCGGTTTGCATGCCGCTACCACGGCGACTAAGGCTCCGGCGGCCCACAACTGCGTCCTGTTCATCAGTGTACTGCCTCCTCTGCCAGCGTTTGGATGTGATGCAACACCCGCGTGTGGATCGCGGTCACGATCGCACGGGCGGGCACGGTCCAGTAGCCTTGCGGAAACATGTCGACAACGTAGCGGGTCCGGCCCTCGAGTCTGGTCTTCCCGCCGGGGAGCGGAATCAGCCGGAACTCGCCGTGCGTGGCGCGGAAGTATCCAGCGAGGTGTGGCGGGTGCACGTCACGATACGGGGTGAGCTCGGTCATGGGAGGCGCCTGCGTGGTGATGTCGAACGCCAGCAGCCGGTGCTCCTCCCACGCGGTGATCGGCTCGACAAAGCTTCCGGTGGTGAAATCACAGTAGCGGATCGCGCCGACACCGCGTCCCTCGATGCGCGCGCGCGTGGGGGCGGCCACGCCGACTCGGAACAGCAGCTCCGTGGGCGGCGCGAGATCGGGGAAGGTCACGACGTGACTCCACACCACTTCGGGTGGTGCCGCAATGTCCACGACCGTCAGCACTTCGTGCGACGGCGGCGCGGGTCGCGGTTCCACGCCGAGGAGCAGCGGCACAAGCAGGGCCAGGCCCGCACCCGTCGACGCGTGCACGTCGCGTGTGGCCATGATTCGTCCCAGTACGGCACCGGGGAGGGCGACCGCCAGCGCGATCGGCCACGCCATCGCGATGCAGATCAGGCCTTCCAGCGCGAAAATGACCAGCGCGCCGGCCGCAATCGTCACACTGCCCAGCGCGAGGAGGATCGATTGCCCGGCGGGCCGCGCGTGACCGTGGTTGTAGATGTAGGAGCTGATGTAGCCGATCGTGAACGGCACACCAAGGAACAGCCCCGTGGAATAGCTGCGGCGCAGGTACACGCCTATGCCGACGGTGAGCAGCGTGATCCCGAGGGACGCGGCCACACCGAGCATCGCGCTTTTCATGCGGTCGTCCATGGCGAGCGGCGGTGGCTCGACCGGCCATTTCACCTTCGAGAGCGGCGGGAGCAGCGACAGGACCGCCATCAACACGAAGTTGATCACGGGGACGAAGAACAGCAGCGCGATCCAGGGACTGCGGCCGGCGTCGATCGCGCGCCGCATCGACATGCTGACGCCGATCCAGAGGAACGGCAGCGCGATCGCGACCAGGACCACCAACAGCCACGATGGGCCGCTCTGGAGCAAGTGCTGGCGCGTGCTCCACAGCGGGTTCAGATAGTCCAACGGCGTCCAGAGCACGCCGGCAACGCGCCAGATCAACAGCGCGTCGAGCGCGTACTTGAACGCCGTCAGTCCGAGTCCATGCCTGAAGTAGGTCCCCCGTTCGACCGGATCGGAGAAACCGAACCACAGGCGCAGCCATCGGGCGAGCACCTAGGCCTTCGCTTCCTCGAGCTCTTTCTTCCGCGCCTCCGTCACTTTGGCCGCGACGTCGGGCGGTGCGTCCTGATAGACGTGGAACTTCATTTTGTACGTCCCCCGCCCATGCGTGACCGAGTGCAGCGTCGTCGCATACCGATCCAGCTCGGCCTCGGGCACGAGTGCCTTCACTTTGGTGAGCTTGCCGTCCTTCTCGGTGCCCATGATCTGACCACGGCGAGACGAGAGATCGCCCATCACCGAGCCCTGATACTCATCGGGCGTCCAGACCTCGACCTCCATGATCGGCTCGAGCAGCACCGGCCGCGCGCCGGGACTTACGTTCCGGAACGCCATGATGCCGGCCATCTTGAACGACATTTCGTTCGAGTCCACATCGTGGTACGACCCGTCGTACAGCTCGACCTTGAAGTCCACGACCGGGTACCCGGCGACCGGACCCTTATGAGAGGCTTCGACCACACCGCGCTCGACGGCGGGGATGTACTGGCGCGGGATCACGCCACCCACGATCTCGTCGATGAACTGCATGCCGGAGCCGCGCGGCAACGGCGCGATGCGGATCCAGCAATCGCCATACTGGCCACGACCGCCCGTCTGCTTCTTGTGCTTGCCCTGCCCTTCGGACTTGCCGCGGAACGTCTCGCGGTAGGCGACCTTGGGCTTTGCGGTCTGCGCGTGCACGCCGAATTTGCGCGCCAGGCGCCCAACCACGATTTCCAGATGGCGCTCGCCCAGGCCACGGATCAGCGTCTGCGCCAGCTCCCCGTTGTATTCGTGATGGAAGGTGGGATCCTCTTCGTGCAGCTTGTGCAGACCGGTCGAGAGCTTGTCCTCTTCGCCGCGCTGCTTCACTTCCACGGCCACCGTGATCACGGGCTCGGGGAACGGGATCTTCGGCAGCACGAGTCCCTTGTCTCTCGTCGATAGCGTGTCATTCGTGTGCGTGTCGCGCAGCTTGGCGACGACGCCGATGTCGCCCGCGTGCAGCTCGGGGACCTCGATCCGCTCTTTGCCGACGGCGACGCAGAGGTGGTTCAGTTTCTCGGAGGCTTCGCGCGGCGCGTTCCAGACCTCCTGGCCGTTCCTCACGGTGCCCGAGAAGATTCGGAACAGCGTGACGTCTCCGACGTGCGGCTCGGAGACGGTCTTGAACACCTGGGCCGCGAGCGGGCCGGAATCCTCCGGTTTGAGCGTGAGACGGTCGGCGCTGCCCCACTTCTGGGCTTCGACCGGGGGCCGCTCGCTGGGCGACGGGCACAGCTCGACGAGCTTGTTCAACAGGGCGCGCGTGCCGTACGTCAGCTCCGCGGCGCCACAGAACAGCGGAAACAGCTCGTTCTTCGCCATGCCGGCCTTCATCGCGGCGATCGCTTCGTCGCGCGTGATCTCTTCGCCGCCGAGGTAGCGCTCGAGCAGCGTGTCGTCGGTCGCGGCGATGCTTTCGATCAGCTCCTGCGAGTACTTCTCGAAGCGGTCCTTGTACTCGTCGGGCACGTCGACTTCCTCATACTCGCCGGCCTTCGTGCCCTTCTTGTAGAGGTGCGCCTTCTTCGAGAAGAGATTGATGATTCCGTGGAACTCCAGTCCTTCGCCGACCGGGATCTCGACCGGGATCACCTTGGAGGTCAGCTGTTCTTTGATCTGGTTGAACACGCGCTCGAAGTTGGCGTGCTCTTTGTCCATCAACGACACGAAGAACATGCGCGGCAGCTCGCGACGCTCGCAGTAGTCCCAGACCTTCTCCGTGCCGACTTCGACGCCCGAACTGGCGGAGAGCACGACGACGGCGCTGTCGGCGGCGTAGATCCCCGCGAGCGCATCGCCTGTGAAGTCGAGATAACCCGGCGTGTCGATCAGGTTGAGCTTCGTGTCCATCCACTCGGCGACGGCCAGCGCGAGGTTGATGGAGTATTTGCGTTCGATTTCGTCTGCGGTGTAATCGGTGAGGGCGGTTCCATCCTTCACAGAACCGTGGCGTTTGCTTGTTCCGGCCACGAACGCCAGCGCATCGACCAGGGAGGTCTTACCGCTCGCGCCGTGGCCGACCACGGCCACATTACGGATCTCCGGCGTCTTGTACACGCGCATAACGCGCCAATCTCCTGCTGAGGGGGAAATAAATATCACCCGCATAGGCAGGAGACGGCTAGACGGTCAGAGAGGTTTTAGACGTCTAGACGTTCAGCGGGTTCTCGGTGTGAGTTTGCAGGTAGGCTCCCTGCGCACTCGCTCCTAGAACCCGCTCGACGTCTGGACGTCCAGTCTTTGCAGGTCCCTTAGGGGCCTACGCTGTCCATCTCCCGATCAGCGACACCATCATGATCGTCGTGCCGATCTCGCACGTGCTCCACGAGCCTGTGCAGGATCTGGATACTGCGGAGATTGAGGGCGAGTGCCGTCACTTTGTCCCCGCCCGCGAGGGCCTCGTTCGCCTGCGCCCGCAGCTCCTTCACGTGCGCCAGGATCAACCGGATCCGCGGCGCCTCACGATCGCCCAGGAAGTTCTCGATGCGCTCGATCGCCTGGTCGACGGCGAGACCCGTGCGCTCTGGAGCGTTCGGGAAGACTTCGACGACGGCGCAGAGCACTTTCAGAAACGACTGGTGAAGCAACTGCCGCGCCAACTCGAGGTCGCCGGCCTGGTAGGCGGCGAACGCTTGCTGGCGTAAATCGCGGGCCTCGGCGAGGCAGGCCTGCGCTTCCGGATCATCGGTGGTGCGCAGCGTATCTACGAGCCTGCGAAGCCAGCCTTCGAAATGCGTTCCGGCATCCTGGCTCGCGGTGACGTTGTCAACGATGGTCTGCGCCTGCTGCGCGAGCACCACTTCATTCGTCGACGTACCCGTCGGGTCTTGATTACATGCCGCCGCCACAAGCATGGCGGCGACGGCGAGCGTCATTCGTCTGTACATCAGCGGCTCCATGAGAAGTCTGGCTCTTTGACGCTAAAGCTTAGATACCGTTAAGACCCCTCGGGAGGGGGTGGAGGTAACGGTACAGAGGGAACCGGCGGCGCGGCGGGGGCGGGCGTCACCGGCGCGTGCGGCACCCGCGCGAGCTTCAGCCCGGCGAGGCCCGCGAGCACCATCACGAACCCTGCGAGCACGAAAGACGTGACGGGGCTCACGTCGTAGACGGTGCCGACAATCGGCGGTCCCGCGGTGCGCCCCAACGCGCCAATGGCCTGTGCGGCGCCGAGGACGGTGCCCTGCTCGTTGACCTCGGCGTAGACCGACACGAGCCCCGTGGCGGCGGGCGCGAAGATGCTGTTCGAGACGGCCAGCACGAACGTCCACGCATACAGCGACAGGGAATTGGACAGGTACGGGATGATCCCGATCGACAGCGCCATGCCGAAGGTCCCGATGATCACGAGGGAACGCTCGCCGCTGCGCCGCACGATTCTGCCGAAGAAGTAGCCCTGCACCGGAGCCGCCGTGACGCCGATCAGGGTGAACAGGATCGCGAGCTCGCGTTTCCCCCACCCGAGCACGGAGAAGGCCTGGAGCGGCAGGATCGCGGTGTAGCCGGCGAACGCGAACGGCACCAGCGCCCAGACGGCCATGAGCGGACGCAGCCGCGGCCGCGCCACCGCTTGGGCGATGTGACCGAGATCGAACAGTGAGCGCTTGACGCGATGCTCGTGCGCCAGCGACTCGGGCAGGATGAAATACGCCGACACGAAATTGGCGAGTGAGAGGCCGACCGCGATCAGCCCCGGGGCCGTCGGCCCAAAGAAGTGATCGGAGAAGCCGGCGATCGCCGGTCCGAGGCTGAACCCGATCCCGAACGCCGCGCCGACCATGCCCATGGCGCGCGACCGCTCGGCGGGCGTCGAGATGTCGGCCATGTAGGCCTGCGCGGCGGAGATGTTGCCGCCGGCGAAGCCCGAAACGACACGCGACAGAAACAGAATCCAGTACGAGCCGGCGAACGCGAACAGGGTGTATCCCACCGCGTTGATGAGCATCGTGCTGAGCAGGACCGGCCGGCGCCCGACGCGATCGGAGAGTTTGCCGAGCAGCGCGGTCGCGACGAATTGCATGAGCGAGAACACGCCGATGATCGCGCCGTAGCCGAGGCCGCCCGTGCCGAAGCGCTGCGCGTACGACGGCAGGATCGGGAGCACGATGCCGAACCCGATCAGGTCGATCATGACGGTAAAGAAGATGACGGCGCGGCGGGCGCGGGCTGCGGGCATACCGGCCGCAATATACAGCTTGCCACCTCGCGGGAAACGGCGCAGCTTCATCAGCTTAGCGCCCCCGGGTCAATCCTTCAGCTCGCCGGAGTCGACAATGACCAACCCTGCCCTGCGATTCACCGTCATCGCGGGAGCGATCGTGGCCGCCGCCTGCGTCCATGATGCCCCAACCAAGCCGTCCGAGAACCCCACCGCAGCACGAGTTCCGCTCACTCCCTCAATGCAGCTCACCGCACCAACCAACGCCGCGAAATCGTACCTGATCGACTTCACGGGCAACACGCTGCCCGCGAATTTGGCCGCGCAGGTCGCCGGAGCGGGTGGTGTGCTGACGACGAGCATCGACCAGATCGGCGTTGCCGTGGCGACGTCCGATGACCCGAATTTCGCAGACCGAGCCATCGGGATCCGCGGTGTGTTCAGCGTTCAACCCGATCCATTCGTCGAGTGGGTCCAGCCGGTGCGCGTCGCTGAGGCTGGTGAGGTCGACGTCAGCGACGCCGTGACGGCAGAACCGGCGGCGGCGTTTGGCACAGGCGAAACGTTCCGGCGCGCGCAGTGGGTACCAGACGCGATGTCCGCGCCGGCTGCGTGGGATCTCGGGGCGTTTGGAGCTGGCTCACGGGTAGCCGTACTCGATGGCGGAATTCGGAGCACGCACCTCGACATCGCACCGAATCTCGACGTCGCCCGCT
>JBLNGI010000252.1:0-4481 GCA_050264615.1 Gemmatimonadota bacterium
GCTGCCGCCGGTGAGAGAAGGCCAGGAGCTGGCCGTTCGGGCGATCCGGCCCGAGCAGAAGTTCACGCAGCCGCCGGCGCGCTACAGCGAAGCCACGCTCGTCAAGGCGCTCGAAGAAGACGGCATCGGCCGGCCGAGCACGTACGCATCGATCATCTCCGTCTTGCAGGCGCGCGACTACGTGAACAAGTTCGAAGGCCGCTTCCGGCCGACGATCCTCGGTCGTCGTCTGGTCGACAAGCTGCTGCATCCCGTGTTCGACGACATCCTCGACGTCGAGTACACCGCGAAGATGGAAGAGCAGCTCGACGAGATTGAAAAAGGCAAGGCGGACTACAAAGAAACGCTCGGCGCGTTCTATCAGAAGTTCAAGAAGGATCTGCGGCGCGCGGCGAAGGAGATGCCGAACTTCAAGGAAGGGCAGCCGACCGGCATCACCTGCGACAAGTGCGGACAGGGCGAGATGGTCGAGAAGGCCGGCAAGTTCGGGATCTTCCTGGCTTGCAGCCGCTATCCGGATTGCGACAACACGAAGGAGCTCGAGCCCGCCGACACGGCGACCGACGAGCTCGACGAAACGTGCGAGAACTGCGGCCGCCCGATGGTCGTCAAGCGCGGACGCTTCGGCATGTTCCTCGCGTGCACCGGCTATCCGGAGTGCAAGACGACGCGGAAAATCATTTCGACCAAGCAGGGAGTCAAGGCCGCGCAGCCGGACCAGGTGCTGGACGAGACCTGCCCGAATTGCGGCAAGAACCTCGTCATCAAGCACGGGCGCTTCGGCGAGTTCACGGCGTGCACCGGCTATCCCGAGTGCAAGTACGTGAAGCTGAAACCGACGGGCGTCATCTGTCCCAAGGACGGCGGCGACATCGTCGAGCGCAAGTCGCGGCGCGGCAAAGTGTTTTACGGCTGCGCGAACTATCCCAAGTGCGACTTCACGCTCTGGAACAAGCCGGTCCTCGAAGGGTGCCCGAAGTGCGGGTGGAAGTTCCTCACCGAGAAGATCACCAAACGACATGGCCGCCAGCTCGTCTGCGCGAACGACGCGTGCGATTACGTGCGTTCCGAGGAGCTTGCGGCGGCTGAAGCCTGACAAGGGCCCTTTGCCCTTGTCATCGTCGCACCTGAAGTCGAGCGCCGATCAAGATGCCCGCAAACGTCAACACCATCAGCGCGAACCACATCCAGTCCGGGGTCCATTTCCTGATCTCGACGTTTGCGAGCGCCCAGGCGAACGCCGCAGTCTGCACGAGGGCAAGCGCGAAACCATGCGCTGCCGGCGCACGTCGGGCGAGCCGTGCCGTGACGTAGCCGGCAAGCACGGCGGCAGCGGTGTTGTAAGCGAGCTTCGCGGCCAGGAACCACGCCTGGTTCCGCACGCCGAAGTACGTGGCCGGCTCGACCGTCACCGCTCCATGCGCGATCGTCACGAGTCCGAACTCCACTGACTCGACGACCAGGCTGAGCAGGACCAGGCCCACCGCGACGGCGACCACGCTCCTGAGTGCACGTGACATGCGACCAGAGGGCCTCCGACGAGCCGCAGGCGAATAGCGTAACGCGCATCGCCCCTCCCAGCCTCCGCTGGCGCATTATCATTGCCGTAAGTGATTCACATCATCGGCGGCGGGCTCGCCGGCAGCGAAGCCGCCTGGCAGGCGGCAGAGATGGGCGTGCCGGTGACGATTTACGAAATGCGTCCGGTGCGGCCCACCGCCGTGCATCAGACCGATCAACTGGCCGAGCTCGTCTGCAGCAATTCCTTCCGCGGCGACAAGCTCGACAATGCGGTCGGGCTGCTCAAAGAAGAAATGCGGCGGCTCGGGTCGTTGGTCATGCAGGTGGCCGATCGCGTGCGCGTCCCGGCCGGCGCCGCGCTGGCGGTCGATCGCGCAAAATTTGCGGAAGGCGTGACGGCCGTTCTGACGAGCCATCCGCGGATTCGCGTGGAGCGCCGCGAGATCTCGAGGATTCCGACGTCAGCCGAGATGTCGCCGGTCATCATCGCGACAGGTCCGCTCACGTCGGATGATCTTTCGGCGGACATCGCCGCCTTCGTCGGCCGCGACCATCTCGCGTTCTTCGACGCCATCAGTCCGATCGTGCTCGCGGAGACGATCGACATGTCGAAGGTGTTTCGGCAGTCGAGGTGGGGGAGATCTCTGACCGGCGAGTTGCCTCAATCACCACTAGCGGGGACAGGGCTTGGAGAGCGACCCCTGTCCCCTCTCGGTCGAGATCCGATTCGTCCGGAAGGCGATTACCTCAATTGCCCGTTCACCAAGGACGAGTATCGAGCGTTTTACAACGCCATCACTTCCGCCGAAAAAGCCGGCGTGCACGACTTCGACTCGACGAAGTTCTTCGAAGGCTGCCTGCCGATCGAGGTGATGGCGCACCGCGGCGTGGACACGTTGCGATTCGGGCCGATGAAGCCTGCGGGGCTGACGGATCCGCGTACCGGCCGGTGGCCCTACGCCGTCGTGCAGCTGCGGCAGGACACGCTCGCGGGCGACCATTACAGCCTGGTGGGATTCCAGACGCAGCTCAAATGGGGAGAGCAGGCGCGCGTGCTGCGGATGATTCCCGGACTCGAGCGGGCGGAGTTCGTCCGGTTCGGGATGATTCATCGCAATACGTACATCAACGCACCGACCGTGCTGGGTGAAACGTGGCAGACGCGGCGCCGCGGCGATCTCTTCTTCGCGGGGCAGGTTTCGGGTGTCGAGGGCTATGTGGAGTCGGCCGCGTCGGGTCTCATCGCCGGGCGCAACGCCGCGCGGTTGGTGCTGGGTAAGCCGGCTGTCGCGCCCCCGCGCACGACCGCCATTGGCGCGCTCGGCTATTACGTCTCCCACGCGGATCCGCGCCATTACGACCCGTCGAACATCACCTTCGGAATCATCCCACCGCTCGACGCGCCGCCAAAGAGCCGGCAGGAGCGGCAGCTGGCGACGAGCCAGCGCGCGATCGACGCCCTCGAGCGCTGGGAGAACGAGTGCCGCGACGCCCTGGCGCCGGCCGTCTGAGTCAGCGGTACAGTCTGCTCGGCAATGGATCGATAGATCGATGAATCGATAGATCGATGCCGGCATCCTCCCTTCGCGAGCAGATCAAATCGTTCCTGTCGTTCCTTCGCTACAACCGCAACGTCTCGCCGCACACGCTGCGGGCCTACGAGACGGACCTCGAGCAGCTCATCGACCATCTGGCCGCGCGCGAGTCGTGCGCGCCGAGCGAAGTGCCGGTCACGCGGCTCGACGTCGACGGCGTGCGCGGGTTTCTGGAGGAGCTGCACGACCGGGGCAACAGCCGCTCGTCGGCGGCGCGACGGCTGGCCGCGTGCCGGACGTTCGCGCGCTATCTCATCCGCGAAGAGCTGATCGAGGACGACCCGACGGCGCTCGTGGGCGCGCCCCGGAAGGATCAAACGCTGCCCGCGCACCTTGAGGAGGACGACATGTCGCGCCTGCTCCTGGCGCCGGACACGTCCACGGTTGGCGGGCGGCGCGATCGCGCGATCCTCGAGCTGTTCTACGCGTCAGGGCTGCGCCTGAGCGAGCTGGTGGACCTCGATCTCGAGGACTCCAATCTTTCGAGCCGCGTCGTGCGTGTGCGTGGCAAAGGGGGAAAGGAACGGCTCGTCCCGTTCAACCGGCCGGCCGCCGAGGCCATCCGCGCGATGATGGCGGATTGGAGGAAGGGCAGCGACAAGGGCAGAGGGCAAAGGGCAGAGGGCAGAGGAGAGGTCAGAGGTGAGAGGACAAAGGGAGGCCGGTTCAGCCGGCATCAACAGCGGAGGCAGCCGCTGTTCCTCAACCTGCGCGGCCAGCGGCTGACGACGCGAAGCGTTGATCGGATCGTCCGGCGCTACGTGCGGGAAGCAGCACTCACGCGCGGCATCAGCCCGCACGCGCTGCGACACACCTTCGCGACGCACCTGCTGCAGGCTGGCGCCGATCTGCGCGCGATCCAGGAGCTGCTGGGCCACGCGCGCATCAGCACGACGCAGCGCTACACACACCTGGATGTCGGACGATTGATGGAGGTCTATCGCAAGGCGCACCCACGGGCGCGAAGTACGTTCAGGAGTCGGCGTTGATTCGGGTTGGTGCCTGATCTGATGCGATTTCTGTCTGCTGACCTGTGCGCTGAGTGGCCCTGAAGTCGTGAAGACTTTATGGGTCGATCCAGCGTTTCCCGATCAACACCGGATAGGACCGGTTCTCGGGAGGTCACCGGAAGTCGTTGCGTTCTTGCGAGCGACGTGCGTTTGCAGCAGTGCGTCATTGACGACGTGCTGCAGAAGCTCTGTGCCGATGTCATCGGCAAATAGCGATCCCAGCCCCTGGGCCACGGGCCATTAGCCCTTGGCCTGACAGAGGTCTAGACAGAGTTCGTCGGCACCGGCGGCTCCTGCACCACCTGCCGGCGGCTGCGCGGGATCTCGATGCTCAGAATCTTGATCTTGTAGTTCA
>JBLNGI010000253.1:0-2994 GCA_050264615.1 Gemmatimonadota bacterium
ACCGTGACGAGTCCGGACGGGTTGGAAGACGGCGCGGGAGACCCCGGGCGACCGAGCCACAGCACCAGGGCGGCGGCGGCGGCGAGCGCTGGGGCGAGCAACCAGGGCCGCACGCGAATACTGATCTCACGCGGCTCGACCACGCGACGCCAGAACCGGCGTCGGGAGCCTTCCGCGATCGTCGCCATCACGCGCGCGGTCAGATCGGGAAGCTCGACCGGACGGCGATCGAGCGCGGCGAGCAGGCGCAGCGCCTCTTCCCCCTCGGACCGCAGCTCAGCCGGCAGGTCGGCGATCGTGATGTCGCCGTCCAGCAGCTGCTTGACCAGGGGATGAAAATCGCGCTCGCTCATGTCCGCTCCCTCAATTGTTCGCGCAACCTATCGTAGGCACGGTGCATCCGCATTTTCAGCGACGGCACCGACGTGCTCAGCCGCTTCGCAATCTCACCGTACGACAATCCTTCGACGTGCTTCAACACGAATACTTCCCGTTGATCCGGCGTCAGCTCGAGCAGCGCGTGCTGCAACGCGCGACGCTGTTCGGCCAGTTCGGCTCCCCCGTCGGTGCGATCCGCCGCGGCCACGGCATCCGCGGCCTCGAGCGGCGCTGACGTCCGGTTGCGGCGCCGCTCCGCAAAACAGCGATTCCGGAGAATCAGGAAGAACCATCCGACGAACTTGTCCGGGTCCTTGCACTGCGCCAACTGATCGTACGCCCGCACGAACGCGTCCTGCACGGCATCTTCGGCCGCATCGGCTGAGCCCAGCATCCGCGCCGCGTAGCGCGCGTACCGATCGCGATAACGTTCCACGAGAACCGCGTAGCGCTCGCGGTCCCCCCCGAGCACCGCTCGAACAATTTCGCCATCGGGGAGGGCCTCAGTTTCAGAGCGCAACCGTTCCTCCGCTAAAGAGTAGCCACGTATCAGTTTGGTAACGGGCCGGCGCCGCACCGTGACCTGCGTTACCATCTGCCTCCTTCCGGAATCTTTACCAAGCCATGACTGCGCTGCTAGAGCCCCAGCCCCAGCCTGTCGCCGACTCGGTCTTAATGGCACGGCTGGTCAGACGGGACTCCACCGCTCTGGTGGAGTTGGAGCGGCGCCATCGCAGCTCGTTGTACGCGCAAGCGTATAGCATCCTGATGGATGCTGGCGCGGCCGAGCGGGTGGTGCGCGACACATTCTCGCAGTTGTGGTTTGACGCTCCAGAGTACACGATCATGCCACGTGCCTGGGATCTGCTGCGCGATATGGCACGAGAGCTCGCGCGGGCGGAGCAGGCGTTACGTGCAAACGCACGATGGAGGTAGTGATGCTGAAGCGTGTTTTGGGAGTCCTGGCCGCGTTGCTGGTGCCGTCGGCGCTGGCGGCGCAGAACCCGAAGGTTGCCGCGCCCAACGAGCATGCGTCCGACGTGGCGAAGGAGAAGGTCGCGGCCGCGATGGCCAAGCGCGCCACCCACGTGGTTGGTGAAGCGATCGGCCTCGACAACCAGCCGGTCACTCCGGCCACACCAGCTACTCGGGCGACCCGGGCGACCCCCGCGACGCCGAGCAACGGCGACGGTCCCGCGACTCGGGCGACACCCGCGACCCCGGCAACCCCGGCGACGCCGGCATCACCTTCACAGCGACCCGACCACGCCGGTCTGGGAGGTCAGGGGCGAGGCCATAATCCTCGGCGACCGTAGCTCGTAGGCTCTCACCTGCTCGCAGTATCTTACCGGTCCCATGCGCATGGGACCGGTTTCTTTTTTGGCACTGTTCGCGATTGTCCCGCTGGCCCTCTCCGCCCAACGCACTGCCTCGGTGGGCGCAGGAGCTGGCGTGGTGCGGTATCCAGGCGGCTCGAGCTTCAGTCCAATGGCCGTCTCCCCCACCGCACAGCAATTCTCCACATGGTCCTACATCGGTCTCGGCGGGTCGGTGTCGCTACTCGACGGTGGCGAGTGGGCCGCGCAGGGACGCGGTGACTTCTGGAGTGTCATCGCGCGTCGTAGCAGGAAGACGCAGATCGCGTTGAGCGCTTCGGCCGCCGCGAGCACGCGCACAGACGGCCTGGGGGCGGGATCGGCACTCGCGCTGCTCGAAGTCGTTCGCGGCAACGGCGCAGCCGGCGCGGGCGCCGTCACGGGGCTCATCGAGGGCCTGCCCGGCGTCACGGCATTGCGACTGCGGGCACGCGGGTGGTGGCAGCCCCGCAACCCGCCGGCGCAGGTCTCGCTTACGGTTGAAGGCAACCGATTCCTCGGCGCATGGTACACGGACGTCATCGGCGGCTTGAACGTCGATCGGGGCGGGGATCGGATCGTCGCCTCGCTGTGGGTGAGCGGCCGGCTCAGCACCACCTACGGGTCGAGTGCGGCAGGCAGCGCCACGATCCAGTACTATCTCACGCCGACGCTGGCGCTCGAAGCATCGGGCGGCAGTTATCTCGGCGACCCGTATCAAGGCTTGCCTCGCGCCGGTTTCTTTGCCGCGGGAATCAGGCTCTTCACCGCGCGGCGTGCGTTGCAGACCCAAGCCCCAGCGTCCTCGCAACCTGTTCTGCAGCCGTTGATCGCGCAGCATCGGGGCGATACGCTCGTGGTGCGGTTCCGGATGCCCGGTGCGCGATCCGTGGCGATCGCCGGGAACTGGAATGCCTGGACTCCGGCTCCGCTGCGGGGACTGGGCGACGACATCTGGGAGGCGCCGCTGCAGCTCGCGCCCGGCGTCTACTACTTTAACCTGGTCGTCGATGGGAACGACTGGGTCGTACCGGGCGGCGTGGCCACTGTGCCCGACGGAATGGGCGGCGTGATGGCGGTGCTGAACGTGCTGTGACTTGACGATTCCCATCCGGCCCCGTACCGTGGCGACGGCTGGATGCTCGAGAGGTCCCCGCTGTCCTCTCTCCCGGAGGGGTGCCACGATGGGCAAGATCAACATGCAGAAGGTCATCGTTGGTGGCTTGATCGCGGGCGTCGTGCTGAACGTCATCGACACGGT
>JBLNGI010000254.1:0-3293 GCA_050264615.1 Gemmatimonadota bacterium
GCCCAAATGGAGCCGGTCACGATCGCGCCAGGCTCAGTAACATTTCTTACAGCCAAGACGAACTCGGTCGTCCCGGCGCGATTCACACAACGCGCGCGCCATGTCCTTAACGAGGCGTGCCTCGAGGTGACGGTATCCAAACTGATCGTGAAGCGAGGTTGAGTCGCGGTGTTGGTCACGGTGCCCGTCGGAGCCGCCTAACGAAATGCGCTTAAGCTGCGGCGCCTGACTAGAACGTTCACAAATGCAATTCTACCACAGACGACGGGCGCCGTCAGCTTCAAGCGCGTGTTAGGCAGCGTGCATTCATATAGTAAGTGCAACACCACCCTCAACAGAAATGGTGACCTGGCGATACGATAGGCGTTCCTCTCCACCACGAGTAGGAAGCCAACCAATGCTGTACCGCCAGATCACCTTTGCGGAAAGATACACCGTGGGCCTGCTGCGCCAGCGGGGCTTGTCCGCCGCCGCGATCGCCCGACTTCTGCACCGTCACCGGAGCACGATCGGGCGGGAGGTCCAGCGCAATCGCGCCCACAGCGACGGGACCTACCGGGCCCAGCTCGCCGACTCGTACGCGCGCAGCCGGCGCTCTCGCTCGCGCCGCAATCGGCAGTTCACGTCCGCCGATTGGGCCCAAGTCCACGAGCTGCTGCGCGAGGACTGGAGTCCCGAGCAAGTGGCCGGCTGGCTGCGACGCTTCCACCTGCTCTCCATCAGCCACGAAACGATCTATCGCGACATCTGGGCCGACAAGCACGCTGGCGGCACGCTGTACCGGCACTTGCGCGGGGCATCGAAGCAGCGCCGCAAACGCTACGGGCGCTACGACAGCCGCGGCCGCCTGGCCGGCAAACGGTGGATCACCGAGCGCCCGCCGAGCGTCGAGTCGCGGACCGAGCTCGGGCATTGGGAAGCGGACACCATGCTCGGCGCCGGGCAGGCGGGCGCCTGTGTGCTGAGCATGGTCGAGCGCAAAAGCGGCTACTTATTGCTCGGCCAGCTCACGCAGCGCACCAGCGCATTCGTGAATGCGCGCGCCCGCCAGCTGATCCGCGCGCAGCCCCAGCCGGTGCAGACCATCACCGTCGACAATGGGACCGAGTTCCACGAGTACGCCAAGCTCGAGCGTGCGACCGGCACGCGCTTCTACTTTGCCACACCACATCACGCCTGGGAACGCGGCACCAACGAAAACACCAACGGCCTGGTCCGGCAGTATCTGCCCAAGCGCCAGAGCATGGCCCACCTCACCCAGCACGATTGCAATCGGATCGCTACGAAACTGAACCATCGACCGCGGAAACGGCTCGGCTTCCGCACTCCGGAGGAATGCTATGCGGGGTGACGCTCAGTGTTGCACTTCAAAGTTGATATCAGACAGCCGCCGATCCAATCTCACAACTCCACACTCTCCGCAACCTCGACGATTCGGGCCCTTCCCTTCTCCATGACCTTGCCTTGGACCTGACCCCACAAGCGACGCAATGCACGATCCGCAGCCTCAGCCTCGGCGAGCGTGTCGAACTCCAAGTCGATCATGACGAAGCGCGCATCGTCAACCGGCCGCAGGACGCGGTAGCGCCGCACGCCCGACCGCTTCCGACCAAGAGGGTCGCTGTCGAAGGCCTTCATCCAGGCTCCAAAGTCCGGAACCGCATGTTCGATTCGTAGGATGTGCATGTGATTCGCGTTCATATTCAGCGAGTGATGGTGGCTGCCTAGCGAAATGCGCCTAAGCTGCGGCGCGTTGCTTTCACTTTCACAAACCGAGGGCCTCCACAGCCAAACGGCGTCGCCAGCTTCAGGCGCTTGTTAGGCGTCCGCGCCCTGCTGCACCGGGACTTCTCTGATCGCCACGAGCAACAGGAATGCCAGCGTGAGAATCGACGTTACGAGCCGAGGCACCTCGTAGCCGCGAGCGAAGAGCCCTCCATTGTTCGCAAGGATCATCAAGTAGACGGCAGAGATCACCATGGCATCGCCAGCTATCCGGTGACGTCTCCGCAATAGAAATCCCACAAGCAGAAATACCACTCCACTCGCCAAATACACCCTCCATCTTACCGCTGCCTCAGCTGCAAACCCCTGTAAGGGGGAGGCGATCTCCCGTTCAGGCGTCAGGAGGTCAACGGCCAACGCGGCGACTTGAACGGCGCTGATGACTATCGCGATTACGAGCAGGACCTTCAGCGTACGGTTCATTCGTCACCTCTTGATGCGGACGCCTAACGAAATGCGCGTAAGCTGCGGCGCGCTGAAGAGAGATTCATTCCTTAATCTACGCGCGCCGTCAGCTTCAAGAATCTACGCGCGCCGTCAGCTTCGAGCGCCTGTTAGGCCGCAAAGCTTTGTCGTTGCTCAACGGACCGGCTCGACCGTGCACCAGCGGGCCTCGAGGTCGCAAGACAGCACGCGCCGACGGAGCCAGTCCAGTCCGATCAGCGCATCGGGAACCATTCGCTTGACCCCGACGGTCGCGGAGTCTGGCGTAATACGCCGATCGAGGAACGTGAGCCCACGAACCGACCAGGACTGCACCGACTCACGGTGGCCCGTCCAGCCCCGTTCCTCCCGCACTGCGAGGGGTCGGCCACGGTGAGCGAGGGCGTCCTTCCAATACGCATGCAGGTACGTCTGAGGAGAACCGGTATCAACGAGTCCCCAGCCCAAGGGGTGGCCGTCCAGAAACACGGGCACTGCAAGCGTGAGTGCGTGGGGGTGCTCCCGAATCAGCGCAATGCTCGTGCGGGTGCTATCCGCACCGTTCGTCGCCGGGATCGAGCCGCGCCCGACCACCAGCGTGTGGCGAGCAAGGTCCAGGCTGAAGGGCACGTGCTCAAGGGCCTGGAGGGAAAGCACACCAGCAATGGGCGCGACCTGCTGCCAGGGCGCGAGATCCATTACCGCTGTGACAACTTGAGTCTCGCGAACGGGGCCGAGTTGCAGGCTTGGCACGGTGACCAGCGGGAGCTCAAGCACCTCTCCGGTGTGGCGAAGCCCCGCCATCCGGCCAGCAGGCTGGCAACGAAGCGTGTCACACCACTGCTTTGAAACGATGGTAATTCCGGCACCGAAATCCAAGATGAATGAGACGCGTCGGCCTGAGAGCTCAACCTCGACCAGGGGGAGGCTGTCCTCGCCGAAGGATACAAGGGGAAGCATGACTGCTTGACTCGGGAGCTCAGTACGCACGCAGCCGGTAGACGCAATCGCGAGAAGCAACTCCAGAAGCGGCATTCCTCGCGATCTCACGACTCTCGGCGTCCTCTCCGCGTTGCGGCCTAACG
>JBLNGI010000255.1:0-9396 GCA_050264615.1 Gemmatimonadota bacterium
ACGAAGGCCTTGCCTTCGTGCATCGACACGTTGGGGTCACCGACCCAGGACGTGAGATCGTTGACGACGTCGCCCGTGGACAGGCCGCTCCAACCCCAGTGCCACGGCATGCCCACGTGGTGGATGGCCTTCCCAGCCACTTGCAGCACCCCGATGCGGTCCGTCACGAGGGCTTTCGCGCGGATGTGACCTCGTGGACTCGACACGATCACCCAGTCGAGGTTGTGAATTCCTTTCTCCGCCGCCAGCGCCTTACCCATTTCTATGAACAGCTCCGGCTGCAGCTCCGAAAGCCAGGGCAGCCACCTGCTCATTGCGCCGGCGAGGTACATCTCCGTCAGCCGGTACGTCGTGATGACATGCGGGTACTTCGGGTCGCCGACCTCGACCAGCGTATTCCACGGTTTGCCCGCCGACCAGACCTTGTGCACCGGACTTGTCTGATGCTTGGGGTACAGCAGGTTCTGCACGGGCGACTCGCGCGGCTCGTAATGTGTCGGCAGCGGCCCGTCCACGAGTCCGGCCGGGACGAACAGCCAGCCTTTCCCGTCGGCCCGCATGATGAACGGCTGCGAACCCGAGAGCGCGTCGAGCGCGATGCCGTCAGGCTTGGGCTGCGCGTCCGGCGCCTTGGTCGCCCCGAAGTCCGGCACGTCATAGCCCACCCATTTGCCGCGCGGCGGCGCGATCCCGGTTTTCGGGTCGGGCGGATTCACGAAGGTCGGATCCCACCACACCCAGCGCTTCCGCTCGCTCCAGGGGTTGCCCTTCAGGTCGGCGGACGCGCGGTTGTACATCACGCGGCGATTGGCGGGCCACGCCCAACCCCACTTGAGGTGGGCACCGGGCACACCTGGCGGATCGGGCTCCCGCCGCGCGGACATGTTCTGACCGGCTGCCGGGTAGCAGCCGCAGTAGATCCACGACGCGCAGGTTGTTGAGCCGTCGTCCTTGAGCGCGGCGAAGCCCGGCAGATGCTGGCGCGGGTCGGCGGTCATGTAGCCGTTGACCTCGCGCAGGATCTTCAGGGCGTCGGGCTCTCCGGGATAGATCGGCTTCTCGCCGGTGTCGTAATCGAATTCCCAGAGCACGTTGTTCCACCCCTGATCTCGGGGGGACGTGCTGCCGGCATAGGCCTTCTTCAGGCGCTTTGCGAGGTTGTGATAGAACCAGGGATCGGTGCGACAATCCCCCGGTGCATCCACCGCCTTGGAGTGCCACTGCAGCATGCGCTGCGTGTTCGTGAAGCTGCCGTCGTACTCCGCGATCTGCGTGGAGGGGAAGAAGAAGATTTCGGTCTTGTTGTCCTCGACCTTCACGCGACCGTCTTTCACCTCGGGCGCCTGGTACCAAAAGTTCGCCGTCTCGGTGAGCCAGTTGTCCTTGACGACGAGCCAGTCGAGCTGGCGGAGGGCCATGCGGGTGGCGCCGCCGTTCAGTGAGGTGGCGGGGTTCTGCCCGACGCAACACATCCCCTTGACCTTGCCCTCCGCCATGGCCGCGAACGTCGCCATGTGGGAGTGGTCCCCCAGGATCTTGGGGTGCCAGTCGTAGCCGAAATCGTTCTCCGCCGTGGCGGCGGCGCCGTACATCGACTTCAGATACGAGACGAGAAACTTGGGCAGGTGCCCGTAGTAGCTCGTCGGCGCCGTCTCCGCCGCCATGTAGGCACGCAGCGACTCGTGCGGCCGCAGCGCCGACGGCGCATTCATGTAACCGTGGATCGAGTGGTACAGCGTCGGCAAGTCGGTCGAGCCCTGAATCGCGGCGTGACCCCGCAACGCCATGACGCCCGCACCCGGCCGGCCGACGTTTCCCAGCAGCAGCTGGAGCAGCGCGCAGCAGGAGATCATCTGCACGCCGACCGTGTGCTGCGTCCACGCCACGGCGTAGGCGAACGCACTGGTCCGGTCGCGGCCCGAGTTCGCGAGCAGCGTCTCGGCGACCTGGATGAACTTCTCCTTGGGCGACCCGCAGATCTGCTCGACCATCTCCGGCGTGTAGCGGCTGAAATGCCGCTTGAGGATCTGGAACACGCAGCGCGGGTCCTGCAGCGTCGGGTCCCGGCGGGCCGGGCCCGGCTTGAGCGAGCGCACGAGATCGTCGAACGGCGGACCGGCGCGGCGCGCGATCAGGTCCGCGGTCGCGGGACCGGGCGGCTTGGCATCGCGCTCGTACCCCCAGGACGCTGGGTCGTAGCGCCCCATGTTGCCGTTGTAGGGCCAGGATGTCGGCTCGCTGAAGGTGTTGAGGCCGGAGAACGCGCCCTCCAGGTCCTCGGTGTCCTTGAAGTCCTTGTTGATGATCGTCGCGGCGTTGGTGTAGTTGACCACGAACTCCTTGAAGAAGGGGTCCGTGTTCCAGCGCCGGCTGTTGATCACGTAATTGATGAGCCCGCCCAGAAAGGCGATGTCCGTGCCTGCGCGGAGCTGCACGTGGATATCGGCCATAGCGCTGGTGCGGGTGAAGCGCGGATCGACGTGAATCAGCTTCGCGCCGTTCATCTTCGCCTTCATGGGCCAGCGGAATGCCACGGGGTGACACTCCGCCATATTCGAGCCCATGACGACGAAGCAGTCGGTGTGCTCCAGGTTGCGCGGGTACACCGTCGCCGCGCCACGACCCAGCCGTGCCCCCAGACCGGGGACGCTAGAGCTGTGTCATATCCTGGCCTGATTCTCGATCGCGACGACGCCGAGCCCGCGCCAGAACTTCTGGCACACGTGGTTGAACTCGCCGTCGAGGGTGGCGCCGCCGAGCGCGAATATCGCGGGCGTCATGTTCACGGTTTTGCCGTTGGGCAGCTTCTCGATGAACGTCTCGTCGCGCGTCTTCTTGATCAGCTCGGCGACGCGGTCCATCGCCCACTCGAGCTCCACGACCTCCCAGCTGCTCGCGCCAGGCTTGCGGTGCAAGACCTTCGTTTGGCGGTTCGGGTTGACGTGGAGTTGATAGATCGCCGCGCCCTTGGGGCACAGGGTACCTTCGTTGTGCGGGCTGCGCGGATCGCCTTCGATGTTCACGATGCGACCGTTCTTCGTGTGGATCAGCGTCGCGCACCCGACAGAGCAGAACGGACAAATGCTCGGCACTGCCTTCGCGTTGTTGAGCCGTAGCTCTTGCGCCTCCGCCCGAGCGGGCGCGAGCGTCACGCCCAGTCCGACGAGCCCGCCGATTGCGGTGCCGGCGCCCGCCCCGGCGGTGACTCGTAGGAAATCGCGTCGACTGACCTGCATAGAAGGTCCTCCCTCAGGCACAAGAGGGTAATGAGCGGCGGATTGTGAGCACCGGGGCCCGATCTGCGGGTAGGTAAGGCGAGGGACGACGAAGAACCCCGCGCATGATCAATGATATAAATGTGGTTCCGCAGCGCCGCAACCCGGGTAGGATTGGGTTTGGAGAGGCCATGGGCGAGCTGCCGAAGGTGACTCCGGAGTACTTTCAGATCCTCGCCGTCCGTGAGCTGCGAAAGGCCGGGTTCGAGGTGGGCGAAGTGCGCGTACAGCGGCGCAGCGAGTTGCCCGAGCCGCGGCGCGGTTTCATAGTGGAATTGACGAGTCTCCTCGCCCACGCGGCCTGGCACAAGCGGGCACTGGTGGCGTGCCGCCACCAGGACGATAGGGTGGGACGCGACGTCGTGGACGAGCTCAAATCACGGCTCGAAGCCGTCCGCGCCGAGGTTGGCATCGTCTTCACGACGGCAGATTTTCACGATGAGGCCACGGCGGCCGCCCAGCAGGCCGGCGTAGCCCTGCTCCGCGTCATCGACGGCCGGAAGGCGTATGACGGGGGTCGATACGGGACTCCCGGCCATTACCCGGCGTGGCTTCCCGCCCATACAGTAGAAGTGGTGGATCGGGACGCCGGGGGGCAGATCCGCGGGCGAGTGCTCGAGGCCGGTGTGGGCGCGGCCATGATCCTGGTCGCTTTCGAGGCTGTCTAGGAGGTCGGATGCAGAAGGACGCGATGGATGTGTTGCAGGCGTGGGTGGATCAGTACAACGCCCGCGCGGGAGGGTCGATCGCCCTCGATTCCGGCGGGGAGGCGGGCGGGGCGCAGCTCCGCCTCAAGTACCGCCCGGCGGAGGGTGTCATCTCAATTCTTCATCTGGTCGCCGTGACCCACGATGGCCGGGCCGCGATTCTGGTGAACCGGTTCGAGGGTCCGACCGCCGAGACGTCAGTGCAGGCCGGGTTGTGGGCGAGTGGTCAGCTCGGTCGTCGCCCGAGCGGCTGAGGTGGCGTCGATGGATGGTGCGTCGCGCGGAGCGATTGACGGCGCAGGATCAGCGGGTGCTCGCTCACGCGGTGGAGCTGATGGAGCGCTTACACGCCTAAGGCCGCCAAGCCGGGGAGGACAGACGCGCGCTGTAGGGTAGCGGGATCGTCGCACCAGACGCCACCGCGATCAGCTCGAGCAGCCCAAAGTTGGCAGTTTTCGCGACTATGTACTGGCCGTCCGGCGTCCAATCGACGCCGGGCGCGTATGCTTCTGCCGTGACGAGCTGTCGGTCATCCGTGCCGTCTGGGCGCACGATCCGCAATGGACCAGAGTAGCCGCTGTAGTCGGCGGCGGTCACGACGTAGGCGATGAAATCACCGGCCGGGGACCACCGGGGAGCGGTCCCCGAAACGTGCAGGGCAGTGCGGTCACCAGTGACGAGACTCCGGACGTGAACGAACCCGTCGCTGGTATAGGCCAACCACTGACCGTCAGGAGAGACGGCGGGCCGGCTTTCGGAGCCATCCGGCCCGAACGGCGCTTGCTCGAGGGACGTTCCGTCGGCGTGCACGCGCCAAATGGTGGATTGGGCCAGTCCCGGCGAGCGCGCCGCGAAGTAGACCCACACCCCGTCCGGCGAGAAATCCGGATGGAATTCCGCACTGAAGGGCGAGGGAAAGATCAGTGGCTGCGTGTGGCCTGCGAGGTCTGCCACGAAGAGCCTCTGCGTGGCCGACATCTCCTGATACACGAGGCGCGCGGCCGTCGGGTCCCAGCGAGGATTCATCTCGTGTCCGGGAGGCTCCTCGCCCGTGTACTGACGAGGCTGCGTCTCCACGACTACACGCCGGAACCCGGAGCCATCGAGCCGCACTATGGCCACTCCGATGCTGTCGCCGACGATCGCTCGCATCGCGTGGGCCAGGAGCTCGCCGCGAGGTACGATGCTGACCCAGGTGGAGTCCTTCACGCCAGTAGCCTGGGCTCGGACCAACTGACGACTGGGTCCCGCGTCCGCTCGCACCACGTTCCCCGACACCGACACTCCGGCCGTTCCGGCGCTGAGCTGAACGACTTCGGCGCGGCGGTTTCCGTATCGGTCTGCCGCGGTCACGGCGAAGGCCACACTGTCCCCCTGGAAGAGCGCCGTGTCGCGTGGAGCAATCAGGATTCTGGCAGGCTGTCCAGGAGTGGTGCGCACAACGACGGAATCGACAGCAATGAGGCGGGCGCCCGGTCCGAGCGCGCGCGCTTCGACCACCAGGAACTGCCCTTCGGCAGCTGTGCCATGGAGGAGCGTCGCCTCCGCCTCCCTCGACCCGTCCGTCGTGTCGATCACCGGTCCCGGACCGACCGACTGCAGGTAATAGACGCAACAGAGCGAGAGCCCCGGTGTGACCATTGGGCCATACCGGAACGTGACCTGCATGGGCGCGCTCAGGCTCGCGATCGCTGGCACGTGCACAACGACGCGCGCGGGTGGAGCGGCGATGGTGTCCTCGAGTGCGGGATCGCCCCGAATGGTGAGTCCGGACCCTCCGGCTGGACCGATCGCGGAATCGCATGCCACTGCGGCAAAGGCCGCGAGCGCGGTGGCGGCGAGCGGGGCAGGATGGTGACGGCGCATCGTTTAACCACGAAGCTCACACAGCGCGCCAGTCGACGTCAACCCAGCCGTGTTGCACGTGCGCGACAAGGGGAGATCGGTTCCAAGGCCGGCTCGGTCGTGTAGATTTTTTCGTGTGACTCCTTCCGCCATGCGTAGCGCAATCTTGATCCCCGCCGTTCTGGCCGGTTTCGGCGCATGCAGCGACGCAGCCGGTCCTACGGCGAACGTGCGAATCGTGTCCGGCGACCGCGTGACCGATACAGCCGCCACGCCGCTCCCGAATCCGCTCATCGTCCAAGTCGTGAGTGCGGCGGGGCGGCCGGCTGCCGGAGTCGAAGTGCGGTTTCTCGTGTTTGGCGAAATCACGTTCACTCCCGCCGGCCCGCGGTTCCACACTCGCGTTAGTCCGCTCGCGGATACGACGGACGCGGACGGGCGGGCCAGCGTCCGTGTGTGGCTGGGCGACTACGCGGGCGAAGACTCGGTGGTGGTCAGCGTCCCAACACTCGATGTCGAGACGGTCGCCCGTTACACGATCCTTCCGGGAGCTGTGGCGGGCGTCGCGGTGCTGCCAGTGGACACCGTCGTCTACGTGGACCGCGGATTCAGATTGCGCGGCTCGACGATCGATCGCTGGGGAAACGCGCGGGGAGAGCCAGTCACCTATACAGCGTCGACGGAGATGGCCATCAGCGGCGATAGCCTCACGGGTCGCACAATCGGCCGGGCCAAGATCACTGCAACGGGCGGCGGGCACACGGGCGTCGGTTTTGTCAGCGTGGTGCCTCGCGGAACGGTCGCGGCGCTGCGCGGCCGAGTGGGTACCGACCCGGCGCGGCTCGTCGTGTTCGATCTGGACGGATCGGGGCTGCGAACCGCCGATCTGCCATTCTACGCCAACCCGCAGCCGGATTGGGCTCCAGCAGGGGGCACGTTGGTAATGCAGGACGCCGGCCCATTCCCCGGTGACAACGGCCACCTCGTCCTCGTGGACTCCTCCGGCACGCGCCGGCGACTCATCGACAGCACGGCCGGGTTCGTGGCCGAGTATTACCCGCAGTACTCCGTGGATGGCTCGTGGATCTACTTCGCGGGCGCGTTCCCAGGACGGCGTGCGGAGATCTGGCGGGTGCATCCCGACGGCTCGGGCCTCGAGCAAGTGGGCCCTCAGGCAGACTCATATGACGGCGACTTCAATCCATCACCATCTCCGGATGGCACGCGCTTGGCGTTCACCCGCACGCCAAACTGCTGTTACGACCTTCTCGTTCGCGTGCTGGATGTATCGACGGGAGCGATCGACACCTTGCAGCGGCCGAATGGCACGCCCATTGCCGGCCTTCGCCCGCGGTGGTCTCCGACGGGCGATGTGATCGCGTACCTCAATGCCGGTCAGATTTGGCTGATGCAACCAGACGCGTCCAATGAGCGAACGGGTTCCCCCCCAGGGCATGCTTACGGCGCGTTCGACTGGTCCCCCGACGGTCGCTGGCTCATCGCCGAGTCCGACGCCGGCACGCTCTACCTCATCGAGCCGGCGACCGGCCTTACGCTCCCCCTTGCGTTTACCCAGCTCTTCCAACAGCCGGCGTGGCGCCCGTGAAGCGGCCCGCGCTACGCGGCGATTCTCGTGAACCGGTTCGAGGGTCCAATCGCCGAGACCTCGCTGCAAGCAGGCTTGTCAGCGAGTGGTCCGCTCGGTCGTAGGCCGGCGAGTTCACCTGTGGCGGCCAAACCGGTCCCGCTCGAGGTCACGCGTGCCAATGCATGGGACGTGCGCATTCGCTGGAGCGACGGACACGACGCCGTCTATCCGGCGCGGTATCTGCGTATCCGGTGTTGCTGCGCGGTGTGCACGGCGGTGGCGGACGTCCCGGCCGCTGCGGGCGTTCACCCGGTGGCCATCCGGGCCGTGGGGGACTACGCCATACAATTCCAGTGGAGCGATGGGCATGCAGCGGGACTGTACTCCTACGATTATCTGCGCGGGATTTGTCCATGTCCGACGTGCGCCAGCTGAATCACGCTGAACCGCCAGGATTCTGGCAGACCATCCGCGAAGCGATTCGCGGTGCGCATCACGACTATACGTCCGGCCCCATCGGCCGCGCGATCATTCTGCTCGCCGTGCCGATGGTGCTCGAGATGCTGATGGAATCGGTCTTCGCCGTCGTCGACATCTTCTGGGTGGGACACATCGGCCCCGATGCCGTGGCGACCGTGGGTCTCACCGAGTCGATGCTCACGATCGCCTACACGGTGGCGATGGGATTGTCGATTGGCGTGACCGCGATGGTGGCCCGGCGGATCGGCGAAAAGAATCCCGAAGGAGCGGCCGAGGCGGCGGTGCAGGGCATCGCGCTCGGCGTGATCACGGCGGCCATGCTCGGCGTGGCGGGCGTCGTGCTCGCGCCCAATCTGCTCGCCCTCATGGGCGCGACACCCGAGGTCATCGCCACCGGCCAGACGTACACCCGCATCATGCTCGGCGGGAACGTCGTCATCCTGCTGCTCTTCCTCATCAACGCGATGTTCCGCGGCGCCGGCGATGCGGCCATCGCGATGCGCGTGCTCTGGCTCGCGAACTGGATCAACATCATTCTCGGACCGCTGCTCATCTTCGGAGTTGGCCCCTTCCCGGAGCTGGGTGTAACCGGTGCTGCGGTCGCGACGACCATCGGACGCGGCAGCGGCGTCCTCTACCAGCTGTATCGGTTGTGGCGTCGCGACGGCCGTATCGTGATTCACAGCCACCAGATTCAGCTCAAGCCGGCCGTGATGAGAACCATGCTGCGCCTGTCCGGAACCGGGACGTTCCAGGTCTTTGTGGGCATGGCGAGCTGGATCGGCCTCACGCGGATCAACGCATCGTTCGGGACCGACGCACTCGCCGGGTATCAGATCGCCATCCGAATCATCATCTTCGCGTTGCTGCCGTCGTGGGGGCTCGCGAACGCGGCGGCCACGCTCGTGGGCCAGTCGCTGGGCGCGGGCAAACCGGAGCGTGGCGAGCAGGCGGTGTGGAAGGCCGCCTTGTACAATGTGTTCTTTCTCGGCGCAGCCGGGCTGATCTTTATCGTCTTCGCGAACCCCATCGCCCATTTGTTCTCCAAAGATCCGGCGGTTGCCGCGATCGCGGCTGATTGCCTGCGCATCATCAGTTACGGGTATCTGTTCTACGCGTACGGGATGGTTCTGACGAATTCCTTTAACGGCGCGGGCGATACCTGGACGCCGACGTGGCTGAACCTGTTTTGCTTCTGGTTATGGGAGATTCCGTTGGCCTGGCTGCTGGCGCGTCATTTCGGGATGGGACCGCAGGGGGTGGCCTGGGCGGTGACGATCGCGTTCTCCACGCTCGCGGTGGCGAGCGCCGTACTGTTCCGGCGCGGGCGCTGGAAGCTCAAGATGGTATGATGCGATTCGTGCGGGTGGTTTTCCCGACACATCCTGCTGCGATGCCGGGCTACATGGCGGAGCTCGTCGACAAGGGCGTCATGCACGCGGTTGCGGCGTACCGTCTGTTTTACGGCCGGAGATAGCCCCAGGTGTGCAGCCGGTCGAAG
>JBLNGI010000256.1:0-11388 GCA_050264615.1 Gemmatimonadota bacterium
AGCCGGCGTTCCGGCTCGACAATCTCGTGGCCCTGTCGCCGGAACGCGCGCGGTACCAGGCCTGGGATCGCGTCCTCACACGTCACGTGGCGATCCGCGTCCATCTCAGCGCCGGCACGCCCGGCCGGGCGTGGTTCATGCGCGAGACCGAAACGCTGGCGGCGCTGGACCATCCGTCCATCCGTCACGCGTACGCCGCGGGCGAGATCGGCAGCTTCGCGTATCGCACCGCGAACTGGATCGAAGGCGAAAGTCTCGCGGACGCGCTGCGGCGCGGCGCGCGGCCGATCCCGCAAACGATGTCGATGATCCGTGATCTGCTGTCGGGCCTCGAGCATGCGCACGCGCGCGGGATCATCATGCGCCGCGTGGTCCCGTCGACCCTGATGCTCAACACCAGCGGCGCCGGCGTGATCACGGATCTCCGCTACTCGAACTGGTGCCTGCCGTATCTCGAGCCGCTCCCGCCGGACGATCCCAGCGCGGCATTCATGGCGCCCGAAGTCCGGGCGGGCGAAGCCGGGGACCCCGCGAGCGACGTGTTCAGCGTGGCGGCCAATATCTACGCCGCGCTCACGGGGAACCCGCCCGACCCCGATCCGGCCCGGCTCGTGCCGCCGCGCCAGCACCGTCAGGCGATTCCGGCGGCGGTGGAGCGCGTCATCATCCGCGCGCTGGCGCGCGTCCCCAAGGATCGCTACTACACGGCGACCGAGATGCTGGAGGATTTCGTGAGCGACGCCGGCACGTTCCAGGTGCCCGCCGCCGCGCCAGCCATGACCGAGTCCGGATTCGAGCGGCGGCTGCGGCGCGCGCTGGGCGACGACTACGAGCTGCTCGAGGAGATCGGCTCGGGCGGATTCGGCCGCGTGTACCGCGCGCGCGATCTCGCGCTCGAGCGTGACGTGGCGATCAAAGTGCTGCATCCCGCGCTCACGGCGGATCCGGGCGTGACGGAGCGCTTCCGCCGCGAGGCCCAGCTCGCCGCGCGGCTGCGCCATCCCAACATCGTGAGCATTTACGACATTATGGGGCGCGCGGGGCTCACCTGGTATTCGATGGAATACGTGCCCGGCTCGAACCTCGCGCAGGTGATCCAGCGGCACGGCAATTTTGCCGTGGCGCAAACCGAACGGCTGCTGCTCGAGGGACTCTCGGCGCTCGAGCACGCGCACAACGTGGGCCTGATTCACCGCGACTTGAAACCCGAGAACATGCTGATCGAGCCCGACGGCCGGCTGCGCATCACCGATTTCGGGCTGGCGCTGGCGCTGCGCGGCGGCGCCCGGTTCGGCGGCGCGACCTCGCGCAGCGGCACACCCCAGTTCGCCGCGCCGGAACAGCTCTTGGGCGAGAAAGTCGACCAGCGCGCGGACTTGTACTCGCTCAGCGCCGTCGCGTATTACAGCCTGCTCGGTCGCCCGCCGTTCAGCGGCAAGACGCCGGAGCAGATCCTCGCCCGCCAGACCTCGGATGACGTTCCCGCGCTGGCGACGGAGCGGCGCGATGTGCCGCGTGAGCTGGAAGAGGTGCTGCGGCGCGCGCTGCGCAGCGATCCCGCCGAGCGATTCCACTCGGCGGACGCGTTCCGGGCCGCGGTGCGGGGAGCGTTGGGGGGATTCCTGCGACGTCTGGCCGCACTGTTCCGGCCGGAGCTCGATTAGCGCTTACCGCCAGCGGAAGATTTTCAGGGCGACGGTAAAGCTGACGGCGCCCCACGCCACGACAACGGCGAGCGGGGCGCCGAGTGACCTCAGGCCGGCGCCGTCGATCATGATCGCGCGTAGCGAGTCATTGAGCGCGGTGAGCGGCAATGCCTTGACGAATGGAATCATCGCGTCGGGAAACCGGGCGTAGGAGAAGAACGTTCCCGACAGAATCCACATCGGCAGCATGACCAGATTCATCAACCCGGACACGCCCTCGATCGTCTTCGCGCGGCTCGCGACCAGCAGCCCCAGTCCGGCAAACGCAAAGGCGCCGAGAATCGTGATCGCGGCCAGCGTCGCGAAGGAGCCGCGCACAGCGACGCCGAACAGCAGCCAGCCGAACCCCACGAGCGCCACGACCTCGAGCAGCAGAAAGACGAGCCGGGAAAAGATGAAGCTCAACAAGTAGTGACTCCGCCGCATCGGCGTCGCCATGTAGCGCTTGAGGAGTTTGCGCTGCCGCGCCTGCACCACCGAGAAACCCACGCCCCAAATGCCGCTCCCCAGCAGATTCATCCCGAGCAGTCCCGGAATCAGGAAGTCGATGTACCGCGATCCGGGTGCGGTGGCTCGGTCCTCGCGGATCGCCACGAGATCCCTGCGGCCCTGGGCGCGTTGCAGCACATCGTCGACTTCGAGCCGGGCAAGACCGCTCTCGGTCCGGGTCGAGTCGTACCGATAGACGAGCGGGTCGCCCGGCACGACCAGCAGCGCGATGCGCCCCGAGCGCAGGCGGACGCGCGCTGTTGCCGTGTCGAGTACGCTCGCCTTGAGCCGGGGCGAGGCGTCGAGCGCGGCGGCAATGGCGCTGTCCCGCGCTCCCGCAGCCACGCCGACCTGCAGCTCCCCCGGTCCGGTATTCCGAAACGCCAGGCCGAGCGCAAAGGCGAGAACGATGGGAAACCCGAACACCCAAAACACCGCCTCGGGCTCGCGGTAGAACTCGCGCATGCGCGAGAGCGCCAGCTGGTACATCGGATGCTCACGTATCACGGAGCTGGCGTCCCGTGAGCGCGACGAACACGTCGTCGAGCGTCGCGTGATGGGTGGTGAGTGACGACAACTCGTGACCGCGCTGCTGCAGGAGCGCGAGCAGCGCCGGAAGTGTGCGATGCAGCTCCGTCACGGTCAGCGACCATCCGTTCTCACCGGATCGGACCGCGGTGACGCCATGCAACCCACGGAGCGCGCCCAGCAGGTCCTCGGCCGCTCCGTTTCCCAGCGCGAAGTCGATGACGTGTTCGGCGCCCAGGCTCGCGATCAGCTCCCGCGGCGTGCCCAGGGCGATGATCTTGCCGTGATCCATGATCGCGACGCGGTCGCACAGCCGCTCTGCTTCCTCCATGTAGTGCGTGGTGAGCAGCACCGTGCCGCCGGCGGCGCGGAACCGCCGGATGATCTCCCACAGCTGGCGCCGCGACTGCGGGTCGAGACCGGTCGTGGGCTCGTCGAGAAACAGCAGCTCCGGCTTGCTCACCAGCGCGCACGCCACGGCGAGCCGCTGCTTTTGCCCGCCGGACAGCGTGACCACGCGGGCGCGTCGCTTCTCCTCCAGCTCGACCAGCGCGAGGACTTCGTCCACGCTGTGTGACTGGCGGTAGAACGAGCGAAACAGCGCGAGGACTTCACCGACCTGGAGCTTGTCGGCGAGCTGGGTTTCCTGCAGCTGGATCCCGAGACGCTCGCGCAACGCACGGCCCGCGGCCCCTTCCCGCCACGGCGCGCCGAGAATCTCGACGTCCCCGCCGTCGGGCGTGGTGAGGCCTTCGAGGATTTCGATCGTCGTGGTCTTCCCCGCGCCGTTGGGTCCGAGCAAGCCGAAACACTCGCCCGCGGCAACGGTCAGATCGAGCCCGGCGACCGCGACCACATCTCCGAAGCGCTTGGTGAGCGAGCGACAACTGATCGCTACGATGTCTTTTTCTCTTTTTCCGGCTGGGGTTTCGCTTCGTGGGCCGACTTGAGGGCCTGATCGAGCTGCATCGTCAGACTATTCACGCCGTCCTGCAACGCGCGGATCTTCATGTTGAGGCCGGTGCCCTGCCGCGCCGCAACCACGGCGAGCGAGCCCGCCACATCGGGGAGCGTGCCGAGATTCGCGGTGAGCGCCCGCTGGCGCATGTGGGAGAGATCGCGCGCGATGTTGTCACAGATACCCTTGATGATCTTGGGACTGGCGGCGCGATTGGATTCCAGCTCCGCGGCCAGCTTCCGCACGTGATCGACCGTCCGCACGTACCCCTGCAGCTCCTCGATCCGCTGAAGCTGATTGGCCGAGAGCTTCTGAACCGGCATTCAGTCTCTCGGCGCGAGCGCTTCGGCACGCGCGTGCCCGTCCACCAGCGACAGCGGCGTGATACCCAGCAGGACGCTGAGCGTCGGCGCGATGTCGACCGTGTTCATCCGGCCCGCGTACGCGCCGCGCCGCACCCCCCGGCCCCACAGGATGATCGGCACGTGCGCATCGTCGTCGCTGGGCAGGCCGTGCATGGCGATCGGCAGATTGGCGATGTCCCATACCGAGCCGGGTTGTGGCGTAACCGTCAGCACGACGCCCGCGTCCGGCGTGAGCGAATGGAGCCAGCGCCGCGCGACGGGATCGGAGGCGGTGTCGGCATTGGCCAGGTCGGACGGTTTGATCACCCGTGCGACACCCTGCACGCGCAGGATCCGCGCGGTGAGCGCATCGACGATGCTGTCGGTGCTGATACCGCTCGCGGCGAACCGGCCGTTGTCACGGAGAAACACCATGCCGTTGTCGAACTCCAGCCACTGGCGCGGCGCGTCCCCCGCCCGCGCGAGCGTATCCAATTGGCGATTCACCGCCGTCACGAGCGTATCGAGGAACACGCGGTACGCAACGCCGCCGGCCTTGGCGCGCGTGCGCTCGGGGAATGGCGTCACCCCGTGGTCGGCGGTGAGGACCACGACGACATTGTCTTTCCCGACGCGATCGGTGAGCCGCTTGAGAAACCACGCCAGATAACGGTCGAGGCGCAGCACCTGATCGTGCATCTCGCGCGAGTCTGGGCCGAACGCGTGGCCCACCGCATCCGTCGCAGACAGACTGACCGCCAGGATATCCGTTCCGCGGCGGCCCAGGCGCAGGGCCTCGAACCCCTCCAGCGCGAAGACGAGCGTCAGCGAGTCGATCGTGGGGATGCCCGCGACCACCGCGGCGGCACGCACGCTGTCAGCCGGCAGGCGATGAGGGAAGACGACGTCGCGCCCCAGGTTCTCCCAGGTCTCGTCGTCCGCCTCCTTGTACGCACTGTCGGGCAGCAGGAGTGTCCAGACCGTATTCGCCGTCTTGAATGGCAGGCGGCGCGCGTTGAATGCGCGCACCCAGTCCGGCAACGAGTCGGCGTAGTAGCGGCTCGTCGTGAACAGTCCGGACTGATACCAGTAGACCTGCTCTTTTGCCTTTCCGATCGGCAGAATCGCCCCGCGGTCCTTGCGGCTCACGGACAAGGCGCGCGCCGTCGGATCAGCCGTCTTGAGCCAGTCGAACAGCGTCGTCCCCCGAACGCGGCGCGGCGAGGCTCCGAGACCGGTCGTCCCGATCAAGGGAGCGGCCGAGTCCTGCACGCCCTGCGCGTTGACGATGATGCCCGTGTGGGCGGGCCACATGCCCGAAAGAATGGTGGAGTGCCCGGGCGCGGTTTCCGTCACCGCATGATCCTGATACCCGTCGGTGAAAAACGCGCCCTCATTCGCCAGTTGTCCCAGACCACCCGTGAGTTGGCTCTTCCAGCGGGTGAAATAGTCTGGGCGCAGCTGATCGACGGTGATGACGACGACGAGCTTCGGGCGCGGCGCCGGGGACGGGGGCGGGAGCGGAGGCGGGGGCCCGATGAGCCAGCCAAGAATCGAGAGACAGGCGGCGAGAGTCATGGTTCAGAAACTAGTTGAGCGGGCGCTTCCTCGCGAATACGCAGCGTCAAATAGACCACGAAGAGAATGATGCCCGCCGAAATGTAGAAGGGGACGTGCTGGCCGAGTTTCTCGTAGGCGGCACCCGCATACACCGGGCCCACGATCGCCGCGAGGCCGCGATAGGTTTGTTGCACCCCGAGCGTCAGCCCAATCTCATCGTGATGCGCGCGATGACTCACGAGCGCCGAGTTGGCGGGGAACAGCAGCGCGGTCCCCAGCGGCAGGAGGATTTGCGCGGCGATGAACAGCGGCAGCGTCGGGGCCAGCGGCACCAGCACGAACCCCGCGAGCAACAGCAACGTGCCCAGCTGCATCGTCCGTACTTCCCCAAGCCTGGCGTTGACCCAGCCGACCGGTGCTGTGCGCATCAGGACGCCGACCGCGCCGAACACCATGAAGAAAAATCCAATCTGATCCGCGGTGATCCCGAACCGGTCGTGCAGGTACAGCGAGAACACCGGAGGCAGCGCGTTGAACGCGAGCATCGCCAGCGCATAGATCCAGATGAGCTGCGACACCGGCCGGGTGGGGTCGCTGAGGACGCGCACGGCCGGCTGCACGATATTCTGCACGGCTTCGCGCATCGTCAGCGACCGGCGCGCCGCGCGCACCTCCGCGCTGGTGCGCGTCACGCCGGCCTGCGCCCAGCGCGACTCCGGCAGCCACCTCCATGCGAAGGCCACGTTGATCAGCACGAGCGCGCTCGCGAACAATCCCGGCGCTGCTTCGCCGAAGCGGTGCATGAACGAGCCGAGCGCCGGCCCGATGATCACTCCCGCGCTCGTCGCGGCGGACAGCCATCCCAACGCCTTGGCGCGCTCGCGCGGCAGCATCGTATCCGCGACGTACGCCTGCACCACGCCGGTGGTCCCGCCGCCCAACCCCTGCACGAACCGAGACGCAAACAGCAGCCAGACCGTGTGCGCAAACCCGAACACGATGTAGGCAATCGCCGAGGTGCCGAGCCCCACGAGCAGTGCCGGCCGGCGGCCGTAGCGATCGGAGACGTAGCCCCAGACGGGTGAGGACACGAGCTGCGCCACAGGGAAGGATGCGGCGAGCAGCCCGACCGTAGTCGCCGACGCCCCGAGGTTCTGCGCGTACAGCGGCAACAGCGGCCAGATGATCATCAGGCCCATCATGTCCACGAAGGCCACGAGCATCAGGACGGCGAGCCGCTTCATCGTCTCGCTCCGATCCCGAGGACCAGCGCGCTCACCAGCATCAGCACGACGCCGAACGCCGCCGCGACGCCGGTCTCCGAGAGCCGCAGACTCGAGAGGATTTCAATCGAGACGGGCCGCGTCTCATACGTGTAGAGCACGATCGAGGCGACGATGTCGCCGAGCCCGGCGACGAACGCCAGGCTCGCGCCGGCGGCGAGGCCGGGCCGAAGCTGCGGTATCGTGACGCGCGCGAACGTACGCCAGCGCCCCGCCCCCAGACTGGCGGCCGCCTCCTCGAGCGCGGGATCGAGCTGGCGATACGACGCAAGAATACCGCGCCCGGTCAGCGGCAGCGCCCGCACCAGGTAGGCGAGTGGGAGGATCACCGCCGTTCCGACGAGCAGAAACCGCAGCTGGAGCGGCGCGTTGACGCTGAACGTGATGGCGAGCGCGATCGCGAAGACGGTGCCCGGCAACGCCCACGGCAGTGCCAGGAGCCCTTCGATCGCGTGCCGCACCGCGACGCGCTTCCGCACCACCAGCCAGCCGCCTGCGAGCGCGATCGCCACGGCTACGGCCGTGCTCGCCGCCGCCATCCACAGCGAGTTGATCATCGGACGCAGCCGTTCCGCCTCGGAGAACAGACGGCGATAGTTCTCGAAATTCAGCACCGGCGGCAGGATTTCGGTTGTCCAGGCGCCGTACGGCACGAGCGACACGAGCAGCAAGGTGAGATGGGGAAGCAGGAGCACCACCGCGAGTCCCCAGCCCGCGGCGGTCGCAAGCACCCGGACGCCCGGGCGGCGAATCGGCCGGGGCCGCGGCGCGATCCCCTTCCCCAGCGCGACCAGAATGTCCTCGCCCTCGGTGCGACGCAAAATCAAGAGACCGACGACGGCGACCACCGCCAGCGCCACCGTTTCGACCATCGCAAGCGGCAGATCACCGTTGAGTTTCGTCGCCACGATCTGCGTGGTCATGACCCGAAAGCCGCCGCCAAAGATGTAGGGCGCGCTGAACGAGCCGAGCGCGGTCATGAACGTCAGGATGGCCGCGCCCACGAGCGAGGGGCGCAGCAGCGGCACGATCACGCGCCAGAACGTCGCCCGCCGGTCGGCGCCGAGCGCTTGCGCCGCTTCGAGCATCGAGACGTCGAGGCGGGCGAGGCCCGCGCGCGTGAACAGGTAGAAGTAGACGTGCATCGAGTAGGCGTGCACGAGCAGGATCGCCGCGGGCCCCTGCAGGCGCCACGGCGCCTGCGCGAGATGCAGCACGACCTGCAGCGTGCGGGCAATGAATCCCGACTCGCCGTACAAAAAGAGAAACGCGATCACGCCGACGAGCGGTGGCAGCACGACCGGCAGCGCGACCAACGCGCCCAGCGTCTTGCGCCCCGGGAAGTCGAACCACTCGAACAGGAACGCGAGTGGAATCCCGATTGCCCCCGCCAGCACGACGCTGGCGAGCGAGATCCACACGCTCGCCCACAGCGCGGCCCATTCGCCCCCCCGCGTGACGAAGGCGCGCAGCGCCGTCCCGTCCGCCGCGTCGAGCGCGACGATGCCGATCGGATACACCACCAGCCAGGCGAGCAGCAGCACGAGACCGGCCGCCGCGAGCTCGATCCCGCGGGGGCGGGGGCGGGGGCGCCTCAACACGAAATTGCTCGAACAGCCTGTACGTGTACGTGCTCGCCCACGCTCGCGGCATCAGGCTCGGCGAGCACTTCGAAGCGCTCGCCGGTCTCACTTTCAACGGTGAAGAACGCCGCGGCGCCGGTGTAGCGGCGCTCGCGCACAACGCCCGGAAGTCCGGTTGGCGCAAACCGCAGTCGCTCCGGGCGAACGACGATGACGCGGTCACCCGTGCCACCGCACAACGTACGGGCCGCCGCGCCACGAAACACGTTCGCGCGGCCGACGAACGTGGCGACGAACAGGTTCGCGGGCGCCTCGTACAGCTCGTCCGCGGCCCCGGTCTGTTCGAGCTGTCCCGCATTGATCACCGCGATCCGGTCGCCCAGATCGAACGCCTCCTCCTGCTCGTGGGTCACGAACACGGTCGTGATGCCCACGCGCTTGATCACCTCCCGCAGCTCGCGGCGCGTGCGCTCGCGCAGCGCCGGATCGAGATTGGACAGGGGCTCGTCGAGCAGCAGCACCCGCGGTTCGGGCGCGAGCGCGCGCGCCAGAGCGACGCGCTGCTGCTGCCCGCCGGAGAGCTCGTGCACCTTGCGCCGCTCGAACCCGGCCAGGTCGACGAGCGCAAGCGCCGCGGCAATTTTCGACGCGACCTGCTCCCTGCTCCCCGCTCCTCGCAATCCGAACGCCACATTGTCCCCAACATCCAGGTGGGGAAAGAGCGCGTAGTGCTGGAACACCATCCCGAACCGGCGCCGCGCCGGCGGGACCGTCGTGACCTCCTCGTTCGCCACGAGGATCCGGCCGCTGTCCGCCGTCTCGAATCCGGCGAGCAGCCGCAGCATCGTCGTCTTGCCGCTGCCCGAAGGCCCCAACAGCGCGAGAATCTCGCCGCGCGCGATGTCGAGCGTGATCGGGCCGACCGTGACGTCGTTCCTCCAGCGCTTCGCGACTCCAACGATTTGGAGGAACGCGGTCACTGCCGGCCTCCGGTCCCGCGTACGTGCTGGTCCCACCAGCGCATCCACGCGGGGCCCCGCTCCGCGAGCAGACGCCAGTCCACATCCGCGACCACCATGCGGCGCCGTACGTCGCGCACCCAGTCAGGCAACGAATCGGATGGAAGATCCTGGCGCGCGGGGACCCGGAATACCTCACGCGCGGCTGCGAGCTGCATCTCCTGGCTGCCGACGAAGTCCACGAACGCGCGAGCCGCGGCGAGATGCCTGGTGCCGCGTACGACCGCGATGCCGTCCTCGATGGCGACCGTGCCGCTCCTCGGGAAGACGTAGCCGATCGGCATGCCGCGCCGCCGGCTGATCAACACGTCGGGCAGGTCCCACACGGTGACGAGCGCTTCCTGACGCGCGATCTTCTCGCTCACGAGCGCGGGATTCTGCACGTACTCCTTGGCCTGCGCGTCCAGCCGGCGCAGCCACGAGAATCCCGATGCCGTATCGCCCGCGAACTTCTGCGCACGCAGCATGATCAGGCCGAACACCGCGCGCATCGTGCCGCTCGCGAGCGGGTCGCGGATGATCAGCTTGCCCTTCCACTTGAGATCGAGCAGGTCGTCCCAGTCCTGCGGGGCCTCGGCGGCGGACACCACCTTCTCGGCGTACAGAAAAACAGCCGGCGTCTCGTACGCCGCGAAATAACAATCGCCCTCGCCCCGCCCCCGCGGCGGAATCGCGCCGGCCCAGCTCGGCGTCGCACAGTCGAGCAGCGAATCACCGGCCGCCTGCGCAAGAATGAGCGAAGGCCCGCCAAACCAGATGTCGGCCTGGGGATTGGCGCGCTCGGAGCGCACGCGGTCGTACACGTCCTGCGATCCCATGTCGAGCCAGCGCACGTCGACGTCTGGGCGTTGCGCCTCGAACCGAGTCTCGAACAGCGTGAGCAGGTCCCGGCCGTGAGGACTGTAGATGACCAACGGAGTGCGGTGATCGCGTGAGCACGCGGTCACGACCAGGAGCAGCAGAACCTTACGGAACATTCCGCCGCTTGAGTCCGAGCAGGTTCACGAACAGCCGGTAGGCTCCCGGAACGCCCGCAGGCAGCTGCCGGAAAAAGCTCAGGCCGGTATAGACGTACGTGCCTCGGCCGAGCGGCGCGATCAGCACTCCCCCTTTGAGCGCCGTTGCCGGCGGCCAGGGATCGTGCGTCTCGAGTACAGGCACATAGGTCGTGTCCCAGGTGCGCGGCAAGTACAGGCCGCGCTCCTGCACCCACCCGCGCCAGTCGTCCGGGCCGATATCGTTGGGATAATGAAAAACGGGATTCGCCGGATCGAGCGGCGTGACCGGAGCGGTTTCATCCGTCACGCGATCATGCGGGCGCGCGATCGTGAGCGGGTATGGCGCGAATCCGCCGTCGACAAACGGATATTGCTGGTATTGCACGATGATCAGGCCGCCGTTGCGCCCGTATTCGAGCAGCCGGCCGTTGTTCGCGACGAGCGCGGGCTCCGTCTCATACGCCCGGCTCCCGATGACGATGGCGTCGTAGCGCGACAGATCGCCACGCGCCAGCGAGTCGGGGCCAATCAGCTCGAGCGGCAGCCCGACGGCGAGCAGAGCCTCGGGCACGCGATCGGCGGCGCCGCGCACGTAGCCGACGCGCGTCAGACCGGGGAGCGCCACTCGCGCGGCCCGAATTTGCGCCACGGAAGGGCGTGTGAGCGCGCGCGGCCGGATGTGCGGGTAATCGATGATCTCGAGCCACCCTGCGCCCGCGCGCAGATCGTAAGACCCCGGTTTCAGGGTGTCGGCCGTTGGCGGCGCGACGGACACGACGACGCTCTTACTCTCGTCTTCGCGCGTAAACGCCAGACTCTCAGCGGGCACTGGCGGCCAGCCCGCGGGAACCGTCACCCGCACCGCGCTCGCCAGGGCGGCGCCGCGGGACCGGTTCGTTGCCGTAATCGTGACATGCCGC
>JBLNGI010000257.1:0-2647 GCA_050264615.1 Gemmatimonadota bacterium
TGGGGGTTCGAGTCCCCCCTTCCGCACCAACACCCGTTGCCGGAAACAGGAAGAGTGCGCGGCGTATCGGATAGTCGTCGAGGATGGAGATCTTCATGGTAGTCGCCTCTTGCGCCGGGGCGGCCATGACGCCAAGACTTCCCTGCCGCCATGGAAGGAGGAAGGCGTACGCCTTCCTCCTTCCTTCCGCGTGCGGCGCCCCAACGGAATCGACGCTCTCGTGACGCGCGTGACGGTCCCGGAAACGCATCGTCACCAGCGGGGCGCCGTCGAGTCAACACCCACCGGACACAGCGATCGACTATCGGATCATCGCTCCGACCAGCGAGTTCAGGCTCTGAACGTCCTGCTGCGAAACGACGACGAACGCCGGTGAGAGACTTGTGAGATCAGCAAACGTGATTGAACCACTTTGGCTGCAAAACACTTGCTCGACCTCACTCACTCGGACCGTGACGATGATGTTTCCGGTCGCGCCCCGGAACCTCACCAGGTGTTGGTAGGTCGGCAACGGGCTGTCCTCCACCGTGCAGAAATTCGCTTGGCCACTCACGTCCGCTGTGGGAATGCCCTGAGGAAATCCCGGAACGCCGAATAGAAGGGTCGGCAGCCGGACACCGGTTGCCAAATCAGCAACCGCCTCCCGATCGGTCGTGCCGAAAACGAGCGCATCGCGCCCAGGCCCACCGATAAACGCCTCGCTTCCATCGCCGGGAGCCCAGAGATTCACGTCGTTGCCTGGTCCGCCGAACATGATGTCGCTGTTCGGGGGTCCGCCAGGCGCCGCGCCACCGTCCGGCCCACCCAGGATGATGTCGTGACCTGGGCCACCGTCCATCACATCGTTGCCATTCAAACCAAACATGACGTCGTTGCCGGATCCACCTTCGAGGACGTCGGTGCGGTTGAGGGACTGGTTCGCGCCTGCGCCAGCCTGGATCGCCACGTTGTCTTGTCTGTCATCGTCGCGTCCGATGATCAGCTGCGACCCGCTGCCGTCTTCGACCCCCACCGTGGGCGTACTGACGTAACCGGCCATCCCGAGAACAAATAGAATCATTCCTGCTTGTTTCACCATCTGCTGTACCGTTCCCTTTCACAATGTGAAGTGACGGTTGCCCTGCGGGAATCGCAGACGCTTCCCGTTCACTGATCTCCGCAAACGCTCAAAAACTCTTGTCGCCTCTCTGCAAAGCCAGTCTGTTTCTGTTCGTCGTCCAGCGCACGGCGCAACGCCTGGCGGGCACGCGAGAGGCTGGACATGACAGTTCCCATCGGAATGTCCATCACATCAGCCAGCTCCCGGTACGACAGACCCTCCAGCTCGCGGAGCACGAGCACTTGACGAAGGCGATGGGGCAAGTGGCTCATCGCCCGCTCGATCAGCGTGCGGCCATCGGCTTGAAGCAGTAACGTCTCGGGATCGGAGGCTGGCCGACCGCTACTGTGCAGCTCTTCATCGAACGGGTCCGTTGACGCGTGGAGGCCGTGGCCGCGCCAGCCGGAACAGGTGTTGCGAACGATTGTGAGGAACCAGGCCCGCCCATTTCCGCCGGTAAATGTCCGAAAGTACCGGAGCGCCCGCAGCGACGCCTCCTGCACCACATCCTCCGCATCGTGCTCATTTCGCATGATCCAGCGCGCCAGCCTGGAGGCGGCACCGAGATGGGCCAGGACGACCGCGTCAAAACTGTCGTCGATTACGGGTGCCACGCCCGTGACTAACGTGGTCGCTCCTGCGTCCCAGGCCATGCTGCGAGTGTGGAGCGCGGGCGAGCTCGGGACCACCCACAGGGGTCCCACAGGACCCGTACGACACCCGCACAGCCGCAGCGGTAGAATGAACACGCCATGAAAGCTGGCGCTCCACGGTCATTTGGCGCGCAGCTCAAAGCGCTCCGCGAGGTTGCGGGCTTCACGCAAGAGGAGCTGGCGACCATTGCGGGCCTTTCGGTCCATGCCGTGAGCGCCCTGGAGCGCGGTGAACGCCGCAAACCCCATGTCGAGACCGTGCGCGCGCTGTCCGCGGCCCTGGACTTGACCGGGGCGGCGCGCGACGCCCTCGTCGCGAGCTCCCGGGCGGCTGCTCATCCGACGGCGGTCGAAGAACTGAGCGGCGTCTCGCTCCCCCTGGCTCTTACGGTCCTTCTCGGTCGCGACACTGACGTGCAGACGCTGCGCCTCTGGCTCGCTGATCCCGACGCACGTCTCATCACACTGACGGGGCCAGGCGGAGTCGGCAAGACGCGTCTGGCGCTGGAGATGGCGCGGGCCGTCGCGGCAGAAGGCACATCCCGGGTGCTGTTCGTAGGGTTGGCTGCGGTTCGGAACTCGGCGTTGGTGCCGCAGGCGATTGCCGAGGCGCTCGGCGTTTTGGACGCCACGGCGCACGACTTGCCGAGCCGCGCCCGGCGCGCCTGCGACGGTACGCCCACGCTCCTGTTGCTCGATAACTTCGAGCAGGTTTTGGCGGCAGCGCCGCTTGTCGCGGATCTCCTCACCGCGGTCGCCGGGCTCCGAGTGCTGGCCACCAGCCGCGCCCCGCTGCGGGTGCGAGGAGAACGGGAGTACGCCGTCGAACCGCTGGCGTTGGAGGTGGGCGATGAGGCGACGCCGCCTGCCGATCTGGCGCACTCTCCCGCGGTGC
>JBLNGI010000258.1:0-11750 GCA_050264615.1 Gemmatimonadota bacterium
GCTGCATTCTCCAGGGCGACAACTCGATCGGTGAGTTTTACTCGGTGGCTGTCACGAGCCACAAGCAACAGGCGGACACCGGGACGAAAATGATTCACCTCGGCAAGAACACGCGCTCGACGATCGTATCGAAAGGCATTTCCGCGGGCCGCGGACAAAACACGTATCGCGGGTTGGTGAAAATCATGAAAGGCGCCGAAGGCGCGCGCAACTATTCGCAATGCGACTCGATGTTGATCGGCGACAAGTGCGGCGCGCATACCTTCCCGTACATCGACGTCCGCAACAGCACGGCGATCATGGAGCACGAGGCGTCCACGTCGAAGATCGGCGAGGATCAGATCTTCTATCTGCGCCAGCGCGGGCTCTCGGCCGAAGACGCGGTGTCGATGATCGTCAACGGTTTCTGCAAGGAAGTGTTCAAGGAGCTGCCGATGGAGTTCGCGGTCGAAGCCACTCGGTTGCTCGGAATCAGTCTCGAAGGGAGTGTTGGTTAATGGGACGGGGGAAGGGGGACGAGGGACGGGTACTGCTCGAGGTCAAGGGGCTTCGAGTCGCTGTTGCCGGCAACGAGATCCTCAAGGGCGTGAATCTCACGATCCGTGACGGCGAGGTGCACGCGATCATGGGGCCGAACGGGTCCGGTAAGAGCACGCTCGCCCAGGTGCTCGCGGGACATCCCGCGTACGAAGTGCTCGGCGGCTCGGCGACCTACGACGGCAAGGATCTGCTCGACCTGAAACCGGAGGAGCGGGCGCGCGCGGGTGTCTTCCTCGCGTTCCAATACCCGGTCGAGATTCGTGGAATCACGAATTCCTATTTCCTGCGGTCGGCTTTGAACACGCTGCGCAGGGAGCGGGGCGAACCCGAGCTCGATCCGATCGACTTTCTGCAGGTCCTCGAGCAGAAGCTGAAGGCGATCGGCTGGGACGACTCGATGATGAACCGGCCGGTGAACGAAGGCTTCTCGGGCGGCGAGAAGAAGCGCAATGAGATCCTGCAGCTCGCGGTGCTCGAGCCGCGGCTCGCGATTCTCGACGAGACCGATTCGGGGCTCGACATCGACGCCCTCAAGACGGTGGCGCAGGCGGTCAATCAGCTGCGCGGTCCGGAGCGCTCCTTCCTGATCGTGACGCACTACCAGCGGCTCCTGAACTACATCACGCCCGACGTCGTCCACGTCCTGGCGGACGGCCGCATCGTGAAATCGGGGGGCCCCGAATTGGCCCATGAACTCGAGGCAAAAGGCTACGACTGGCTGCGTGATGCAGCGATGGTGTCGTAATGGTGGCGGTTGAAAGCATCGTAGGCAGCTACAACGCCTGGGCGGGGAATGGTGCTGCTCGGGCTCCTGCGTGGTTGAAGGACATCAGAAGCAGCGCGATCGCGCGCTTCGAGCGTCTCGGGTTCCCCAACATGAAGCAAGAGGCGTGGCGCTTCACGAGCGTCGCGCCGATCGCTGAAGGGTCGTTCGAGCTGGCCAACGCTCCGACCCGCGTACCGACGCTCGAGCAGATTCGTCCGTTCCTCCTCCTCGAGGCCGGATATCGCCTCGTCTTTGTTGACGGTTTTTTTCAACGCCCTCTCTCGACGCCTTTTCTCGACGACGTTCAGAGTCTTGCCCATGTGACGACGCATCGCCCGGATCTCGTGCGCCGGCATCTCGGCCAGTACGCCGCGACCGAGGACCGGCCCTTCTCCGCGCTGAATACCGCGTTCATGAGCGAAGGGGCATTCGTGCATGTGCCGGCGAAAGCGACGATCGCCGAGCCGATCCAGCTGCTGTTTCTGGCCAGCGGCGACCGGCAGGTCGTTGCGCATCCGCGCAATCTCATCGTGCTGGAGCGCGAGGCCCGCGCGAGCATCGTCGAGACGTACGCATCGCTGAAGCAGGGTCCGTACTGGACGAATAGCGTCACCGAAGTCGTAGCGGGTGAGGGGGCACGAGTCGACTATCATCGCGTCCAGCGTGAGAGTACGAAGGCCTATCACGTCGCGACCACGCAGACGCAGCAGGAGCGGGACAGCATCGTGAATGTGCATACGGTCGCGTTCGGCGCGGCGCTGGCGCGACACGACATTGGCGCCGTGATGGCCGGCTCGGGGGGCACGCTGATCCTCAATGGGCTGTATCTGCTCGACGGCGCGCAGCACGCGGATCATCACACGACCATCGATCACGCCGCGGATCACTGTGAGAGTCACGAGTACTTCAACGGCGTGCTCGACGGCAAATCACGTGGTGTGTTCACGGGCCGGATCATCGTTCGTCCGGGCGCGCAGAAGACCGACTCGAAGCAGACGAACAACAATCTGCTGCTCTCGAGCGACGCGCATGCCGACAGCCAGCCTCAGCTCGAGATCTACGCGGACGATGTGAAATGCACCCACGGCTCGACGGTGGGGCCGCTCGATCCGCGCGCGCTGTTCTACCTGGAGAGCCGCGGGATCGGCGAGCGCGATGCGCGCCGGCTCCTCACCTACGGATTCGCCGCCGAGATTCTTGGCCGGATGGAGGTCGCGCCGCTGCGCGAGCAGCTCGATGCGATCGTGCGCGGCCGTCTGGCCGAGCCATGACGGATCTGACCGAGCTCTACCAGCAGGTCATTCTCGACCACAACCGGAATCCGCGGAACTTCAAGCGACTCGATTCCGCCAACCGAAAAGCCGAAGGCAACAATCCCCTCTGCGGCGACCGCATTCATCTCTACGTCCAGCTCGACGGCGACATGATCGGCGACATCGGGTTTCAGATGCCGCAGGGCTCGGGTTGCGCCATCTCCAAGGCGTCGGCGTCGCTGATGACCGAGGCGGTCAGGGGAAAGCCGGTGGGGGAGGCGGAAAAGATGTTTCAGGCGTTCCGTGACATGCTCGCCGGCGGCGCAAACGCGCCGGGGAAGCTGGCGGCGTTTTCGGGCGTGCGTGCCTTTCCGAGCCGGATCAAGTGTGCCAACCTCGGCTGGCACGCGCTGCACGCCGCGCTCCAGAACAGCGGGGATCCCGTAACGACGGAATCGGCGCGAGACTTCTGATGCTCGACACCGCGAGAATCCGCGCCGACTTCCCGATTCTCGAGCGCCAGGAAAACGGGCGCCGGCTGGTGTATCTCGACAACGCCGCCACGAGCCAGAAGCCTCGCAAAGTCATCGACGCGCTCGTTCACTATTACAGCTTCCACAATGCAAACGTGCACCGCGGCGCGTACGCGCTGGCGGTCGAGGCAACCGACGCGTACGAGGCAGCCCGCACGGCGGTCGCGCGGTTCGTGAACGCGTGGGCCGGCGAGGCGGTCGTGTTCACCCGGGGCACGACCGAGGCCATCAACCTGGTGGCCGGCTCCTGGGGTCGGGCCAACGTCGGGCGGGGGGATACCGTGGTCGTGACGGCCATGGACCATCACTCGAACATCGTCCCGTGGCAGATCCTGTGTCAGGAAAAGGGCGCCACCCTGCGGATGGTCGAGATCACCCAGGACGGCCGGATTGACGTGATCGATTTTGGCCGCGCGCTCGAGACCAAGCCCAAGCTCGTGGCGTATCCCTATGTGTCGAACTCCCTTGGGACCGTTAACCCCGCCGCGCAGCTGGCCAAGCTGGCTCATGCAGCCGGGGCGGTCACCGTGGTCGACGGCGCGCAGTCGAGCCCGCACCTGCGGGTGGACGTCCAGGCCCTGGATTGCGACTTCTACGCGCTGTCCGGTCACAAGATGCTGGCGCCGATGGGGAGCGGAGCCCTGATCGCCAAACCGGCCCTGCTCGAGGAAATGCCACCCTATCACGGTGGCGGCGAGATGATCGAACGCGTCTGGGATGACCGGTCCAGCTGGAACCGGATCCCCCATAAGTTCGAAGGGGGCACGCCCAACGTGGAAGCGGCGGTCGGGCTCGCCGCCGCCATCGCCTACCTCGAGACACTCGGGATGGAGAATGTGGCTGCGCACGAGCAGCAGCTGGCACAGACCGCGATCGAGCGGCTCTCGGAAATCGAGGGTGTGAAGGTGTACGGCCCGCGCGATCATCGCGCCGGGGTGGTGCCGTTCACGTACGGCGATGTGCATCCGCACGACCTCGCGACGATTCTCGACCGCGACGGCGTCTGCATTCGCGCCGGTCATCACTGCACGCAGCCGCTGATGCGGCGGTTGGGCGTGCCAGCCACGGCTCGCGCTTCATTCTACATCTATAATGACGTGGACGACATCGACGTCCTGGTCAGTGCGGTTCGCAAAGCCGGGGATCTATTCGGCGTTCCAGCGTAGAGTCGGTTCTTGACGTCTAGACGTCCCGACGTCTAGCCGTCTAGCTTTGTTGGCCATGTCCGACCCCGTTGTCGTAGATCGCGTTACCAAACGTTTCGCGGGTCACACCGCGGTCGACGGGCTTTCCCTCAGCGTTCCCTCCGGCCAGATCTACGGCTTGCTCGGCCCGAACGGCGCCGGCAAGACGACGACGATTCGGATGATCATGGACATCTACGAGCCGGACGAAGGCTCGGTGCGCCTGTTCAACGACGTCGCCGGAGGCCGGACGCATTCAGCACGGATCGGGTATCTGCCCGAAGAGCGCGGGCTTTACCCGAAAATGCGCGTGCTCGATGTGCTGATCTTTCTCGCGGAGACCAAAGGCGTGGCGCGGAAGGCAGCGCGCGCCAGAGCGCTCGACTGGCTCGATCGCCTGGGGCTCGGCGATTGGCGGCTGCGCAAGGTCTCGGATCTGTCGAAGGGAATGCAGCAGAAGGTCCAGTTTATCTCGGCGGTGCTGCATGATCCCGACCTCATCGTGCTCGACGAGCCGTTCTCGGCGCTCGATCCCGTGAACCGGCAAGTTCTGCTCGATACCGTGATCGAGTACCGACGGCACGGCAAGACCGTGTTGTTCTCCACGCATATCATGGAGCACGCGGAGAAGCTGTGCGACCGGCTCTGCATTATCGCGCGCGGGAAGAAGTTGATCGATGGCACGCTCGCCGATGTGAAACGAACCCACGGCGGCAAGCATGTGGCGATCGCGTTCGACGGCAATCAGGGTGCCGCGCAGCAGATCTTCGGCGACCGGCGTTTGGTGGCCGGGATCCACGACTTTGGGCAGCACGCCGAGCTCGAGCTCGCGGATGGTGCGGACGCGCAGGAGATCCTGCGTGTGCTGGTGAACTCTGGCGCGCGCCTGTCACGGTTCGAACTGGCGAGCCCGTCGCTGCACAAGATTTTCGTCGACCTCGTCGGTCCGGAAGCCGCGACTGCGGCGGCGGTGCCGAATGCATAAGGTCTGGGCCGTCATTCGCCGCGAATTCGTCGAACGGGTGCGCACCAAGTGGTTCTGGATATCCGCGATCCTGGGCCCCGTGCTGTTCGCCGGCATCATCGTGTTCCAGATCATGCAGTCCGTCGGCGGCGCGGTACGCCATATCGCGGTCGTGGACAGTACCACCTCAGACCTAGGCCGGCGGGTTGTCGAAGGGCTCGGGGCCAGCAGGTTGATTCGGGCCGTGCGGGTCGTCGCCGGCCCCGGCGTCATTGACTCGCTCACCAGTCTGGTCGAGACCAAACAGCTCAACGGATTCCTCATCCTTTCCACGGCACTCGCAGAGACCGGCAAGGCGGAGTACCGCGCGTCCAGCCTATCGCTCCAGACGATCGAGGAGCTGCAACGCGCGCTGAACGGACTGATCGTGAAAGCGCGACTGGAGCAGCGAGGGGTAAATCCTGCGGTCGTGAACTGGGCGCAGAGCGTGCGCGTCACCCTCGACCAGAAAAAAATCGCGCGCGGCCGTACAATCGCGGAGAGTGCCGGTGAGTCGTTTGTGGTGGCGTGGGTGATGTCGATCCTGCTGTTCGCGGCGATTCTGCTCTACGGCGTGAACGTCATGACCGCGGTCCTGGAGGAGAAGACCCTGCGGATTGTCGAGGTGCTGGTGTCGTCGCTGCGACCCTTTCAACTGATGCTGGGAAAGGTCGCCGGGGCGGGAGCCGTGTCGTTCTTCCAATTCGTCATCTGGGGGGTGTCCGCGCGCGTGCTGATCGGCCTGCGGGGTCCCATCGCCCGCGCGCTGGGCGCGGATGCCACACAGGAACTAAAGTTGCCGGACATCCCGTTTGCGACGTTCGCCGTTTTCATGGCGTTTTTCATCGGCGGCTTCCTCCTGTACTCCGCGATGTTCGCCGCGGTCGGGGCCATGTCCAGCAATGAACAAGAGGCGCGCCAGGCGCAGCAGCCGGTGACGTACCTGCTCATGATTTCGTACCTGTCGATCATCGGACTGACGAATGATCCGAGCTCGGCGTTCGCGAAGACGCTCTCGCTCGTGCCATTCACATCGCCCATTGCCACACCGGTGAGGTGGACGGCGGGAAGCATGGGGACGGGCGAGCTCGTGGCATCGTTGGTGCTGCTGCTGCTGGGAATCGCGGCGACCACCTGGGTCGCGGCGCGGATTTACAGAGTCGGGATTCTCATGACCGGCAAGCGGCCCAGCATTAGGGAACTCGCCCGTTGGGTGCGAGCCTGAATTGGAGGGCGTCCTTGAGAATGATCACGTCGTAGTCACACAAGTTTATGGGCCTGGGCGTGGAGAACGAGCTCCAGGCGGCTATGCACCTTCAGTTTCTTGTAGATATTGTGCAAGTGGATCTTGACCGTGCCTTCGCTGACGCCGAGGCGTTGCGCGAGCTCCCGGTTGCGGAGGCCGCCCACTACCATGCGGACGATCTCGATCTCGCGCGGGGAAAGGATGCCACTCCCGGCGCGCCCGGCACTTTCTCGACGCAGCAGCGCCTCGAGCGCCCAGTTCGAAAGCTGTTTGTCGAGCCATTGTTCGCCGGCGTGCACTTTTCGGATGCATTCCACGAGGAGCTGCGGCGCGAGCTCCTTGAGCACAACCCCACGAACACCCAGCCGCAATGCTTCGACGATTTGGTCCTCCTCTAGCTCGGCTGTGAGCATCACCACCTTGGTCGCGAGCTTCTCGCGGCGGAGCGTTCGCACGACCTCCAATCCGTCACCCCGAGGAATGTGCAGGTCCAAGAGCAGGATGTCGGGGTTGTGTTGACGGACGGCGGCGAGCGCTTCGTCGCCGTTGACGCAGCGTGCCACGACTTGGAAATCCGGCTCGAGGTGGAACAGGCTTTCGAGGCCGGCGAGAACGATCGGGTGGTCGTCGCACAGCGCGAGGTGGACCGTCAAGTCAGGTTTCCGCGCCGTTGTAGGGCAGCGCAATCTCGAGCTGCGCGCCGTGGGTTGTCGATTCGATCTCGAGAGTCCCACCGAGCGACTCCACGCGCTGCTTGAGCATCACCGGTCCCAGCTGCCGCGAGGTCAGCGTCGAGTGGTTGTAACGTCCGTGGAAGGGGAACCCGTGCCCGTCGTCGGCCACGGTGATGCACACCTGGTCGCCTTGTCTCCTCACGGCGACGTGCACGTGCGACGCGCTGGCGTGGCGCGCCGCGTTGACCACCGCTTCCTGGACGATGTGACAGATTTCGTACGCCAGATCGTCGGTGACTCCCGTGTCGATGTCGTCCACCACCAACTCCGCTTGCAGCCCCCACACGGTTTCAAACCGGCGCACGAGCTCGCTCAGGCGCTCGCCCAAGCTCGTGCCGCCAGTCGACGAGTCAGCGGAGTTGAGCTTCGCGTCGCGAATGAGGAAGCGCAGGCCGCGCTGCTCTTGTGCGAGGAGACGCTGGATCTGCGACAGGCTCTCTCGAGCTGCATGCTGGTGCGTCCCCCACAGGCGCTGCACGGTTTCGAGCTTCAGGGCGGCGCCGGTTAAGGACTGAAGGACGCCATCGTGCAGGTCGCGCGACAGGCGAGCTCGTGCTTCCGCCGCGGCGGCCTGCCTCAGCCGCCGCGACACCACGATGTGATCCAGGGAAGCAGCCAGGTGGCCGGCGACGATCTCGCCCAATACCAAATCATCCGCCGTGAGCGAGCGCTGGTCCAGCGAGAAGAGACGTCCTCTGACCCATTCCCCCGCCACGCACACGCACAGCAGGGCTTTCATGCGGAACCGCGAGCGCAGCTCGTCGTGAACCGGCGCGCCGCGCCACGCTTGCAGCCCGCCGCCAGCAATGCGCAACACTGCCGCCTGCGGCTGGCGCACGTTTGGGGAAAGGAAGCTCACGCCCTCAAGCGGCTCGGCTACCAGTGGTTCGTAGCGTTCGGGTGGCTCGCGCCAAAAGGTGAACGCGTCATCCGACCACGCACCGAATTGCAGCCAAGGCTGGCCTTTCTCTTCCCAGGCCAGAAGGGTCCGTGGGGCGTTGAGGATCCGGGCTGTGCTGCCGAGCAGTTCGCGCAGCAGCGCGCCGGGTTCGTGGCCCACCGCCGGAGGCCAGGCTGCCAGGCTAGCCATTTCGCCACGCCGTTGGGTCTCGTATGCGCTGAGAGCCGCCAGCAGGCTGGCCAGAACCACAAGATAGGCGCTCTGCGTAAAGAACCGGTCGAGCTCAAAGTTGGGATTGCCGATCACCTTCGCGGCGTACAGCCCGACCATACTGAAGGCCACAACCGCCACGGCGGCGGTCCAGAGTGCCCCGCGGGACTGCCAGCGGAGCGTCGCTGCCAGTATGGCAAAGATAAAGTAGGTGAAGAACGGGCTTGCGGCGCCCTCGGTCAAGTACACGAACAGCGAAAACAGGGCAAGATCAATCGCGTGGGTCAGCAGTCCGAGGCGGAAGCTCGCGGCGTGGCCGAACCACGCAGCGACCGCGAGCGCGAGCGCGTAGCCTAAATAGGCGGCGAGGAGCAAATTCGTTCCGGCGTATCCTGCTCGGGTGGACGTACCGATCCAGACGGCGAGCAGGGAGAACCCCGCGAGTACTACTCGACCAGTGGCGATCAGGCGTTCAACACGAACCCGGGGCGCGTAGTTCGGGTTCGGGAGACGGCCCACATGGGTCGTTGCTACCACGTCGCGTTCGGGGGCGATGGCGGCTCGCTTTGTGCTAGTAAAAGGCAGCCCGATTGAGCGTGGTCGCAAGGTCGGGCCTTGGCCGTTGCCCACGCCCGAGGGGCGGTTGCCAACGAAACAACATAGGGCCCCGAGGGGCACCGGAGTAGCCGGGGCGGCGGCTTTCGGTTAAGTAATTCCGTGTGAAGGAGATCGATACGAAGCCAACCCGGAGTGCTCAGCGCTACCAGCTTGGGCTGCCAGTCCAGCTCCCGCATGGAGCCGGTCTCACCCGCGACGTGAGCACCGGTGGCGTTTATTTTCAGACCGCTCAAACCTACCACGTGGATTCACAGATCGACTTTACGCTCGCGTTCGGTACGATTGAGCCAGCGTCGCCGATTCAGGTGCGGTGCCACGCGCGCGTGGTCCGGGTCGAGCCGCGTAGCGACCATATCGGCATCGCTGTCGTCATCACGTCCGTCGTCTTTTCTTAACCCACTCAGCAGATTCCGCTCTAACAGGCAGCAGCGCGCGCGCTATACTGCGCGCAGCTCGCCCTGCGACGGTGTGGCAGGTGCGCAACATTGCGAAACGCACGTCTCGCAACGGCGTAAGCACCATCTCGCAATCGCCGCTATCACATCCGGCATACCTGGTTAGTCCACTCAACGAGTTCGACTCTATCGAACGGTAGAGCGCTCGCTATCGCGCGCTCTACTTCATGGGCACATGACTACGACGTTGTCATTGATGTACCACATGGGCTCATGCACTTCGCAGAATTTCTTGTTCCTCTCTTCACGCAACGCCACGTTTTCGCTTGCGGTGACGCAGCGGTACAACAGTTGCGAAAGCCTCGCGCAACAACGCGCGCGTGCGAGCAATGCCTTGTCATTCGTTTTTTGGCGCACTGCGCCGCGTACGTAGGGACGCCGTCACGTCCCGGGGGGTTCGCTGTACCAGGTCAGGCGCGCCCTCGTGACCGAAACAAGGCCGTGGGCCAGGGGGGAACAGATGCAGAAACTGTTGAAGGTGCTCTGGAGCGACGACTCCGGGCAGGGGATGGTGGAGTACGCTTTGATTATCGCGCTGGTGGCGATCGGTCTGATCGCGATAATGGTGTTCATGCGAAACCGTACGGGCGATGTGTACCAGGCGGTCTCGGACTCGCTGCAAACCGCACCTGCGAGTGCTTACACACCGCAGTAGCGCCGTTCCTCGGGGAGGGCTGGGCTGTTTCTTCCCGCCCAGCTCCTCTCGAGGGGAGGCGTCTGGAGGAACTGGACAGCAATGATCGCGAGCGCTGCGCTTACTACGCTGCTCTGTCTCAGCGTGTGGTTTGACGTTCGGTCCCGGCGGATTCCGAATGCGTTGACGGTTGCCGGGCTCGTCGCTGCGCTTGTGCTGAGAGGTTCGTTGGGGCTCAGCCCGCTCGTCGAAGGGGTCGCAGGGGCTGGGTTGGGACTCGCACTCGCGCTGGTGCCGTTTGCGCTCGGGATGCTGGGTGGTGGAGACGTCAAGTTGCTTGCGGCGGTGGGCGCGTTCATGGGCCCGGGGCGTCTAATCGGGGCCTTCCTGGCGATCGCGCTGGTCGGCGGTGCGCTGGCGCTCTTGGAAGCACTGCGGCGCCGCGCGGCCTGCGAGATGATGTCCCGCAGCTTTGCGGTCGTGAAGAACCTGGCGTTGTTCGGGCGTTTCGGTTATCGGCCGACACTCGAGTCGGAGAATGCCATGACCGTGCCTTACGGAGTCGCGATTGCCGTGGGCTCACTCGGGTGGTGGTTCGCGGTGGGAGGCACGTCATGAATCGCATGCGTCGCATCGCAAAGTCCGTAACGGGGCAGGCCATCGTGGAATTCGCACTTGTGGCTCCCCTGCTCCTGATGCTGGTGATCGGGGTGTTCGAATTCGGCCGAGCGTGGAATGTCTACCAGGTGATTACGGAGGCGGCCCGGGCGGGTGCCCGCGCCGCGGTCGTGGCCGATGCTGGCGTCACGCAGGACTCGGTCCGCGCAACGATCCGGCATCAGATGGGCCGGGCCGGCCTCGACACGAGCCGCGTCAACATCAGTCTCACTGGATGGCGAGGTGGGACGGGCACGCCGGCGTCCGTGGCGATTCAGTACGTGTACCGATTTGTGTTCCTGCGGCCGTTCATGGGTTGGACGTCGGATGACGCGGCGATCACGCTCAGCACGGCCTTCACGATGCGGAACGAATAACGACATAGGCGAGGCCTTACGAGACAGCGAAGGATGTGGGTCGTACTGACCCTAGCAACGGCGTCAGGGTGCCTCGCAGCGTTTCTCGCGCTGCGGTACCTGTCCGCCCAGCGGACGCTGATGGCCGCAGAGCCCAAGGCGGCATCTGTGGTCGTGGCTGCCCGCGATCTCACCGTCGGTTCGATCGTGCGTGCGGCAGACGTGCGAGTGGTGCGGTGGCCGCTTCATGCGACGCCGCCCGGCTATCTGGGGACGCCCGAAGCGGTGGTGGGCCGCGGCGTCATCACACCCGTCAGCACCAACGAGCCCTTGCTCGACAGCAAGCTCGCCGGTAAGGGAGCGGGTGGCGGGCTCTCCGTCAGCATCCCCGAGGGTATGCGCGCTGTCAGCGTCAAGGTGGATGAGGTGATCGGCGTGGCTGGTTTCGTTGTGCCGGGGACACGCGTCGACGTGGTGGTGACGCTTCCGCCCCGGGCCGGCGGCGGCGAGTCCATCACCCAGGTGCTTCTCCAGAACATCCCGACACTCGCCGCGGGGGCGTCGACGCAGCCGGATGCCCAAGGCAAGCCGCAACGGGTCACGGTCATCACGCTACTTGTGTCGCCCGCTCAAGCTGAGGTGCTGATTCTCGCAGCGAAC
>JBLNGI010000259.1:0-10976 GCA_050264615.1 Gemmatimonadota bacterium
CGTGCAGCCGTCCCGTCGCGGTGAGCGGCGTCGTACCGACCACCGGCTTGCCGGCCAGGCGAGTCAGATCGTACGACGCGGGCTGGCGCTTCACCAGCCACACGCCCGCCAGCACCGCCGCTGCCGCGAGCGGAATCCAATACCAGCGGCGCCGCACAGCCAACGAGCGCCCCCCCCGCCCCCGCTTGATCCGGGCCTCGATATCCGGCCACAGATCGCGCGGTGGCTCGATGCTCTTCGGCAGCCGCCCGACGGCGTCGTGTAGTTGTTCTTCGTTCATCGTTCCAGCTTCTCCCGCAGCAGCCGCCGCGCGCGAAACAACTGCGCCTTGGACGTTCCTTCGGCGATCCCCACTAGCCCCGCGATCTCGGCGTGCCCATACCCTTCGATATCGTACAGCACGAACACCTCCCGCGCTCCATCAGGCAGCCCTGCAATTGCGCGCTCGAGGTCGATACTCAATCCAACCGCGTGGAGGGGCGCGGCATGCTGCGCTCCTCCAACACTGTCGGGATCTTCCGCGGGCCGAACCCGCTGCTCGCGCCGGCCCGTCGTGCGGCGTTCGTTCAGCACGACGTTGACCGCGAGCCGGTGCAGCCACGAGCTGAACGCGCTCTCGCCGCGGAAAGACCGGATTTTATCCCAGAGACGGACGAAGACGTCCTGGGTCCGCTCCTCAGCGTCGCGGGCGTCGCCGGTCAGGCGCAGGCACAATGCATAGACCCGCCCGGCGTGCTGGCGATACAGGTCCCGGAAAGCCGTCTGGTCGCCGGCCTGCGCACGGGCGACGGGGTCGTCCGGGGGAGCCACGTGATTAGGACGCCGCTCGCCCGTTCAGCGTTTAGAAGGGGTGCCCGGCAGCCGGATCCGGGTCAGCTCCCGGAGCCGCTGCTCGAGCTGTTTCTGCAGCTCAGCGACCCGCGCGCGCTGTTGGGCGATCTGGGCGTTCGCCTGCGTCTGAAGGGTGTTCACCTGTGCGCGCACGGGGTCGACCTTTGCGCTCACCAGCGCGTCCACGCGCTCGCGCACCTGGTGCTCGGCGGCGGCCACTTCCTCCCCGACCACCGCGCGCAGGCGGGAGGCGACCACCTGATCGAGGTTCGAGCGCACAGCGAGCTGAGGCCGATGCAGCTCGCCCGAGAGTCGCGCTTCCAGCTCGAGATTCGGAATCCCGGACACCGTGCGCCAGATCAGGTCGCCCATGGTCGTGTTGGTCATCCCGGAGTCCCGCGCCCACTTCACGTTGCTCGAGCGCAGAGCGAAGCGCGCGTGGATCGTGTCGCCGGTGAGATTGAAGCCGAGCTGCGTGGTCCCCGTGCCGGGATCGAGACGAAGCGGTAGCCCGGGCACAGCGAATGACGGCAACTGGATTCCACCAACCGTGGCGCCGGCAGTATCGACCGGCACGCTGCGCGCGTGATGGAGCATCGCACCAGCACTGAGCTGCGGACCCGAGGCGGTCGCGAGCATGGGACGTCCGTACAGCGACGGATCGCTCGACAATCCGGTCAGCCGCCCCGCGTAGCGCTGCGGCTGATCCGACGTCGGCCGCAGCAGGAATGACAGCTCGGCGCCGCGCAGCAGAAACCCGGGCAGTGCCTGCTCTTTGGGGAAGCGAATGTCCTCGCCGGCGCCACGCACCCGCTGGGGCCCCGTGCTCGCGCGCGGCAAGAGGCCGGGGGGCATGTAGCGGCGCGCGAGCTGCGTCCAGTACAACACCTTCTCGAACGGCCTGATCGCGGCGGGTGCGAACAGCGCGGCGCCGATTTCCGGCGCGTCGAGGCTGGGCAGCTTGAGGAGGCTGCGGGCAAACGCATAGTCGCGCCGGCGGGCGCTGTCGAGCCCGGCGAGCCCACTCTGGAGCTTGGCGGCGCCCGTTTTCACGCCGCGCTCGAGCGCCGTCACGCGGTCGTTCGCGCGCTTGAGCCGTTCGATCGCCTGGCGCCCCTCGTTCAGCGTCGCGAGATCGGTCGCGCGAGCAGCCTTGAGCTTCGCGAGCGTGGCCGCAGCGGAATCGAGTGTGGGACCGAGCTGCAGCGTTCCGAGCGCGGCCTGCCAGGCCTTCTGCGTCGAGTCGGCGCGCGCGCCCAGCGCTTCGGCCGCCGGCAGGGTCGACAACCGGCGCGGATCGAGCGAATCGACGCTGACCTTGCCGGTGGCGAGCTGCAGCGCCGGAACCTGGAACTGGCCCGCCCACTCGCGCGTCTCGGCGAGTACGCGCTCGGTGATCCCCGCCCCGCTGCCCTTTCCGTCCGATTTCGCAGCGACGCGCCCATCGGTCTCGCGCGGGGTGCCGAAGCGCAGCCCGTTGGCCACGATCCGATCGATGATGAGCTTCTTTTCCGTCAGCGGGATGACGTCGATATCGGCGACGAGTTCGTCGGCCTGGAGCAGATTTTTGAGCGCCTCATGGGGACTCGCGATCGTGAGCCCGCGAATCGTGACGTCACCGTTGGCGAGATCGATGTGCAGGTCCTGAATCTCCACCTTCGCGCCGAGCAGTTGCGTGCCGACCTTCTGCGTCTCGCGCCGCGCGATCGTGTCGGCGAACAGCCACCACAGAATCGCGAGGATCATGAACAGCACCAGCAGCGGCCCGACCGCGCGCCAGCGGAAGATCTTGAGGCGGGGGCTCGGGGCTCGGGCCTGGGGACTGGGAGCGGTCATGGCTGGAACATCTTGTAGACGTTGTAGACCTTCGAGGCCATGACGGCACGATAGAACTTCGATTGGCGCACGCGCGCGCCGATCGTGACGCGATAGCGCGCCACTGCCCAGCGCGTGGCCAAAAAGAGCGGTACGAAGCAGAGGAGCGCAAAGACCAAACTGCCGAGCACGATCGTGTTGTTGAAGTTGGTGAGCGGCACGATCGGCATGTTGTACAGCGACGTCCACAGCCCCCGCAGCGCGGGCGTCAGCAGCAGGCTGTGCCCGATCCAGTCGAACAGCGGATCGAGTAGAAACCCGATCGGCACGAACAGCGCCCAGCCCAGCATGCCGCCCGCGAACGACACGTTGAGCAGCATGATCGCGGCAAACACAATCGCGTTGTGAACGTTCATCAGCGGCGTCAGCCCCAGAATCGAGCCGAGCGCGATGCCGAGGGCGAGCTGGCCGGGCGTGCCTTCGGAATGCAGCGCGCCGACGAGTGACTGGATCAGCTTGATCAGTGCAAACACAGGGGCTCGGGGCTAGGGGCTCGGGACTGGGGGACGACGCGCGTGCCAACCCGTTCGATCCTGATACAACCGAGCCAGCGTCACCAGCTTCGCCTCGTCGAAGGCGCGGGCGGTGAAGCTGAGGCCGGTCGGGAGTCCCTGGACTCCAAAACCGTTCGGTACGGATACCCCGGGAACGCCGACCACGTTCGTCGGACCGATGACGTTGGCGCCGCCGGTGATGCCCGGCCAGCCGTCGCGGAACGCCTTGTCGAGCGGGCTCGCCACCGTCGCGCGCGTTGGAACGGCGAGCGCGTCGAATTTCTTGAGAAAGTCATCCAGGGCCCGTTGCATCGGCCGGCGCACGCGTAGCGCGCGCAGATAGTCCGGGGCGCTGACCGCCAGCGCCGGATACCCACCCGTCCGGTCTTCGGGCGCCGTGAGCTGGGACAGGCGCCCGTCTTTCAGCAGATCGTCGAACGCGCTGGCGCCTTCGGCCGCGATGATCATCCCAGCCACGGCGCCGTAGGGCAGGTCGGGAAGCTCGACGTCCTCGACCAGCTCCAGACGATCCTCGAGCACCTTCAGCGCCTGTCGAAAGTTCGCGGCGACCTCGGGCTGAATGTCCTTGTCGGCGCCCTTGGGGATGCCGATCCTCATCCTCACCCCCTGTCCTCCTCTTCCTGCTGGGAGAGGGGGAACGCTAAACCCACGCGCAACCGACGACGGGTCCTTGGGATCCTTGCCGGCAATGATCGCGAGGACGATCGCGCAGTCCTCCGCGCTTCGACCTAACGGGCCCAGCTTGTCCATCGTCCACGCGAGCGCCATGGCCCCGTGACGGCTCACGAGGCCATAGGTCGGCCGCAGCCCTGTCACGCCGCAGTAGGCAGCGGGAGTGAGGATCGAGCCCGACGTTTCCGAGCCGATCGCGAACGGGACGAGCCCGGCGGCGACGGCCGCGCCCGGCCCGCTCGAAGAACCGCCGCTCCAGTATCCAGGATTCCACGGGGTCTTGCCGGGACCGGTGAACGACGCGTTGGGCTGGTTATAGCCCATGCCGCCCGCCAGCTCGACCATCGCGAGCTTTGCGACCAGGACTCCACCCGCGGCGCCAAGCCGTTGCACGACCGTCGCGTCCTCGTCGAACTTCTGCTGCTGATAGGGCGCCGCACCCCACGACGTCGGGTAGTCTTTGGTCGCCAGCAGGTCCTTCACGCCGTACGGGATGCCGTGCAGCGGGCCACGCCACTTGCCCTGGCGGCTCTCGCGATCGGCTTGCGCCGCTTCCGCGAGCGCGCGCTCGCGCGTGACTGTCACCACCGCGTTGTAGCGCGAGCCGGTTCGCTCGAGCCGATCGAGAAAGTAGGTGGCCAGCTCCGTCGCGGACGTCTTCTTCTGGCGCAGCAACCGCCCTAATTCGCCGACCGATGCGAACGCGAGATCGTCGGCCATCAGTCGGCTCCACGATAGACGGAGTACACGAAATCGGGCTCGTCGGCATTCGTGATCTGGGTCTGATAGAGCCGCTCGATCTGTCGCAGGCGATTGTCGATGCTGCGCGTGATCGCGGCCAGATCATCGGTCGAGAAGCGCTCGGGATACCGGAGACTGATCGTTTGGGTCAGGGCCTTGGCGAGCGCGGAAGGCTCCTGAGCCTGGGCCTGCGCTGGCGGCAACGCCGGCCGCACGTCCTCCACGAACCACGGGGCCGCGGCCAGCAGCGCCAACTGCTCCGCGAACGCTCGGCGCGATAGCTCCATCAGCCTTCCCCCCCCTCCCGCCTGAGACGGTCTGCGGCGATCGCGAGGATTTCTCGCAGCGCCGTCTGCCGCTCGTCCTCACGCGCGCCGCGCAGCCGCGCCTCGAGCAGCGACACGATCGCCTCCTTGGGACGCCGGTTCACGAACACCACGAATCGAAAGCCGAATTTCTGCTCGTATTCTTCGTTGAGACGCGCCAACCGCAAGTACACCTCGGGAGGCGTCGTGTCGCGGTCGTAGCCCTGTTCCTTGAAAGAGTCGGCCGAGACCTTGGCGGGGTTCTCGCCGATCCGGGGGTGCGCATTGATCACGGCGACCTGTTCGGCCTCGGGCATGTCTGCGAGAATCGCGCGCGCGCGCGCCAGCAGATCCGCATCGGAGTCGAACGTGCCGTCGTCTCGGAGCCGGGTGATGAGCGGGCCGGCACCTTCGAACGCCCGGGCTAGCTTCCTCTGTATGTCGAGCACGCGAACGGCGACATGAGCAACGGGATGTGGTAGCGGCGGTTCGGGTCGCTGATCTCGAAATCGAAGGTGGCGCGCTGCATGAATGCTGCCGTTCCCTTCTTCTTATAGTACGCCCCCACCTCCCACGATAGGCCGTAGGATCCGGCGCTCAACGCGCCGTCGCCCAGGCTGGCGATGCGGCCGTCGGCGTCGGTTTCGCTCGTTCCCACCGCGGTCCGCTCGTGACCCTGGAGACGGAAGAGCGTCACCGACACGCCGGCGGCCGGCTCACCGCGCGTGGTATCGAGGACGTGCGTCGAAATCGTTGGATGGTTAGTGTTGGGCATGCTCAAGATCCGCGTGGGAGCCCTGACGTTCACGGCGCGCCTGGAAGAGAAAGCCGCGCCCAAAACCGTGGCCGTGATTCGGAAGATGCTGCCGCTCATGTCCAAAATAGTCCACTGCCGCTGGAGCGGCGAGTCGACGTGGATCCCCATGGGCGAGCAGAACCTCGGCCTCGATTTCGAGAACCATACCAGTCATCCCGCACCCGGGATGCTGTTGCTCTACCCGGGTGGGATCAGTGAGACCGAGCTGCTGTTTCCCTACGGCTCAACGATGTTCGCATCGAAGGTCGGGCAGCTCGCGGGGAACCACTTCGCAACGTTGACCCAGGGACAGGAACGGCTTCCTGAAATCGGCCGGCTGACGCTGTGGGAAGGGGCGCAGGACATCACGATCGAAGAAGTGTGAGCTCCCTTCCCGACCTCGTCATTCGCGGCGGGACCGTCATCTTGCCTACCGGCCAACGACCAGCCGACATCGCGATCACCAGCGGGACCATCAGCGCCATTGGGAGTGAAGTGAAGGACGGCGGCGAGTCCATCGACGCGCGCGGCCTGGTCGTCCTTCCCGGCGTCGTCGATCCTCACGTGCACTTCAATGAACCCGGGCGGGAGAGTTGGGAAGGCTGGGAGGCGGGAACCCGTGGCGCGGCTCGCGGCGGTGTGACGACCGTCCTCGAGATGCCGCTCAACGCGCATCCGCCGACGACCACGGCCGCCGCATTCGATGCCAAGCGCGCCGTCGCGTCGCAGCAGGCGCTCGTGGATTTCGGGTTGTGGGGTGGGATGGTGCCGGAGAACCTCGGCGATCTCGAAGCGCTGCACCAGCGGGGCGTTGTGGGATTCAAGGCGTTCATGAGTCACAGCGGGATCGATGATTTTCATCGCGTCCCGGATGGTGTGCTCGCGGTCGGCCTGAAGGTCACGGCGCGCTTGGGAGCGCTGCTCGGCGTGCACGCGGAGAGCCAGGAGCTGCTCGACGCCCTAGCCGGCGCGCAGGGCCCGGATCGCCTGTCGTGGTGTCGGTCGCGCCCAGCCGAGGCGGAGGTCGAGGCGATTCAGCGCCTGCTGGTATGCATGCGAGGCGCAGGCAAGGGCGTGCGCGCGCACGTCGTACACGTGAGCTGTGCGGCGGGGCTCGCCGAGGTGGATGCGGCGCGTAACAAGGGCGTAGCGATCACGGCCGAGACCTGCCCGCACTATCTCGCTTTCGATGAACAGGACTTCGAGCGAATTGGACCGGCCCTAAAGTGCGCGCCGCCGATTCGCGACGCGGCGACCCGGGAGGCGTTGTGGAATTCTCTGCTCGAGGGGCGCGTCGATTTCATCGGCTCGGACCATTCGCCCTGCCCCGCGGCGGATAAGCAAAAGGGCGAGGACGATATCTGGCGAGCGTGGGGTGGCATCGCGGGGATCCAGGCAACGTTGCCCGTGCTCATCACCGACGGGGTCCATGCTCGGGGCCTGTCGTTCGAGCGCGTCGCCCATCTGACGGCCACGGCACCCGCCCAGGCGTTTGGCCTTTACCCACGTAAAGGGGCGATCGCGGTCGGCGCGGATGCCGATCTCGCACTGGTCGATCCGGAGCGGGAGTGGACGCTCGAGCGCGGCGAGCTCGAGACGCGGAGCGGCATCAGCGCGTATTTGGGCCGGCAGTTTGTCGGGAAAGTCATAAGGACGATTGTCCGGGGAAAAACGGTATTCGCGGATGGACAGGTGATGGGGACACGTGGATGGGGTCAGTTTGTGAAGCCACAAGGCGCAAGATGAGTTGCGAAGTCAACTACACTGGCGACTTGTGACCGACATCTTGGAGCGCCGTTTAGACGAGCTCTACGCCATCGGCGCCCAGCCCGAGGGCGGCACCTACCGTGGCTTGTATGACGACGCGTGGGCCACGGCGGTCGAGCGTGTTGAGCGCTGGTTGAAAGATGCCGGCCTCAGGACTCGGCGCGATGCGGTCGGCAATCTGTGGGGCCGAGTCGAAGGCACAGATGGCGGAAAGAGCATCGTCACCGGGTCCCACATCGACACGGTGCGGCGTGGGGGAAGACTCGACGGCGCCCTGGGCATCGTCGCCGGCCTGACGGCGGTCGAGTCGCTGCTGCAAGAGATGGGCAAACCACGGCGCACGCTTGAAGTCGTGGCGATTTGTGAAGAGGAAGGCTCACGCTTCAGGGCGAACTTCTGGGGTTCACGAGCGATCACTGGAAGCATCGATCACGTTGATCCCGACATTGCGGCAGCGATGCGGGAGCGTGGCCTCGACCCCGCGCGAGTCGCCGGCACTGCGCGCGATGACATCGACACGTTCGTGGAGCTCCACATCGAGCAGGGGGCGGTGCTCGAGTCGGCAGGGGCTGCCCTAGCCGTGGTGAGCGCGATTGTCGGAACGGCCCATCTGGAGATCACGGCAACAGGTCGGCCGGACCATGCGGGTACCACCCCGATGGCAATGCGGCAGGACGCGTTGGCCGGTGCCGCCGCGATGATCCAGGCCATCGAATCCATTGTCCGTTCGCTCGGCGCGCCGGCGGTTGCCACGGTGGGCAAGATCCGTGCAGAGCCCGATCAGATAAACGTGATTCCAGGTCGCGTGGTGTTTACGGTCGATCTCCGCCACGCCGACCTCGGCGCCCGGCGCGCGTTGGAGGAGCGCATCCGGTCGATCTGCGGGACCGTCGCATCCGAGCGCGGGCTGAAGCTCGAGATTCGAGTGCTCCAGGAGAAACCGCCGGTCCCAATGCACCCCGATGTGAGATCCGTTCTCGCTCGTGCGGCCAAGGAGTCCGGGGTTCAAGCGACCGAGCTGGTGAGCGGCGCCGGACACGATGCGCAGATTCTCGCGGCTCGCTGCAAGGTGGGCATGCTGTTCGTGCCGAGCGTTGGCGGACGATCACACTGCCCCGAGGAATCGACGAGACCCGAGCACCTCGAGCTCGGGACCAACGTCTTGCGTCGAGCGTTGCAAATAATCGCGTACTAGGATCCAAAGCGCGGCAGCACCTACTCCCTGATCTCGGACATATCCAAAATCATGGATATGTCAGGCGCGGACATATCGATGATCATGGATATTTCCCGTCTGGGACTATATCCGGTTGGGACTATATCGCGGTTGGGACTATATGAACCGGGCCAGGTCTGGGCCGGCGTTCGCGATCTTCGCCGCAATTTCAGGATAGTCGATCGCGAGCGTGAAATCCGCGAACTCGAATCCGGGTCCTACCGTACAGGTGATGAGTGAGTACGCACCGGTGGTACGCCCCGTTTGCCACGTCCCGGCAGGGACGATGGCGGTGGGCCTCGTCTCGCGGGCGACGGGCCCCAGCCGAACGCGGCGCAGCCCGCCCTGATCAAACAGTACCAGCTCGATCGCGTCCCCTTCGTGATAGTGCCACAACTCATCAGACATGACGCGGTGCCACCGGCTGTATTCACCGCTCGCAAGCAAGAAGTAGATCGCCGTGATCGCGCGGCGCTCGACTTTGCGCTCCAGCACTTCTATGCGCCGCGCCGAGCGATACAGTTCGACGTAATGCCCGCCCTCGGGGTGCGGGCGCATGCTCAACGCGCCGATCAGCTCGCTAGCGCGTGCGTGCATCGAGCAGCTCGCGCAACACGTTCTGGGTAACGGCTCGTCGATACTCGGCGGTCGAGCGCACGTCGTCGATCGGACGGATATCGGCAGCGACGGCCGTCACAGCTCCTGCGACATCGCCTCGTTCGAGCGCTCGCTCCGCGCGCAACGCCCGCATGGGTATTTCGGCCACCGAGCCGATGGCGATGCGCGCCGGGGTCCGGCTCACCGCCATCACTACTTTCGAAATCGCCTGCGCCGCGCGAGTCCCGACCTTGCGGAACAGGACCTGCCGATCAAGCGGGAATCGCACGGCCCTGATCAACTCGTCGGACTCGAGCGCGGTCTTGCGATAGCCGGTGAAGAACCGGTCGATCGGGATACTGCGGCGATCAGTCACGACCACGGCGTCGTAGGCGAGCAGCACAGGCAGCGTATCTCCCGCGGGAGATGCGTTCGCCAGGTTGCCGCCCACTGTGCCGCGATTCTGGATTTGCGCAGCGCCGATGGTCCGGGCCGCCGCGACGAGCGCGGGAACGTACCGACCTGCGTCAGCGGACCGAATGATCCCGGTATACGGCTCGGCGGCACCGATCTCGAGCGCGTCGTCGCTCAGGCGCACGCCCTTGAGCTCCGGTAATGACCACAGGTCGAGCACCGCCCGAGGTTCGGGCCGGATCGCCCCTGCGTGGAGCATCACCATCAAGTCAGTGCCGCCCGCGAGGGGGCGGCATCCTGGAGTCGTTCTATACAGTCGCACCGCGTCATGAAGAGTCTCAGGGCGGAGAAAGGTCACGTCGCGCATGACAGCACCGCCTCGATGATTTTCGTGTAGCCGGTACACCGGCACAGATTGCCGGCGAGCCCCTCCCGCACGTCATCGAAACCAGGGCGTCTTGTGCCCTGTAGCAAGACATGGGCCGCGAGCAACATTCCCGGCGTACAGATTCCGCACTGCGCCGCGCCGTACGCGATGAACGCCTGTTGAAGAGCTGCCAGCCGTCCGCCGTCAGCCAGCCCTTCGACCGTGAGCACGCTGCAACTATCCACCTGTCCGACCGCCACCAGGCAGCTATCCACAACTTCCCCGTCGATGACGACGGAGCACGCCCCGCATTCTCCCTCGCCACAGCCTTCCTTCGTCCCCGTGGCTCCCATGTCCTCCCGCAAGACGTCGAGCAGACGCCGCGCGCCGGAGCCCTCGTACGACACCGCCTTGCCGTTCAGCGTGAAGCGCATGCGGCCAGGACTTTCTCAGGAGTCGCGGGGATCTCGTCGAGCCACACCCCGGTAGCATCGTGTATGGCGGCGATAACAGCGGGAGCGGGGCCATCCATGGGCAACTCCCCGATCCCCTTCGCCCCAAAGGGCCCGCGCGAATAGGGGTTCTCCACCAAAATGGTGCGAATACGCGGCGCATCGAGCGCTGTGGGGATGAGGTACGTGGCCAGTCGGTCGTTCTCATAACCGCCGTCCTTCATCTTGATCTCTTCGATCGTGGCCCAGCCCACCGCCTGGAGACTGCCTCCCTCGATCTGGCCCTCGGCCATGACTGGATGGAGCGCCTTGCCGCAATCGACCGCAGTTATCAAGTCGGTAACCCGGACCTCCCCCGTGATCATGTCGACATCGACGTCCGCGATGGTGCACGCCCAGGCGTAAATCGGATATGCATCGCCGCGATA
>JBLNGI010000260.1:0-6734 GCA_050264615.1 Gemmatimonadota bacterium
CACCTACACTCCCTCGCTCTACGGCCGGTTCGGACAGCTGGCGACATCCTACTGGACCCCCAACAACCCGGACAACGTGAACCCGTCGCCGAACCTGAATGGGACTCCGCTCGCGTACGGAAACTCCCGCGGGTACACCGATGCGTCCAACTGGCGCATCCGCAACATCCAGCTCGGCTACACGATGTCGCCGAAGCTGGCCAGCCAGTTGCGCGTGCAATCGCTGCGGCTCTATGCCACCGCGACCGAGCCGTACGTGCATTACAAGTACGACTACTTCGACCCGGAATCCGGCTACGCCGGCGGGTCGCCTGTGTACAAGACGCTGCTGATCGGCGCCGACGTGGTCTTCTAAGGGCCAACCTTACAAAAGGAAAGGGGATCACATGAAACGCTTCTTGAATGCCGGGTTGGCCCTGGTTCTGGTCGGTGGCGCTGCAGGGTGCGTCGACCTGGACGAAAAACTCGTGTCGAGTCTGGGGTCTGATTATGGCAAGACTCAGCAGGGCCTCACGGACCTGACCAACGGGATCTACGCCGCGGTCCGGGGCTACAACGGGGGCGACTCGTACTACGGCATGGAGGTTCTGGGCACGGACACCTGGACCGCTGCGGACCAGGTCGCGGCGGGCGGAGCCCAGCCGTGGATCTACCTGGATACCTACGACGCCCAGTACAACAGCCTGAGCGCGTTCATCAACCCGCAGTGGCAGGCGGGCTACACGATCATCGCCCGCGCCAACGTGGTGCTGGACAACGGTCCATCGACCCCGATCGGTGGTTCGCTGACGCAGGCAATCAAGGACTCGCGACTGGGGGAGGCGCATTTCCTCCGCGCCTGGGCGTACTTCCAGCTCGTCCAGCAGTATGGAGAACTGACCATCAACCTGCACACCGGCCAGCTCTCCACGGAGGCGGTGCGGGAGTCCGAGGACAGCGTCTACAAGGTCATCATCGACGACCTGAATCAGGCCATCACCCTGCTCCCGGTGACGCAGTCGGACTTCGGACGGGTGACCCTGGGAGCCGCGCAGCACATGCTCGCGAAGGTGTATCTGACCCGGGCGTACCGGGACTGGAATACTGCCAACAAGCAGTCGGACTTTCAGCAAGCACTCACCCTGGCCAACACCGTCATCAGCTCCGGCACGTACTCGCTCGTGCCCATCTACGCAGATCTGTGGTGCGGCACACATCGCGCGGCTGCCCCCGCCGATCCCGGCCGGCAGGGATTCTGCGAGGTGACCAACAACTTCTCCGAGAGGAACTCGGAGATCATCTGGTCCATCCAGTTCTCCTATGACCCGGTGCAGTACACCAACACGGCCACGCACTACAGTCCCGTCGTCTTCCTCAGCCAGTACGACGGCGGCGCCGGCGGCTGGGCGGCGGGGATCACGCGGGTGCTGGACGACGGCCGCCCCTTCCGCCGGGTCCGCCCGACGCCGTTCACGATCTCGCTCTTCCAGCAGACCCGCTGCGGCGCTGTGCCCTGCGGTCCGGGCGTAGACGTGGTCGACACCCGGTTCGACGGCAGTTACCAGACGGTCTGGTTTGCGAACGGGAACGCCAGCAACCCCGCGGGCACTTGTCCCAGGTGCACCAGCGGCGCGCCGATGGCCGGCAGCATGTTGCCGGGTGGCCAGGTTGGGGCGGCGGCCGGGTCCGACACCGCTCTGGTGTACTTGCTCTATCAGGTGCCGGACAGCTTCCGGCAGGCGAAGGCGTACCGCATCGGCACGCCGTGCACCACGGCCCCGAACCTGGACTGCGGCAAGGCCAACGACTCGTTGGGCATGTTCGGCATCGCCCACTATCCGTCGCTCAAGAAGTTCCAGGACAACGGGCGCACGCAAGGCTTCAACGATCTGAACGGCGGCAAGGACCGCATCGTCTTCCGCCTGGGTGAGACCTACCTGATCGCAGCCGAGGCCGCGGTGGGACTGAGCGACGGGGCGACGGCCGCGACGAACATCAACGTGCTGCGGGTGCGTGCCGCATGTGACCCGGGGCCCGCGAATGCGCCGAAGCTGTGTGCGGTGAGCCATAAGGCCGATCCCACGATTCTCGTCACCGCCGGCCAGATGACGCTGGACTTCATCATGGACGAGCGAGAGCGCGAGATGTCGGGCGAGCTGACCCGCTGGGACGACCTGCATCGGCCCGGCAAGGACTTCTTCCTCGCGCGGATCAGGGCGTGGAACCCGTACGCCGCGCCGAACGTCACGGACAAGCATTACCTCCGGCCCATTCCGCAGCAGCAGATCCAGGGCGTGACGGGGCCGGCGCCGTACCCGCAGAACCCGGGCTGGTGAGGTGGCTCGATCTGCTCGACTGGCCCTGCTGCTGCTCCTCGCCGTTTCGCGGGCAGCGCAGGGCCAGGTCAAGCTGGTCATCAACGCGGACCTGGGCGAGACGACGATCAACCGTCACATCTACGGCCACTTCGGTGAAGACCTCGGGCGCAACATCTACGACGGCTTCTGGACGAAAGCGGGCAGCGGTCAGTGGCACCTGCGTGACGATATCATCGAGGCGCTAAAGCGGATCCAGATACCCAATCTGCGCTGGCCGGGCGGCTGCTTCGCCGACTACTACCACTGGCGCGACGGCATCGGTCAAACCCGGCCCACGATGGTGAACACGGTGTGGGGCGGCGTGACGGAGGACAATAGCTTCGGCACGCACGAGTACATGGAGTTGATTCAACGCCTCGGCGCCGAGCCGTTCATCGTCGGCAACGTCGGCAGCGGTACCGTGCAGGAGATGTCGCAGTGGTGGGAATACTTGCGCGCGCCGCAGGGAAGCCCGTTGGGTGACGAGCGGGCGCGGAACGGGCACGCGGAGCCGTACAACGTCCGGTTCTGGGGCGTGGGCAACGAGAGCTGGGGCTGTGGCGGCGCCATGACGGCGGCGGAGTACGCCAACGTCTACAAGCGTTACGCCGAGTTCCTCCGCGGAGGCCACGCGTTCCGCATCGCGACCGGAGCAGCTGGGGACGACTACGAGTGGACGGACACGATGATGCGCGCCGCCGGCCGCATGATCGACGGCATCGACCTCCACAACTACACCGTGGCCCGCACCTGGGCGTCCAAGGGACGCGCGACCGAGTTCACGGAGGAGGATTGGTTCTCGGCGGTGCGGAAGGCACTCCGCATGGACACCCTGATCACGCGTCATTCCACCATCATGGATCGCTACGACCCGGCCCACCGGGTCTGGCTGATCGTGGGTGAGTGGGGCATGTGGCACGACCCGGAGCCGGGGTCGCAGCCCGGGTTCCTCTACCAGCAAAACGCGTTGCGGGACGCGGTCGTGGCCGGGCTGCACCTGAACATCTTCAACCAGCACGCCGAGCGGGTGCGCATGGCCAATATCGCCCAGACCGTCAACGTGCTGCAGGCCATGATCCTGACCAAGGGCGAGCAGATGATCCTGACCCCGACGTACTGGGTCTTCGACATGTACAAGGTCCACCAGGATGCGACCCTGCTTCCCATGTACATCCGGTCCGACAACTACACCTTCGGCGGGCAGTCCGTCTCGGCCGTGAGCGCCTCCGCCTCGAAGGACAAGGCCGGAGCCATCCACATCACGCTCGTCAACGTCGACCCCAGCAAGCCGCGCACCGTCCAGGCCGACATCCGCGGCGTCAAAGTCTCCGCGGTCTCGGGACGCGCGCTGACGGCGGCGACCATGCAGGCGCACAACACGTTCGAGCAGCCCACGTCCGTGCAACCCGTGGCGTTCACTGCCGCCCGGCTGTCAGGTGGAATGTTGAACCTGGAGTTACCGTCGAAGTCCGTGGTGGTGCTGGAGCTTCGCTGACGGGGGGGCTACTTGTGGGACAAGATCAGGATCGCCCCGGCGCTGTGGCCAACCCCCCAACGCATCGTTGCGTCCACGCCGTTGTAGTGCCGAATCGACGCCACCGCATTCACGCTGATGGAACGCATCTCGTCCACGCCGCCAAGACGGTTCGAGTCATAGTAGACCCAGATCTGCGAGGGCTGCTGGAAGCTGTCCGTACCCCTGACCACGAGCCACGACGAGCGCAGCGCAACGACCGCGTCGTACACGTTCGTGAAGTGCTCGTTGCGCATCTCCTCCTGACTGAGCCGCTCGACGTCGAGCGGGGCGACTTCAGGCGCATGACAGCCGAGCGAGGCTATGAGGAACGACGTGGGAAGAACACGGAAGAGCAAACGCATGAGAATTAAATATGACATGATCCTGCTCGGCCTGGCACTGTGGGCGGGGAGCGCATCGGCTCTAGTCTCGCAGGCCCCCCCGCGCGCCCCGTATCTCGATCCCACTCTCCCGATCGAGCGCCGCGTCGACGACCTGCTCGCCCGCATGACGCTCGAAGAAAAAGTCGGGCAGATGCTGTGCCTGTGGCAGGGCAAGCGTGCGATCACGGACTCCGCCGGCCGGTTCGATTCGTCGCGCGTGTCCGAGTGGTTCCGCACCGGCATCGGACGCATCGAGCGCCCGGGCGACGGTCACGGTGCGCGAGCCGAAGCGGCGTATACGAATGCCATTCAGCGCTGGGTGAAAGAGCACACTCGCCTCGGGATTCCCGTCCTCTTCCATGAGGAAGCGCTGCATGGCCTCGAAGCAGAACAGGCCACGAGCTTTCCGCAGGCGATTGCGCTGGCGAGCACGTGGAATCCCGACCTTGTGGAGCGCGTGTTCGGCGTCGCCGCCGCCGAGGGGCGAGCGCGCGGTGTGCAGCAAGTGCTCGCTCCCGTCGTTGACGTAGCGCGCGATCCGCGGTGGGGACGCATCGAGGAGACCTACGGCGAGGACCCGTACCTCGCGGCCCGCATGGGCGTGGCGGCAGTGCGCGGCTTTCAGGGAGGCGGTACGACAGTCGGGCCATCGCACGTGTTCGCCACGCTCAAGCACATGACGGGGCATGGCCAGCCCGAGTCCGGCACCAACGTCGGCCCCGCGCCCTACGCCGAGCGCACGCTGCGCGACTTCTTCCTTCCTCCCTTCGAGGCGGCAATCGCAGAGGGCCACGCCCGCAGCGTGATGCCGTCGTACAACGAGGTCGACGGCGTTCCGTCCCACGCCAACCGCTGGCTGCTCCGCGACGTGCTGCGCGGTGAGTGGGGCTTCGACGGCGTGATCGTGTCCGACTGGTTCGCCATTGCGCAGCTCACGGACCTGCACCACGTAGCCGCCGACCGTGCGGAAGCGGCGCGCCGCGCGCTCGCCGCCGGCGTGGACATCGAGCTGCCCGATGTGCAGGCGTACGGCACACTCGTCGATCAGGTGCGTCAGGGGGCTGTCGCCGTAGCCACCATCGATACCGTCGTGCGACGCCTGCTGCGCGCCAAATTCGAGCTTGGGCTGTTCGAGAACCCGTTCGTCGACGTCGAGGCGGCCGACCGCATCTCGGGGGCGGATTCGAGCCGCAAGCTCGCGCTCGACGCCGCCCGCCAGGCGATCATCCTGCTCAAGAACGACAAGGGACTGCTCCCGCTCGCCGTCGAGCGGCTCACGCGCGTCGCCGTGATCGGACCGCATGCGGCCGAGGTGCTGCTCGGCGGCTACTCCGGGACTCCACGTCACACCGTCAGCATCCTCGAGGGAATCCGCGCCCGCCTGGGAGCCCGGGCGACCGTCGAGTTCGCAGAGGGAACGCGCATTACCGAAGACTCCACCTTCACGCGCGAGCCGCAGCCACACATGGGCGGGACGCGGTCGCACGCCCGCTGGGGAGCGGACCGCGTGGTGCTCGCCGACGCTGCGTCCAACGCCCGGCGCCGCGCTGCCGCAGTCGCGTTGGCCCGGCGCAGCCAGATCGCAATCGTCGTGGTCGGCGACAACGAGATGACCACCCGCGAGGCCTACGCGCCGAATCACCTCGGCGACCGCGCCGAGCTCGGCCTGCCGGGGGAGCAGGAGGAGCTGGTGCGTGCGGTGCTCGCCACCGGCACGCCGACCGTTCTGGTGCTCATCCACGGTCGCCCGTTGTCGATCCCCTCCTTAATAGAGCGCGTTCCCGCCGTTCTCGATGGCTGGTATCTCGGCCAGGAGACCGGCACAGCCGTGGCAGAGGTCCTGTTCGGCGACATCAATCCGGGCGGCAAGCTTCCCGTGACCGTCGCCCGCCATGCCGGGCAGCTTCCCATGTTCTACAACCGCAAGCCATCGGCCCGCCGGGGATACCTGTTCGATACCGTCGAGCCCCTGTTCCCGTTCGGCTACGGCCTGTCGTACACCACATTCGCGTATGCGAACCTGCGCGTCACGCCCACGCGGATCGGGGGGGGGCGCCGGGATCGGACGAGTGTCTCGGTTGACGTGACCAACACCGGGAAACGCGCGGGTGATGAAGTGGTGCAGCTCTACATCCGCGACGTTGTGAGCTGGGCGACGCGCCCTACGCTCGAGCTGCGCGGGTTCCGGCGCGTCACGTTGCAGCCTGGTGAGACGCGAACAGTAACCTTCGATGTGGGGCCGGAGCATTTGGCCTACCATGGCGCGGACATGAAGCGCGTGGTCGAGCCCGGACGTTTCGAGATCATGGTGGGTGGCCACTCGGCAGACCTTCGCAGTGTCGCGTTGGATGTCGCCCCGGAGCAGTAGGGGGGCGCTGAGCGTGTTGATCCGTGCCCTGAAGGGCCGGCTCGGCGAATACGCCCGCCCTGAAGGGCGGTGGCGCACGATGCGTCCTTCAGGACGCGTGCCTTGGCCGAGCCGGCGCTTCAGCGCACGGA
>JBLNGI010000261.1:0-3075 GCA_050264615.1 Gemmatimonadota bacterium
GGAGTCATTGTTGCGCCGGGAAACCTAGACGCTTGTGAAATTTTTCGCAAGCAAAGCGCTAACACCGCAACCCTATGTGGCGCTTATGGGTAGAGTATGATTAGCTTCGCTCCATGACCACTGCTCCCCGCTCCCCGCTCCCTGCTCCCTCAGGAGACGTTGAACTCCTCGAACGTCTGGCGTCAGCGCGCCAAGACCTGCTCACACAGGTCGGGCAGCGGATCGTGGGCCAGCGCGACGTGCTGGACGGAATCCTCACCGCGATCTTCGCCGGCGGCCACGCGCTGCTCGTCGGCGTCCCGGGTCTCGCCAAGACATTGATGGTGCAAACGCTCGCCGAGACGCTCGATCTGGGGTTCGCGCGGATCCAGTTCACCCCCGACCTCATGCCGTCCGACATCACCGGGACGGAGATCATCGAAGAAGATCTGGCGACGGGCAAGCGCGGCTTCCGCTTCGTGCGCGGCCCCGTGTTCGCCAACATCGTGCTCGCGGACGAAGTCAACCGTACCCCGCCCAAGACCCAGGCGGCGCTGCTGCAGGCGATGCAGGAGCATCAGGTCACGGCGGCCGGCCAGACGCATACCCTGCCCTCGCCGTTCTTCGTGCTCGCGACCCAGAATCCGATCGAGCAGGAAGGCACCTATCCCCTGCCCGAGGCGCAGCTCGACCGGTTCATGTTCGAGCTGCGGGTGAACTACCCGTCACAGGAAGAAGAAGAGGCGATCGTCACCGCCACGACAGGCGATGTCACGGGCGACGCGCGGTCCGTGCTCACGGCGGAGGACGTGCTGGCGATGCAACACCTGGTGCGGCGCATTCCGGTGGCGCAGGCGCTCGTGAAGGCGGCCGTGACGCTCGTCCGGTTGACTCGACCCGTCGAACAGGACGCGCCCCCCTTCATTAAGGAATACATCTCCTGGGGTGCCGGGCCGCGCGCCTCCCAATACCTGGTGCTGGGCGCGAAGGCGCGCGCCGCGCTGGATGGGCGGCCGATGGCGGACGAAGACGATCTCCGCCTGGTGGCCCCCACCGTCCTGACGCACCGGATCGTGATCAATTTCGCGGCCGAGGCGGCGGGCCGGTCGGCGGCCGACATCGTGGCGCAGCTGATCAAGGAGGCGCGGTGGCAGCCAAGGTAGGGGTTTGGATTTGGGCGTTAGGAGTTTGGGCGGCCTGTGCCGGGAATCGCTCCGGTCCCGCAAAAACGCCGCCGCGCGATGGGCTCGTGCTGCTCAATCAGATGCGGGACGCCTACGCCGGGAAATGGTTCAGGACCGTCACGTTCACGCAGCTGACGACGATGTATCGCCCGACCGGGGTGACCGATACGGCCACGTGGCACGAGGCGCTGCTCTCGCCCGACCGGCTGCGGATCGATTTCGGCGACATCAAGAACGGGAACGGCGTCATCTATACGGCCGACTCGCTGTACGTCGTGCGCGAGGGCAAGGTCACGCGCACCGCCGCCCAAGGGAATCCGTTCCTGCCGTTCGTCGCTGGGGTGTATGCCCAGCCGATCGACTCAACACTCAGGCAAATCGCCCCCTACAAGTTCGATCTGACCCGGCTGCGCACCGACGCGTGGGAGAACCGGCCCGTGTACGTGGTGGGCAGCTCGGCCGCGACCGATACGACCTCGCCGCAGATCTGGGTGGATCAGGAGCGGCTGGTGGCGGTGCGGATGATCGTAGCCTTCAATCCCGCGACGCCGGCCGACGTCGGGGACATCCGGCTGATGGACTACCGGCCGGTGAGCGGCGGCTGGCTGGCGGTGAGGATCGACATCAGGCACGGCGGGCAGACCGTCCAGAAGGAGGAGTACAGCGACTGGCGCGGCAACGTCGACCTGCCGCGCGACTTCTTCGTCGCTGAGAAGTGGAGCGCGGTGCCGCACTGGCACCGGTAACGCCTACGGGCGCGGATGACTTGGGGCGTATACCCCGAGCTTGCCGCCTCCGGGAAGGGTGATGTGCGTCAGGGTTCCCCACCCTTGATCCTCGGGCGAGGCGACAGGGACCTGACGCTGTTTCATTTCCGCGACGAACTCGTAGATATCGTCGGTCATCAGGTACAGCTCGTGGAGGTCGTTCTCCTCTGACGGGTGCACGGCGACCTCGGCGGGCGGCAGCGCGAAGATGAGCCAGCCGCCGCCCACGTCCACGTGCTCGAACTCGAACACGTCGCGCAGCAGTGCGCGATCGGCCTCGGGATTCTTGCTGTAGATGATTGCGTGAGCCCCATTGATCTTCATTTCTCCCCTCCTCCCGTAGAGCTAATCCCTCCGTACCAACCACATTCCACCCAACGTCTTATGGCATTAACCCTGGGCTCCTTTTTACTATGACGCACCGCCCAACTACCGAGATTGTTATGAGCTACGTCGAGCGTGCGAATTCCATGGTGTCCACCTTGCCCGCTGCATCCTTCCCAGTTGCTGCACCAGAGGATCGTCCCGACGCTCCGGAGCCGCGTGCGACGCTATCCGATGTGACGGAAGCCGTGCTCAAAATACTGCGTCCGGATCTCGAACGGTGCGCGCGCCAGGTTGTGGTCGAGGTCACCAAGGCGTCCGAGTCCTTCGGCGGTGATCCGTCCGCCCTGGCGCAGGTGCTGGCGGATCTGGTGGAGAGCGTCTCGCGCGGTGCGCTGACTAACCGGGTCATGGTGCGGGTCGCGATGCAGCGCGGTGACGTCGTGATCACGGCCTGCGAAGAGGGCCTCAGTAGTGGCGTGGAGCTGGCACGCCAGCTTACCGACCGGTATGGCAAAGCGATCAGCTGCTCGGTCGGATCGGCCAACCGCAACACGGAAATTGTGGTGCGTGTGCGCGTGTGATCCTCACGCCTTGACGCGGCGGTAGTGCAGCTCGCCCTCCGCGAAGCGCAGCTCCCCTACCGACCCATCGGGATCGAGCGAGAACGAGACGTATTCCGGGGTCCAGAAGGGATCATCCCAGGTGATCCGGAAGACATCGTACTGCCAGTGCTCCAGCCTGCCCTTGCGCCGCTCGGCCTGGAATGTGAGCTGCCCGTTGCTCATCCCCACGGTCGCGGTGCCGAACAGGCTGTCGGC
>JBLNGI010000262.1:0-3138 GCA_050264615.1 Gemmatimonadota bacterium
CGCCTGCTCGCTCGAGAGCCCGAACAACTGCTCCAGCTGCGAGTTCCAGCGCAGCACGCGATCCTCGAGGTCGACGACGGCGAGACCGTCGTTCAGCGACTCGATGATGCTGTCGCTGAACTGCCGCATCCGCTCCACTTCGTCGGCCTTGACGCGAAGCTGCCGATAGAGCCTTGCGTTCTCCAGCGCGGTCGCGGCCTGGGCGGCCACGGCCGACAGCAGCGCCATGTCCTCGCTGCTGAGCGGCTCGCCGCTGGCGCGTCGGCCCAGCGCGAGCACCGCGATGGTGCCCTCCTTGGACACGCACGGCACGAAGTAGTGCACGCCGCAATCCTTCCAGGCGGCCACTTCGTCAGCCGGATACCTGCGGGGCGTGGACGGATCGTCGAGGAGCGCCACGGACTGCCCGGCGAGCAGCCGGGTGGTGATGTCCGAATCGCGCGAGAGGTGCGGTCGGTGGTCGGCTTCGAACCCAACCGAAGCCACGACGCCGAACGCATGCGGGGCGCGGCGCGCCGACGACTCCGGCGGCGCGAGCAACAGCGCCATACGTTCCACGACGAGCGTCTCGACCACGCGCTGCACGAGCTTCTCACTGAGGCGCTGCAGGTCCAGGTCGCTGTTGAGCTCGCGCGCGAAGGCCACGAGCGCCCGCCGGTAGTCGTAGCGATCGCGGTAGTACACGCGATCGAGCGCGGTCTGGATGGCGTTCTTGACCGGGTTGGCGAGCAGGACCACAACGAGCGTCGCAAGAAGCGCGATGACGGTGTTGTGCTCGTCTCGACCGTCCAGGAACACCTCTCCCGCGAACCGGAGCAGAAGCGCGTAGATCGCGGCGATCGCCGCCACCGCTGCCGCGTAGGCGAGACCGCGCTTGATGATGACCTCGACGTCCATCAGGCGGTACCGCACGATCGCCGACGCGAACGCGAGCGGCACGAGCCCGAGGAGCAGCGCCGTCAGCTCCAGCGCCGCAGGCGGCTGCGCGCCGAGTACAAACGGCACGACGTAACCCAGCACGAATGGAACGCCGCCAAGCGCGGTGCCCCACACGATCCACCGCAGCTGCCGTCGCGCGGTCACCGAGCGCACGCGCCGGAGGGCGCGCCCCATCACGGCAAGCCCGGAAAGCAGGCACGCCGACAAATAGGCGAGCCCCAGGTTATCCAGCCACTGAATCGTCGAGGACAGGGTGAGGCCATCGCCGTGCGCAACGGCCGCGACCTGCAGGCCGCCGAGCGCGAACGCTGGAACGTAGATCGCCGGCAGCAGCGACCGGCCACGGTCGCTTCTGACCCAGGCGTTCGGCCGCTCCGGGAAGACCAGCGCGAAATGGAGGAAGAGCGGCGGAAGCATCAACTGCGACACGATGTCCGCCCAGTAGAACACCCAGTCCAGCGTGTCGAGGCGCCCACTGAACGAGAACGCCATGACACCGTAGAAGGCGACCGTCAGCCAGAAGAAGTGCAAGGTCGCCTGGTCGCCGGGCCGGCGCAACCGCACCGAGGTGCCGACGAGCAGCGTGAAAATGGCCACGCTTGCCAGCAGGTAGTAGAGCAGGCGGTCCCCTTGCGGCACCGGCGCCAGGGGTATCTGCGCAATCTGTTGTGAGCCTGCGTGAAAAACTGTGTAGGTCAGCCGCTGTCCTTCGCGGCCGCGGTGCATCGCCCGGACGACGTCGGTGACCGAGGCGACCGGTCGCCCTTCGATCGCCAGCACCGCATCCCCGGGCTGGAGGCCGGCCCGCGCGGCGGGGGAGTCATCCGCCACGGCGCGCGCGACGACATCGCTTCCCGACAGCACCCAGAGCACGCCGTCTTCCACCTCGTTCCAGGTCGCGCGCAGGGCGATGTTCGCCGCTCCGAGCGACAGCAGGAACGCCGCGATGCCGACAGGCATCACCACGCGCCAGACGAGGCGTCGACGGGGTTTGGATGAGTCCACCTGAACGGCCGAATACGAAGCAAAGCGCATACCCCGGCGGCGAGGCCGTTTACGGCCATAAACTACAGAAAAGCCGGGAATTAAGCCGCTAAGGCGTGCGCGCACACGTGCGCCATTCAACAGGACGGAAAGCCCGATTCAAAAATCAGAACTTCACCTGGACGCCGCCGATCACGCGCTTGGGCGGCCGTACGACGAGCAACTCATCGTAGATGGAGGACGAGCTGTCGAGCGGGTCACGGAAGAGGTCCCGGATGCCCACCAGCACCTGCCATTCGCTGCGTCGCAGCGGGATGAACGGCAGGGCCTGTCTCACCTGGAAATCGAAGCGTCCTGCGAAGGACGGCTGCGCCGCGTCGTCGCTGCGCGCATAACCGGTGCTTACGCGGTAGTAGAAGAACACGCGGGTCGCGGTTTCCTGGATGTCCGCTTCGCCGCTCATCGCCACATCGTGCACGTCTTCACGCTCGGTGCGAACCGCGGACGGGGAGAGTCGGCCAACCTGTGCGGCGGCAACCGCATCGGGGGCCCACCTCGCCCGGCTCAGCGTGTAGTCAACCGACCCGCGCAGGCGCTTGTTCTCCGCGCTCGCCAGCTTCACGCCCCAGCCCTCGACGTCCACAGAGCCGGCCGCCCCGACGAGGTAATGCCCGACGTCCGAGCTCGATGCTCCGTACGCCTGTGCCCCGAAGATCGTCACCAGCTGATCATCGACGTTCTCGACGAATCGGCGAACCGACAGCAGGGCGTTGTTGGCGAACTCCCTGTCGAACGCCACCTCCACGCCCCGAATGCGCTCCACGCGGAAGTCGCCGTCTCCGTCGATCGGCGAGAACGTCCGCTCGGGCGGAATCCACGGCCCCCCGGTCTGCGGCGGCAGGAACTCCTCGGCTCCGGGCGCGCGCATCCGCTGCGACACGCTCGCGCGCAGATGGGTGCCCGTCGCGACATTCAGCTCGAGCGCGACACGCGGGCTCCAGAGATCCTGGCGCTCAACATAGTCGTAGCGTGCAAGGCGCGCCCCGTATGCGAGGTGCACCCGCGGCGATACGGCCCAGTTGTCGAACCCGTACACCGCTCCGACGCGACGGTTCCCGTCAGAGCCGACCGCGAGCACCGCGGGGTTGCCGTCGGCGTACTCCTGTGCGCCGAACGACAGGCCCATGTCGAGGGCGTGCGCCCCGGGGCCGTGGG
>JBLNGI010000263.1:0-2805 GCA_050264615.1 Gemmatimonadota bacterium
GGGCCGGGAACTGTGCGACGCTATCGGCCGAGCCGTACTCCGTCACCCACGCCCACCCGATCGTGAATTTGTGGAACCGGAGCATGTCCATCACCCCGACAGCCGGGATCGCGGCGCCGAACAATTCCGGACGCTGATTCAGGACGGCCCCGACCAGTAATCCGCCGTTCGAGCCGCCCCCGATCGCCAGTTTCGGCGGCGTGGTGTATCCCTCCGCGATCAAATACTCGGCCGCGGCCAGAAAATCGTCGAACACGTTTTGCTTGCGATCCAACATGCCGGCTTGGTGCCACTCTTCGCCGTACTCCGCGCCGCCGCGCAGCACCGCCTGCGCGTACACACCGCCCATCTCGAGCCACGCGAGGACACCGATCGAAAAGCCGGGCGTCATGTTCACGTTGAACCCGCCGTAGCCATACAGGTACGTAGGGTTCGCGCCGTCGCGCTTCATCCCCTTCTTGTATGTCAAGAACATCGGCGCGCGCGTCCCATCCTTGCTGCGGTAGAACACCTGCACGGTCTCGTAGCCGGCGGCATCGAACGCGATCTCCGGCGCCTTGAACACGGTCGAGGCGCCCGTTTTGAAGTCGTGCCTGAAGATCGTGGGGGGGTAGAGGAACGAGGTGAACGCATAAAACATTTCGTCGTCGCGCGGCTCACCGGTCACCTGCGCGATCGAGCCGAGCGTCGGCAGCTGCACCGCACCCGCGGGCCTGCCGTCGAGCGCGAACAGGCGGAGCTGCGACGCCGCGTCATGCAGATAGCGGATCACGAAGGTGTTGTGGACGATCTGCGATCCTTCGATCGGGTCGCTCGCCTGTGGCACCAGCTCGCGCCAGGCGGAGACTTCGGGTTTTCGAGTGTCCACGGCGACGATTCGGCTGCGCGGCGCCGCGTTATCTGTTTGAATGAAAAACACCGGACCGTTGTTGCCCACAAAGCCGTACGACGCATCGAACTCATCGAGCAGCCGCACCACGGGCGCGTCGAGCCGCGGCTGTTTCGGATCGCCGAGATCCTGGTAGTAAATGCGATTGCGCCGATCGGTGCCGAGCCACACCTGGTAGACCGCATAGCGTCCGTCGGCGCTCACCTCGACCCCAAAACCCCAGTCGGGATGGTCGGGACGCTCGTAGATCAGCCGGTCCGCGGACTGAGCGGTGCCGAGTTTGTGATAGTAGACCTTCTGGTTGCGATTGACGTCGAGCATGGCGTCGGCGCCCTGGGCCGGTGCGGGATAGCGGCTGTAGAAGAATCCCGCGCCATCGTGCGTCCAGGCGGCGCTCGAGAACTTGATCCAGTTCAGGTGATCGCTCTTGTCCCGTTTGGTCATCACATCACGGACACGGAATTCCTGCCAGTCCGATCCACTCCCCGATGTGCCGTACACCATGGTGCGGCCGTCTTCGGAGAATGCCAGAATCGAAAGCGCCACGGTGCCATCGGCCGAGAGCGTGTTCGGATCGAGCAGGACTTCAGGCTGGGCGGTCAATGAGGCCTGCGTGTACAGGACGGACTGGTTCTGCAGACCCGCGTTCTTGAAGAAGAAGTAGCGCCCGCCCTTCTTGAACGGCGCCCCGTACTTCGGATAGTCCCACAGCGCCGTCAGCCGGCGGCGAATCCGCTCGCGCTCCGGGATTTGCTCCAGATAGGCGAAGGTGACGCGGTTCTCCGCCTCGACCCAGGCGCGCGTCTCGGGTGAGTCCACATCCTCCAACCAGCGATATGGGTCGGCGACCTTGGTGCCGTAGTAGTCGTCGACGACGTCACTTTTGCGAGCCGGGGGATATGGGATCGATTGCGCGTGGAGCAATGAAGTCATCACCAGGGCCACGATGGGGAGAGTTTTGATGGTTCGCATAGCGCGTAAACGTGCCCCGACCTGCGCGTTTGGGGTAGGGGGGAATGGCCAGCGCATGCGAACGTGCGCCGATGGGGCTCGATGCCGCCCGCGCTGTTCTCGAGCAACACTTTGGTCATCCGCGCTTCCGCGTGCACCAGCTCAAAGTGCTCGGTCCGCTGCTCGCCGGCCGCGATGTGCTCGCGGTGCTGCCGACGGGCGCGGGGAAGTCGCTCTGCTATCAGGTGCCCGCCCTGCTCGGTCAGGGGCTGACGCTCGTCATCTCGCCGCTGATCGCGCTGATGCAGGACCAGGTCGGCGCGCTGCGGCGCCGCGGCATCGCCGCCGCCTACCTGAACAGCCAGCTCGACGCCGAGCAACGCCGCACCGTGCTCGCTGCCGCGACGAGCGGGCGGCTGAGGCTTCTGTACTGCGCGCCGGAGCGGCTGGCGTCCTTGACGCGGAGGCTCGTGGCCACGCAGACCCCCGTCGCGCTGCTCGCAATCGATGAAGCGCACTGCATCACGGAATGGGGGAATGCGTTTCGACCGGTGTACCGGCGGCTCGGCCAGTTCCGGTCGCTGCTGGGCAGACCAGCGACCATCGCGCTCACCGGCAGCGCCACGCCGGCCGCGCGATCCGATATTCTGCGCGTGCTGCGGATGCCGGAGGCCCATGTGGTCGTCACGTCGTTCGACCGGCCCAACCTGACCTTCTCGGTGCAGCGGGTGAGGGATGATCGGGAGCGCTTTCGAGTGATCCGCGCGCGGGTGCGCGGGGCAAGGGGGGGCGTGGGCGGGGGCGCATCAATCATCTATACGCCGACCCGCCGGCTCACCGAGCTGGTCACACGCGCGCTGCTGCGCACGAGCGTGAGAGCCGCGCCCTACCACGCCGGCCTCTCGGCTGACGTCCGCCGACGCGTCCTGCGGGCATTTCTCGCTGATCGGGTGACTGTCATCGTC
>JBLNGI010000264.1:0-5164 GCA_050264615.1 Gemmatimonadota bacterium
CGAATGGGTCGCCGTGCACGGCTGCGGCGGCGTGGGCCTCTCAGCCATCATGATCGCGCGGTCCCTCGATGCGCGCGTGATCGGCGTCGACATCGCTGCGGACAAACTCGAGCTGGCCCGCACCTGTGGCGCCGAAATCATCATCGATGCGCAGGCGACGGCGGATGTGGCGGGGACGATCCGGGAGGTGACGGGAGGCGGGGGGGGCGCCCACGTCTCGATCGACGCCCTCGGCAGCCCCGCCACCTGCCGTAATTCGATCCTCTCACTCCGGAAGCGAGGACGGCACATCCAGGTCGGGTTGCTCCTCGGTGATCAGAGCGAGCCCCCCGTGCCCATGAGTCAGGTGATCGCGCGGGAGCTCGAAATCTTGGGGACGCACGGACTGCAGGCGCGGGAATACGCTGGGATGCTGGAGTTGATCACCAAGGGACGGCTGCATCCCGAGAGGCTGTTGGGAAAAACCATTGCCCTAGCGCAGGTCGGTGCTGAGCTCGCAGCGATGGATTCGTTCGCCGGTGTCGGCGTGACAGTCGCGGTCCTGGAGTAGGAGTCCTGTCAGCTCACCGCTTTCTTCACGAGCGCGCCGATCCGTGCCTCGTCGGCCGCAGTCAATTCCTTCAATCCGAAGCTGGTCGGCCACATGGCGCCGTCGTCGAGGTTCGCCTTGTCGCTGAAGCCAAGCGTCGAGTACCGCGCTTTGAACTTCGCCGCGTTTTGGAAGAAGCACACGACCTTGTCGTTCTTGGCGTAGGCAGGCATGCCATACCAGAGTTTCGGCGACAGGGTGGGCGCGCTGGCCATGATGAGGGCGTGGAGCCGCTTGCCCATGGCGCGATCGGGTTCCGGCATGGTGGCGAGCTTCGCCAGCACCGCGCTTTCCCCCTCCGCGGAGCCCTTCAGCTCTTTAACGCGCTCTTTCATCGCCGCGCGTTCCTCGGCCGTGAATCCCTTACGCCTGGTGGATTTTTGCGGAGCCTTCTTCGGACTCATTGAAACCTCCTCAGCATGAACTGTTTAGCCAGCGCGCCAATCGCGGCATAATCGCGCCGAGCCAGCGCATCCTGTGAGATCAGCTAGCTCCCGACCCCGACGGCCGCGGCGCCAGCCTGGAACATCTCGCCGATGTTCTCGAGGCTGACGCCGCCCGTCGGGACGAGGGGAATGTCCGGAAATGGCCCACGCAGCGCGCGCAGATACGCTGCGCCGCCGACGCTCTGCACCGGAAACACCTTCACCATGTCACCGCCCGATCCAAACGCCTCGAAAACCTCGCGCGGCGTGAGCGCCCCGGGGAGCACCGCGACGTCCACGTCGTGTGCAGCCTCGATGACGTCGGCAACCAGGCACGGCGATACGATGAACTCCGCACCGGCGTCCACGGCGCGCCGCGCCGTCTCGGCATCAGTCACGGTCCCCGCGCCGACGAGCATCTTGCCCGTAAAGCGCTTCGCGACGGCGCGAATCGCGTCGATCGCATTGGGGACGGTCATCGTGATTTCGACGACCGCGAGTCCAGCCTGGAGCAGCGCTTCGGCAATCGGCATCGCGACATCAGCGCTCGATGCGCGGATGATTGGGATGATGCCAACCTCACGCAGCTTTGCTACCGACTTCGCTCTCACTGTGACACCCTCGCGCTCGCGCCGCGCAGGAGCTGCTCGACGTCATTGCGCGTCACGACGCAGAAATCGCCGGGGATCGTGTGCTTGAGCGCGGCCGTCGCGGTCGCGACGCGAACCGCCTCGTCCCAGGGGCGATGCTCGAGCCGGCTCACGATGAGACCGCCCGTGAACGCGTCGCCGGCGCCGATCGGATCCACGGTCTCGACTTCGAAGCGCGGGGCGCTGTAGACCTTCCCGTCCGCCGCGACCGTTGCGGAACGCGGATTATCACGCAGGGTGATCGCCACCGCGCCGATCTTGAACCGCTTCGCGAGTGATTCCGCGGAACCGACATCGAAGATCACCCGGGCGTCTTCCTCGGCGGCGATGAGCACATCCACGTGCTCCATGAGCGGCGCCTGCACCGCGCGCGCCTCCTTGGCACTCCACAGCTTGGGGCGATAGTTCAGATCGTAACTCACGGTCAGTCCCGCCGCCTTTGCTGCGGCGAGCGACTCGGCGGTGACCCGCGCCGCGCCGTCGCTCAGCGCCGGCGTGATGCCGCTGACGTGGTACCAGCGCGCCCCGGCGAATACGGACGCCCAGTCGACACTGCCCGGAGTAATGCGGCTGATCGCCGATCCCGCGCGATCATATAGCACACTGCTGATGCGTGCCCCGCCGAACTCCACGAAATAGAGACCCACGCGTCCCTCGGCGGTCCACTCGACGCGCGCATCCACGCCCTGCTCGCGGGCTCGGCCCTCGATCATGCGGCCCAGCGCGTTGTCGGGGAGTCGGGAGACCCAGCGCGACGTGACGCCGAGCCGCGCGGCGAGCACGGCGACGTTCAGCTCGCTCCCGCCCACGCTCGCCTCGAGGGCCCTCGCCTGCTCGAGCCGCTGCGAGGCAGGCGGGGAGAACCGCACCATGGCTTCGCCGAATGTGACGAGATCCATCAACGCACCTTCCCACGGGCAGCGACTTTCCAGCTGCCTGCAACGTGGCCGCGGCGGCCGTACCAAATCTCGTCGTGCATGTTCACCGTCGCGCAACAGTGGCTTGGCACCACCCAGATTCGTTCTCCGACGTGGGCAGGCCCATTAATCTCCACGTAGCCGTGCTCCTCGTTCATTTTCCGCATGCGCCACGCTCGCCCGACGAAATGGCCGTACGTCCCGACACCAAATGTCTGATCGCTCGAGAAGGTCTTTGACCCGGCGTCGATCACGCACTGGCCCGGTACCGCGGTGCTGACGACCGTCGTGAGCACGCGCAGCGCGCAGTCCGCCTCGTTGCAGACCTTCGCGTGGAGGCTGCTCGCGTCATAGAAGACGTAGGTGCCAGGCCGGATCTCGGTGGTTTGCGGAATCAGAGGCGTTTTCGACGCGCCCGGCGTCGAACCTCCAGAGACGATCGTCGCCTCGAACCCCGCCGCGGAAAGCTTTTCGAGGACGGCATCGATCTTCACGCACGCCGCCCGGAACCCTGCTGCGTCGAGCCATGACGGCCAATAGAAGATCCCCTGGAAATTCGAGCACGCCCGCGCGATCTCCACTGCCTGTTCGGGTGACTGCGCGCCGGTGCGACCTACGCCGACATCGATCTCCACCAGCGTATCGATCCCCTCGAGGTCACGCGCGACGTCCACCGAATCGACCGCCACCTTCACGTGTCGCCTCTGCGCCAGCGCTCGCACACGCGGCAGCTTCGGCTTGAGCAGGGGATAGGCGACGAGGACGTCGTCGCCAGGCAGCACCTCCGCCTCGCCCACTTTGGCGACCGTGATCCCGATAGCACCGGCATCGAGCTGCATCCGCGCGATTTCCGGGATCTTGTGGGTCTTCACGTGCGGCCGGAGGTCAACACCCCACGCTCGGCACTGCTCCTGCATGCGCGCGATGTTGCGCTCGAGCACGTCGAGATCGACGTAGAGGGCAGGGGTGTCGAGGTCGAGGGCGTCCACTACTGCGCCCGCTTCGCGATGCACTCGATCTCGACGGCGATGCCGCCCGGCAGCGCACCGGCCTGGATCGTGGTGCGGGCCGGAAACGGCGCCGAGAAGTATGTGGCGTACACCTCGTTCATCACGGCGAAATCCTTGATGTCGCGCAGATACACATTGCATTTCATGACCTGATCGAGTGATGAGCCCGCCGCCTGAAGAATCGCCTTGATGTTTTCGAACACCCGCTTCGTCTCCGCGCGCACATCTCCCAACTCCAAACTCCCTGTTCCTGGATTAATCGGTCCTTGTCCCGACACGAAAATGAAATCGCCTTCGACGATTGCCTGTGAATACGGACCAACCGGCTTCGGCCCCTTCTCCGTCACGATGGCTCTTCTCATCAGCTCCTCGTCACTCGTTTTCACAGGTGATGGCGTGGCTCAGCCCGTCGGGGGCATCCATGAACCCGATATCGAGCCCCTGGGCCCGATAATATTACGGCCAGGTGAAGATCGTTGAGGGCGCGGCGCCGGCCCGTGCCCGCGCGACGTCGCCCGGCTCGCGCCAGAAGCCGCGTGCCCGGGTGACCGTCAACCGGAGCTCCCAGCCGGCGTGGGCGTCCGCACTCACGGGAACCGCGACGTCCAGGCGCCACAGCTGGCGGGACTGCGGTGGGATGGCCGCCAGCAGTCCCACCCCCACCCCGACGTTGACTCGGCTGTCGACGCCGAATGGCGCGTCGGCCGCCCAGATCTTGCCCGCGGCGGCAAAGCTCGCGAGCCCCACCGCGACGTGCCGGCTGAGCCGACCGATCGCCTGGCGCGCCTCGAGGTGTCCGACGGTCCGCACTCCGCCGGCGACGCGTGAACCGGCGTAGCCCGGCACGCCTCCGTCCCGGTCCGCGAGCCGGAGCTGGAACGGGAACCGCATGTGCCGCGCGCCGGCGAACACGCCGCTGCCGATGAGGACGGACGTGGCGGATGGCTTGAAGTACCAGGCCAGCCGGCCGCTGCCGATCATGGAGTCCCAGCGATCGGTGTTTTGATCCCGGCGCGTCTCTCCCTCGACCCGTAACCCGGCGAAGGCCTTGATTGGAGACCACGCCGCAATCGGCGAAGCGGGGAACTCCCTCAATGCAGGCGGCGTGTCGGGGAAAACCCTACAGCTGGTTACGGATCGGAAGCGAGGATTCCGGACTCGACGGCAAAGCGATATAGCTCCGCCCGGCCTTTGAGACCGAGCTTTTCGCTCAGCCGAGTCCGGTGCGTTTCGACGGTCTTCACGCTCACGTTGATTCGAGCGGCGATCTGCTGATTGGAGTACCCCTGTGCCAGGAGCCTGAGCACTTGCCGCTCGCGCGGGCTCAGGACCTTCGGGCGGTCGGCCTCGACCCGGACGGGCGAGAGTGCGTGCGGGGGCGTGTCCAACGATTGCGTGAGATCGACAAACGTACGACCAGCGTGAACGGCCCGAATGGCCGACAGCAATTCCGAATCGGCGACCTTCTTCACCACATAGCCGGCCGCCCCGGCCGCCATCGCGGAGGCCAGATACGCGGGATCGTCATGCATAGTGAGGACCAGCACACGGGTCTTCGGGGCGGCTCGCAGGA
>JBLNGI010000265.1:0-5972 GCA_050264615.1 Gemmatimonadota bacterium
GTTCACTCGGCTTTCTGATCAGCTCGAGCGCGACGAACGGCTGCGAGCCAGACTGCTGTCGCTGTCGGTCTATCCGCTGGTCCTCGCCGCCGCCGGAACGGTGGCGCTCGTGGTCCTCGCGTTCTTCGTGCTCCCGCGGTTCGCCGAGCTGCTCCAGGGCACCGGCGCAACACTGCCGCGCTCGACCGCCCTGGTCCTCGGCATCGCCGGAGCGCTGAAGCACGGCTGGCCCGTCTTCCTCGCCCTCGCCGCCGGCGTTCCGTTCCTGCTCGCCTGGACTCGTCGCACCGCCGAGGGCCGGCGCGCGGCGGCGCGCGTGCTGCTCGAGCTCCCGGTCATCAACACGCTGCGGCGCCAGGCACTGGGCGCCCGCGTCGCGCGCCTCGTCGGCGTCATGCTCGGCGGCGGGGCCCCGCTGCTCGGCGCGCTCGATGAAACCGTCGAATGCCTGCCCGATCCGCTGGCGCAGGAAGAAGTGGCTCGCATTCGCACGCGCGTGCGCGAAGGTGTGTCGCTCAATCGCGCGTTCGGTGAGGGCGCGCTGTTTCATCCTCTGCTCGCGCAGCTCGTCGCCGTCGGCGAAGAGTCGGGTCGATTGCAGGAGTTCCTGCTCAAAGCCGCGGAAATCTTTGAGGAGCGCACCGAACGCGGCGCGCAGCGCCTCGTCACGCTGCTCGAGCCCGCCATGATCGTGACGTTCGGCGGCATTGTCGCGCTGGTCGCGCTCTCGGTGCTGCAGGCGGTTTACGGGATGAACGCGGGACTCTATCGGTGAGACCTCACGGCTTCACCCTCGTCGAGATCCTGGTGGTCCTCGCGATCCTCGGCATTACCGCGGCCGCGGTGGCTCCCGCCCTCGCGCGCATCACCGCGGACGACCCCACCAGTGGCACCGCCCGCGCCGTCGAGCAGCTGCTATCGGGCGCACAAACGAGCGCCCTAGAACGCGCCACGCCTCTGAACCTCGTGATGACCGACCAAGGCCGCTGGTGGATCCGCGGCTCCCAGGACGCGGCCATCGATTCCGGAACGATCATGCTCGCTGAGGGCACCCGGCTGCAAAGTCCCGCGGCTCGGCCCACGTTCCGATTCTCCGCTACCGGCGCGGTCGACGGCGACTCGCTTGTCGTAATCGGTCCGACTGGTGCACTCGCGCTTATCCTCGATCGCTGGACGGGAGGCATTCGTGTCCAGGCGCGCTGAGGCAGGGTTCACGATCCTCGAAGCGGTGATCGCGCTTGCGATCGTTGGACTTGCGGGCGTCTCGGCCCTCGAGGCCGTGGGCGGTGAGCTGCGCACGGCCGATCGAGCGGTCGAGGCCTACACCGTCGCCGCGCTCGCGCAGGACCGGCTCGCCATGGTCTCGCTCGTCTCGCCACGCACGATGTCGCCATTCCCGGATTCGCTCGCGCGCGGAACGTTTGCGGAACCGTTCGAGCGCTACCGCTGGACCGCGAAGGTCGAGCCCGTCTCCGGCGCGCGCGAACTCTACGATGTCACCGTCACGATTACCGCGGGGGGCGATCGCGGCGATTACACACTGGCGACACGGCTCTATCGGCCTGTCCCGACCGGGGTCCTCCGATGAGGGGCCCGGGCGGCATGACACTGCTCGAGCTCGTCATCGGCATCACGGTGACGGGACTGGCACTGAGCGCCGGTTTCGGGGCGTTCGCCATGCTCGGCGACCGGCGCGCGCGGCTCGAGGCGGCGATGGACGAGGTCGCTCACGCCGCGACCGTCCGATCCGACATCACCCGGTGGCTCGGCGGCGCTCACCTGTTGGCTGAGGAAGGCGGCCCGAGCTTCCGGGGGCTCGACGGCGTGTGGGAGCACCGGTTCCCCGATGACGAGCTGACATTTCTGACGACCGCGCCGACCCCGCTCGGTACCGGCGAAACGGTGATGCGGATCTATGTGGACCGGGACAGCGAAACGGTTGAACGTGGACTGACCGCCGCGTTCATGACATGGCGCGGCGCCACGGTCACGAGACTCGAGCTGGACCCGCACGTCTCAGGTCTCGATGCACGCTATCTGAGCGGCGTCATGGGACGTCCGGCGTGGCTCTCGAGTTGGATCTCCACGACGTTGCTCCCCGCCGGCGTCGAGCTCCGCTTGACTTCGGCTCAGCACGACACGCTTCCGCCGCTGCTCCGCTTGCCGATCCACGTCTCCTTCCGGAGCGGGCAGTGAGGAACTCCAAAGGGTTCGCGCTGCTCGCCGCGCTCTGGCTCCTCGTCGCGTTTTCGGTGGTGAGCCTCGCGTTGAGCGCCGGCACGCGGCGCCGCCGCCTCGCCGCGGCGAATCTCGTGGAATGGACCGGCGCGCAGGCGGCGGCGAATGCGGGCATCGAGCAGTTGCGACAACGCCTCGCGGCACGCCTGGAGGTCACGGTCCCGGCGCCAATCGATCCGTGGCGTGGCGCGGATTCAGTCGTTCGCGACACGCTCGAGGTCGGTGACTGGCGCGCCGTCGTTCACGCTCGTGACGCGGGCGCGGCACTCAATCTCAACCGGGCCAGCGAAGACGAGCTGAGGCGTCTGTTTGTCGCGCTGCGCGTGGACGCAGGCGTCGCCGATCGGCTGGCGCAGGCGATTGCCGATTGGCGCGACCCGGATGACCTGCACCGCATGCGCGGCGCCGAGCGGGATGCCTATCTCGAGGCCGGCGCTGCGGTCATGCCTGCTAACGGGCCATTCCAGTCGCTCGGCGAACTGCGGGACGTACGTGGAATGACGCCGGCGCTGTATGAGCAGGTGTGGCGGTATCTGACCCTGCTGGGCAGTGGGCAGATCAACATCAACGCGGCGGATCGCCCGGTCCTGCTGACCCTCAAAGGATTTACCGAGGAGGCCGTGGCCGTTGTTTATCGCGCCCGCCGGGCGCGACGCACCATCGGTCTGCTCCCGGACCTCGAGCGCGAGCTCTCTCCCCCTGCGCGCCGCGAGTTCGCGGCTGCGTTACCTCAGTTGCTCGGTCGGGCGACAACCGAAACGCGAGAAGTCGAGGTGGAGAGCGAGGCGTGGCTGCCGGGAAGTCCGGTTCGTGCGCGCGTGACAGGCTTTCTGGTGCGCAGTCGTGAGTCGGCGTTCTACGTGTGGAGCCGGGCAGAATGAAGCACATCGGCATTGCGCTCGGCGCTGACCGCCTGCGGGCTGCACTGCCCGGCCGCCGTTCGTTCGAGACGACCGATGTCGCCGACCTCGCTCGCGCTTTTGCCGATCTGAAAAGGGACTCTGGGCTTCCCGACGCGGCGGTTACCGTTGCGGTTCTGCCGCCCCTCGTGGACGTGCGCCGCATCCCCATGCCGACCCTCCGAGCGGATGAACATCGGCGCGTCATCGCACGCGATGCGGCGCGCTACTTCGTCGGCGCGCGCGACCCGCTGGTCGTCGGCAGCGATCCGCCCTTCGCCGCGGCGATCTCCGCTCTGCTGATCACGAGTCTCGAAGCCGCCGTCGCGCAGATCGGTTGGACATTGCGGTCGGTCGTGCCCGCGCACGTGGCATGGGCGGCGCACAGTCGCGACGGGCAGATCGTCGCGCGCGCTCCCAACTTTGCCGAGCTGCTCGAGCTGCGTAACGGAAAGGTTGTGCAGCGCGCTCGCCTCCGGGCCAGAGAAACGGCGGCCGGTGCGACCGCGATCGATCCATTCGTGATCGCCGCCGAGCACGCGCCGCGGCTGGCCGAAAATGCGCTCGAATTGGTCACCGAAGCGCGCCGCGCAATCCGCCGGCAGCGGGCCCGGCGACTCGCGGGAGTCCTGGCGGCGGCGGCCGGGCTGTGCCTGCTCGTGTCCGCGGCCCTCGACTACTGGGGACTGAACCGTGAGCTGAGCAGGCTCCGCGAGCGCCGGGTCGCGATCGCCGCGGACCTCGCTCAGGTGATGCACGCCCGAGATTCTCTGGCCCGCGTCGAAGGAATACTTGGCTCGTTGCGGTCCATCGAGGAGCGGTCACCAAATTGGTCGCTCTTCTTCGCCGATCTGGCCGATTATCTGCCGCGCGAGGCGCATCTCGTGGCGTTCCGATCGGTTGGCGACAGCGTCGCGATGGTCGGCATTGCTCCCGAGGCCGCAAACGTTTTTCAAGGCCTCGAGCGCATGCCGCAGCTCAGCGCCGTACGTGCCGACGGCGCCATTCGTCAGGATGTGACGGCCAGCGGAGTCGTCCGAGAACATTTTGGGATCTCGGCTCGGTGGACACCTCAATGAAGGCCTGGAAGCAGATGTGCATGCGCGACCGGCGCGCCATGACCTTCGGTGGGTCGATCCTGCTGGCCTCCTTCGTGTTCAGCTTTGGCATTCAGCCCTACCGCCGCTCCCACGCGACGCTCACGGAGCGCGTCACGGAGCAGCGCGCGCTGCTGGCGCGCGAATTGTCGGTGCTCGGCACCGCCGACGACTTGCCCTCCGACGTGCGCGGGGCGACCCACGACCTCGACGGACAGCGCCTCAAACTCCTCCCCGGTCGCGATCCGTTGGCGGCGAGCGCGGCCCTGGTCGGTCTCGTGGGCGATGAGGCGCGCCGCCAGGGTGTGGCGCTCGACGCGATCGAAAGCCGCGCCCCTGAACCCATCGACGGCGGGCTCATCGGCGTGCGGATCGAGGTACGCGGTCGCACCGATCTGGAAGGACTGCTGCGTTGGCTGGCCAGGCTCGAGAACGGGGCCGTGCTCCTGCGCATCGAAGGCATGACCGTCGCGCGTTCGGACGCCGGCGCCGAACCCGATTCGGCCGACACGGAGTCACTCCTGCTTTCGGCGATCATCCGCGGCTACATGCTGCCGGAACCTGGAAGGACGCCGTGAGCGTGCGCCTGGCTGGTACCGCCCTGGCGGCGGCGCTGGCGCTCGTGCTGTTCACCGCGTGGCACGCGCTGCGCCGAGTCGATGTGCAGCCACTGTCCGGCGCCACCCGTGCTTCGTCCGATTCCGCCGGACCGCAGTCGTCGTACGAGCCGTATTCCCTGACGCGTGTCCTCACAGCGCTGGACAAGGACCCGTTCCACCCGCAGCGCCGGCGCCCAGCCCGTCGACTCCAGAGCGCCGGGGGAAATGTCGCCGCCAACTCGCAGCAGACGCTCGCGATCCTGGTGATCGGCACAGCCGTTTCGGCCGACGGTCGCGGTTTCGCAATGTGCGCCTGGGGTGGCGCGCCGCCACGCATCGTGCGTGTCGGCGAACGCATCGGTGACTGGACGCTCCGCGCGGTGAGTCCAGGCGCGGCGGAGTTCACATCGCCAACCGGCGTCAACGCAGTCGTGCGGATCGCCAAACCGGGTGAGAAATCATGACTCCACGCTGGCTGGTGTGCGCTGCCTGTCTGCTTGGGGCGGTGGCCCACGCCCAGGAGCCGGCGCCGGTGCGCGCCGTGGCCGGAGGCGGAGTGCAGTTCGACTTTCAGGACGCGGACTTGCGACTCGTCCTGTCGGCGCTCGCCGAGGCGGGTCACCTGAACCTCGTGTACTCCGAGCTGCCCCAACGGCACATCACGCTGCGGACCAATCAACCGATTGCTCCCGATCAGATTCTCCCGCTGCTGCGGAGCCTGGCGGCGTCGAACGGTTTGAAGGTCACGGAGGATGGCTCGTTCATTCGCATCGAGGACACAGGGACCGCGCCGTCCAGCAGAGACGCGGCACGCGCGCAGAGCCACGACTCGACGAGTGCCGAGGTCCGACTATTCGTCTATCGCTTGAAGCACGCGCGCGCGGTGAAGCTTGCCGGGACGCTGCAGTCGATTTTTGGAGGACACGGCACCGACTACACCGCCGCCCTGGGAGAGGCGAACCCGACGCTGTCTGAAGAATTGCGGCAGCAGCAGGTCCCGCCGACCGAGATCCCGGGCCAGCCCGCGGTCAGCGTTCAGTTGGGACGCACGCGGCTGCCCAGCCTGCCGGGGAGACTGCGCGGCGATGTGCAGATCGTGCCCGACGAAGCGACCAATTCGCTGCTCGTGCGCGCCCAGC
>JBLNGI010000266.1:0-5826 GCA_050264615.1 Gemmatimonadota bacterium
GCCGCCGCGCTTTGGCTTCCCGCGCAACCACCAGCTCTGGGTGCCATTGCAGGACCAGGACGCGCCGCCGCGGGAAGGACCGGACGTACAGGAGTTCGGCCGCCTCGCCCGCGGAGCGAGCTGGCAGGACGCCGCAGCGGAGCTCGACGTCGTCTCGGCACGCCTGACCGCCGACCAGCCGGCAACCCACACACAGTTACGTACGCGGGTTCGCGCATTCGCCGGGCGCACGCCGGGTGATCCGCTGCGGCTGGAAGATCTGGCAGTCCACGCCATCGTCCTGCTGCTGCTGGGGGCGGTGTCGGCGAACGTCGCGACGCTGATCTTCGCGCGCACGGCGATGCGCGAGTCGGAGATGGTCGTCCGTCACGCGCTGGGAGCGAGCCGCGCCCGCGTGATCGCGCAGATCGTCACCGAAGCGCTCGTGCTGGCCCTCGCCGCTGCCGTGCTCGGGCTCGTCGTCACCCAGACGACGGTGCGCTATGCTTGGGCCAAGGCGAGTCAGATCATTGGGGACGGCCTGCCGTTCTGGGTGGATCTGAGGCTCGAGCCTGGCACCATCGCGTATGCGCTGCTGCTCGCACTCGTCGCCGCGGCACTGATCGGCGTGCTCCCCGCACTGAAGGCCACGGCCGCGTCCATCCGGCGGGGACTGCAGGGGATCACCAGCACCGGCGGAACGATGAAGTTCGGCGGCATCTGGTCGTTCATCGTCGGCGCGCAGGTGGCGTTTACGCTGCTGTTCGTGCCCGCCGCGGTGGGAATCTTCACCAACACCATCCAAGAGGAGCAGACGTCGGCAGCGTTTCCGACGGAGCGTTACCTCACCTTCCGTCTCGGCATCGACAACGAGGCGCTGGCCGGCGAGCATGGTGTGCCCGACGACGGGCAGATCGCCGCGCGTCGCGCGCTCGCATACGAAAACTTCGCGGGTCGATTGCGTGAAGAGCCTGGTGTGACGCACGTGACGTACGGCAATCGCCTGCCGACGATGTACCCGGACTGGGTGTCGCTGGAAATGGAGCAGGACGGCGCAGCTCCAGCTCGCCTGCAAGGCAATTACGAGGGCGGATTCGCCATGGCTGCTGTCGGTGCCGGCTATCACGAGGCGTTCGGCGCCAAGATCGTGGCCGGCCGCGGCTTGCAGACCGCTGACGCCGGGGCGACGAACCGGCCCGTCGTGGTCAACGAAGCGTTCATGCGCGTTGTCGGCAGGAATCCCGTGGGCGCGCGAATCCGAACGCTCCAGCGAGGCGGCGAAGGCGAGCCGGGACCGTGGCACGAGATCGTTGGCGTGGTCACCGATCTGTGGACGTTCGACGCCGATTGGGGTGGGGCGGCGTACCTCTATCGCGCGGCCTCCGTCGCGGAGGTCGATCCAGTCGTGGTCGCCGTGCGCGCCGCGGGGGACGCGGCGCTGCTTGCGCCCCGCGTAGACGCCCTTGCGCGGCAGGTCGATGCGGGTCTGCACCTCCAGGATATCGTCACCCTCGACGACATCGTCGCACAGGAGCAAAAACGGATGTTGGTCGGCAGCGTCGTCTTCGGCAGCGTTCTGCTCGTGGCGGTGGTCTTCTCCGCGGCCGGCCTCTACGCGCTCATGGCCGTCGCCGTGGCGCGTCGCACCCGCGAGATCGGTATCCGGATCGCACTCGGCGCCAACTCCCGGCGCGTGCTCGGGAGCGTTTTCGCCCGTGCGGGTCGTCAGCTCGGCGGCGGCATCATCGCCGGCAACACCCTCGTCCTGCTCCTAGCGTGGCGCGCCGACAGCCTGACCGCGGATCTCCTCGTCTCGTCGGTGATCACGTCCGCCATCCTGGCGGTGGTAGGCGTGCTTGCGTGCGCCGCACCGGCGCGCCGGGCGCTGCGTGTTCAACCGACCGAGGCGCTGCGGGAGGGTTGACGTGTTTCTTGGCGACGTCCGAGATCGCGCGTTAGCGAGAGCTTCGAGTTTGCCAGCCGAATGCAATCGACGCTCGAAAAAATGATCCCCGAAGGCGCCGGCGTGACGTTGCACTCAAGCGCTTCGCGGCCAGTCGCCGATGCCAGCAGCCTTCTCATCGCAGATCAGGACTTGCTTACCGGTGATACCGCCGTGACCGAGGTTCTCGTGTGCGCGCCGAGCCTCGACGAGCGGGATCCGCTCGGCCACGATGGGCGCGATCTTCCGCTTTGCGAGGAGCTCGAATAGCGCGGTGGCATCCTCGCGGAACCACGTGGGGTGACGGTCGCGAAGCTTCGCCACTTGGAAGGTCAGGACTCGCTTGCCGTTGGGGAGCAGGTTCCCGGCGAAGACCAGCGCACCAGACAGATAGAAGACTGCGATCCGGCGTGCACTCTTCCGCCCATCAATCGTCGTGCCGTAGTGTCCGTACATTACCAGTCGGCCCCCGCGGCGGAGTGCACGATAGGAACCGAGTGCGACGCTTCCGCCGATGCCATCGAGCACCACGTCCACGCCGTCGCCGGTGAGCTCGCGGATGCGCTCGACGAAGCTGCCTTTCGTGTAGTCGATCGGGGTCGCTCCGAGGGCTGAGATGACGGCGGTCTGAGTTTCCGATCCAGTCCCGTACAGCTCGAGGCCGACGATCCGTCCGAGCTGCAGGACGGCCGTGCCCACACCGCCTGCAGCGCCGTGGACGAGGAGTCGCTCTCCGTGCTTCAACCGTGCAGTGCGGTGCAGCATCTGGTAGGCGGTCATGTAGTTGAACACCACGATGGCGGCCTCCGCCGGATCGAGCCCGTCGGGAACGGGAACGAGCCACCAGGCGGGGACGCACAGATAGTCGGCGTGGCTGCCGTACACGGAGAGGGCGCCGACTCTCTGACCGAGCTTGAAGGCGTTGACGCCAGCACCGAGCTTGTCGACGACTCCGATCAACTCGTAGCCGGGGGTGAAGGGCGGTTTCGGGCCTCCTGGGTACGTCCCCTCTCTGATCAGGACATCGGGGTATCCGACGCCCGCGACCAGGATCCTCACCCGCACCTCTCCCGGTCCGGGTTCTGGCAGCGGCTCCTCGATGACCGTCATCACATCGGGCCCGCCGTAGCGAGACACGATGATCCTCCTATTGCGCCGCGTCGCTCGCTCCTCGCCCGCGACCACGACTTCGAGCGACGCGCGCTCGTTTGGCGAAGGTGCCGTCGATATCATCTTGGTGCTCCCGTGTCCTGCGGCCGGACGTTGATTGGCCCTGGTCCTTAAAAAGCCCAAACTGCCGCACCCATCAAGGCCGCCCATGTTCCGCATATCGAACACGAGCGCGCGATTGGGTTCAACGACTGCCACTGGCCAGCTTGTATTTCGTGTCACCGTCAGGAGTCTTGAACCCTAATGGGTAAGACATCTTCCGTCTCCACGTCGATCACGCGGCATGCCCGATCACCTGGCTTTTGGCATCGTGTCGGCGAATCAACATCACGCTGACGGCCAGGAACCAGATCATCGGCGGAAAGTTCGCCACGATCGCGGGCCCCCACCCGCCGGCGTTGTAAAAGCCCGAGTAGTCGACCGGGCCGCCGTACATCGCAGGCACCGAGGCAGCGCACGCCACGGCGGCAGCGACAGCGATCCATCCAGTCCAACGCGGCAGCACGCCGCTATCGAACGTTGCCCACCCGGCCGCCCCGAGGAAGAGTCCCGTAATCGCAAACACAATCGACCCGTTGTAGATGAGGAGTGTTCCGGCAATCAGCGCTCGCACCGCTGACGGATCGGGGTTGCCGTTCAAAGTATCGAGAACGGCGCCGCCCTCCAGGCCGTCCGCCACGACCGTCACCGCCACCCACCCCAAGGCTGCGCCGAACAGGAGCGTGCCGATCCATTCCGACTCGGCCCGTGCCTGACGAATCAGATGGCGGAGCCCGGCGGCGAACACCAGCATGCTCACGTAGATGCCCTGGTCCATGAGGATGCGCGTGAAGGCGACGTTCTTAATGTCGAACAGATGCTGCGCGAATCCGCGGCCGTCGTAGACGGAGGGAGCACTGCCCACGAGCCACAATGGAAATTGCCCGAACGTGAGCGCGACGCACACGATTCCGAACGTCCCGGTGAGGCGCGCGATCCGGATGTCGCTCATGATCGTTCCCACTGCGTTAACGCCGTCAGTCCCTCAATGGATGCAGCATTTGCCGTACCTGCGCCGCGGAGAAGCAGGCGGGCCTGAACCGAAAGGGGCTGTCGGTATTCCGGTGCTGAGCGCACGTCCGCCGCCGAAAATCCCGCAGTCACGACGGATTCTTTCGACCGCTCCCGATGACACTCGGCTGGCACATCGGAAATCTCAGTGGCCAACAGTTCTTTCTACAAATGGTGGTGGCGGCGGCTGTTCACTGCCTGATGCGTCTGTATCCGGGCGACCGTGTGGGCACGGTCGCGATGACGAATGCGACCGGATTCGACGTCCGCAAGCTCCTGGACAGGATCGATCCAGCGCTGTTTCGTGAGAGGGGCCGAGCTATGTGCTGCTGACCGCCTCTCGATTTTCCAAAAAAGCAGTCATCGCCGGCGAGAGATCGGAAAGTTGACAGAGTTGCCGATTGGACAGTGCGTCGCCTCGGCGCCTCAGAAACAGGATTCACTGCTTTCAGTCGCAGGCGTCCGCCCGTGCGAGGAGAAAGGCTCTTTCCCGCGCGTTGCGGGTAAGCGTGGCCGCCGCCTTGAATTCTGAACGCGCCTCAGCCAGTCGACCGGCCCGGAACAGAAAGTCGCCCCTCGCCGCGGGCAAGTCGATGACCGTGCGGCCAGGACCTTCACAAATGATGCGCTTGGCGTGGGCGCCGTTCTTGAGGCCGGCGCCGGCAATGAAGACGCCGGCCTTGACCAGCTCCTCGGTGAACCGGTCCATCGCCGCGAACGCTTCGAGCGCGTCGGCCGTGGGAGCCGCGCCCTTTTCGCTGTCCTCGGTGGCTTTCGCGAAAACCATCACACGCATCGCCTGTCTCCTTGTTTGAGCCGGCCCCATTTGGCGTCTCACTGATACGACGAACGAGCTTGCTGGAAATTGACATCGTCCTGCAAATTCTGCTCGGCGTTCGAAGCGTGCGGCACCGCTCGCCTTCCCCGAGTCCTCACGGACGAACGCGGATGATCGTCTTCCCCTTGATCCGCTTGGTCGGGTTGAAGGCGGCGACGGCATCGTCGAGTGTCGAGACGTTGCCGATGTTCGTCCGCAGTCGTCCGTCCCGCACCCGCTGGACGATCTCACTCAGTTGGGCACGATCGGACTCGACAACGAAGTCGACCGCCAGGCCGTCGGCGGGCCGCGCCTCGGGCGGCCCGACGATGGACACCAGTGTTCCTCCGGCTCGAATCAGGCCTGCGGACCGCTTCCCGATGTCGCCGCCGATGACATCGAACACCAGATCGACTTCGCCGACGTCTTCCAGGGCGTCGTTGTCGAGGTCGACGAACTCGTTCGCGCCGAAGTCGAGCGCCTTCGGACGGTCGGCAGCGCGTCCGGTGCCGATGACGTAGGCGCCGGCCTCTCGTGCGAGTTGCGTCACCATCGACCCGACTTCGCCGGCTGCGCCGTGCACGACGACGCTCTGCCCCGCCTGAAGGCGGCCGTGCTCGAACAGTCCCTGCCACGCGGTCAGGCCCGAGATAGGCAGGCTCGCGCCCACCGTGAAGTCGACGTCGCCCGGCAGCGGCGCGAGGTTGCGTGCCTCGACGGCCACATACTCCGCCAGGGTGCCGTCGCGATGCCAGTCCGCGAGGCCGAACACCCGCTGTCCCACCGACACCCCCGTCGTGCCGTACCCGAGGGCGCTGACCACGCCGGCCAGCTCGTGCCCAGGGATCGAGGGTGTTCGGTCACGGCC
>JBLNGI010000267.1:0-12803 GCA_050264615.1 Gemmatimonadota bacterium
GGGATGAACGGAAGTGTGACGGTCACGCCGTAGAACGCAAATAGCGTCGGCCGTTCGCGAGGTACAGGACCAGCAGCACGGCCGTCGCGGCACTGACGCCGTACTTCAAGATCGCGGGGGCGTCGGAGGTCGATAACAGACCTTCGATCGTCCCCGCAATCACGAGCAGGGTCACGACGGCACCGATCATCCGCGCCGCGATCCGGCCCTCGAGCACGAGCGCATCCCTGCGCGTGCGATCGCCCGGGGCGATCAGCGCCTTCGCCAGCCGGAACCCCGCCCCCGCCGAGATGAAGATTGCCGTGAGCTCGAGCACGCCGTGCCCGGCGACAAACGTCGTGAGATGATTCAGCGCGCCGTAGTTCTTAAACAGCCCTAACGACAGACCGAGCATCAATCCGTTGGAGACGAGCAGAAACGCCGTCAGCAGGCCACCGGTCAACCCACCGACGAACGCGCCGAACGACACCCTGATGTTATTGGTCATGATCAACGCCGCGACCCGTGGACGCTCGGCGGCGGCCGCCTGGGCATAGCCGCGTCCCCGTGCCTCCTGCTCCGCGGCCTGCTCCGCCCGGCTGATCATCACGGGCGAGATCAGCTCGTCTGCGAGCGCGGGCCGCTCCCGGATGATGGCGTAGCCGGCGGCCGCGGGCAGCGCGAATAGCAGGAATGCGACCAGCACATACGACGTGGACTGCGCGACCGCGGCCGGAAACTCACGCAAGATGTAGGAGGACAGCGCGACGCCACCTTTGCCTCGCGCTCGATACAGCGCGTTGTGGCCCGCACTAACGATGCGCTCGAGGTATTCGATGACTCGTGGATCGACCTGGTAGGTGTGCGCGCGCGCGAGGTCGGCCGCGACCTCGCGATACTGCGCGGCGAACGCGGGAATCTCACCTGGAGCGAGTGCGCCCACGCCGGAGCGCTCCATGCGGAGCGCGGTGGTGCGGAACGCCTCCCACGCCTCGCGCTTGCGGGCGAGAAACCGCTCGCCGGTCACCGTGGTGCGTCCGGCGACGCCGGGCTGGGCCCGCACGGCAAAGCGGCTGCGTCGCTTGCGCTGCTCCGCCGTGAACACCTCGACGAGGTAACCCTCCACGTCCTTGGTGCGGCGGGGGATGCGTGCCTCGAATCGGCGGGCCAGGTCCATGGCGATGCGGTCCCGCACACCAGGCGCCAGCTCGTGCAGGCGGCTCAGAAACCGGTCCAGCAGCCGGAATTCCTCCTCCGACAGCTCCGGTGGTCCGGCTTCGATCGGTTCCTCCACGACCTGCGCCGTTGCGACCCCCACCCCCGTGCCGAGGCTCCAGCCAGTCGGGTTGTCCCGCACCACGATGGTTCCGGCCGCCATGTCGCCCAGGCGTTTGTTGCTGCGCTGCAGGAACATCATGATGAGCGCCGGCAGTGCGGGCATGAGCGGGAAATAGCAATCGAGCAGCCGGACCAGGTTGCGGACGACTGCGGCCGATCCCGTGATTGGCCGCCCGGTGTCCATGACGACCCGGATGCCCAGCGCCTGCTTGCCGGGTGTCCGGCCGCCGTTCAAGGCTTCGAACAGCGTGAAGTAGCCCCAGAACAGCAGGAACACGAGCAGGATCATGACGGCGGTGGCCCAGCTGCTCGCCTCGCTCGCGCCGCTCATGAGTGAGGCGTTCACCAGGACGAGGCCGAGCGCGGCCATCCAGATCAGGAGCGTGTCCAGCACCGCGGCGGCGAGCCGCGACCCGACCCCGGCCAGCTCGAGCCGCACGTCGACGTGCTCGGGGGTCTCGACGCCATGATGCTGGCGGAGGTCAAACGAGAGGTCTCGCGCGGGAGGCGCCACGTCCTCATCTTACCGCCATCCCCAAGCTGGAGCGAGGCAAATGCCCGACCTGAAGCCGATGGCGTTCGGAGAGGTCCTCGACGGCTCCCTGACGATTTTCCGTCGCCACTTCATGCTGTTCGTGAGGCTCGGGGTCGTGGCCCTGTGGTTGCCGGTCGCCATGACGATCTATGTCAGCCTGTCGGGCGGCCAGCAGCAGAACCTCGGCCTGTCGTTGCTGGCCAGCCTCATCCAGGCGTTCGCGGGGTTGTTCCTGAGCGCGTGCGCCATTCGGGTGATCTCGGATGCGTACCTCGGTCACGAGCCGCAATTCGCTGACGCCATCTCGCTCGGGGCGTCCAAAATCTGGTCTCTGTTCGTCGCGGGACTCGCCAAGGGTATCATCCTGGGCGGTATCGCGATTCTGATCGGCATCGTCGCCGCCGTCACGATTCCGTTGATCGCTCGCGGTGGCAGCGGCGCCGCGGCGCCGGTGTTGATCCTGGCCATCACGGTAGGCGGGTGGTTCCTGACATTCGTTGCCTGCGGTTACGCCGTGACGACCCCGGTCGTCGTCCTCGAGAATCTCACCAGCGCGACGGACTCACTGGGCCGCTCCTGGACTTTGACCAAGGGGGCCAAGCTGAGGATCTTCGGGATCTTCTTCGTGACCGGCCTCATGGTGTTCCTGCCCATGGTGCTCGTCGGCGCCTTGGCGGGCATGCTCAAGGCGGGGTCGCTCATCAGTGGTCAGGTCGTCGAGGTGATCGCCGCCGCCCTCCCGATCATTCTGACCCCGCTCCTCTCCTGTGTCATCACGCTCGTGTACTACGACCTGCGGGTCCGGCGCGAGGGCTTCGATCTGCAGGTGCTGAGCGAACAGCTGAGCACGCTGGGCACCGGGGTACACTGATCGGGATAGGAGTCGCGGTGTGGCTGCCGGCGGTACAGGGAGCCACGCAGCTGCCTGCGGACTCGGTGCGCCGTGTCGTGCATTCGGTGTTCACCCGGCCGGAGTATCAATGGGTCGAGCGCCGCCAGCCGTTGCATTGGCTTGGTCAGGCGATTGCACGCGTCTTCGATTGGCTCTCGCGCTTCAGCGATAATCACCCGGTTGGATCCACCCTGCTCGCCTTCGGGGCCGGGGCGGTGCTCGTCGTCATTCTCGTTCATGTCGGCTACACGATCTGGAAAGCGGTGCAGTCACCGGCGGGGGGAGCGGCTCGGCAGGGGCAGGTGGGCGGTCCCGTCTACGACGCCGCCCACCACCTGGCGCTTGCCGACGAGCACGCGCGCGCCGGCCGTTACACCGAGGCGCTGGCGCACCGCTTTCTGGCCGTCATTCTCGAGCTCGATCGGGCGACTGCATTGCGCTTTCACGCAGCCAAGACGCCGGCCGAGTATCTGACAGAAGCCCGCCTCGATTCCAGCGGGCGCCAGTCGTTCACCGTGCTCGTCGGCCGGTTGTACCGTCATCTGTTCGGCGCGCTGCCGTGCGGCGAGTCCGATTACCGCGAATTCGGCGCGTTGGCGCAGGAGCTGACCAGGCATGTTGCGCCGGCTTGAAATCGGGCTCGCCCTGCTGCTGTTGGTGGCGATCGTCGTCGCGATTTGGGCGGCGCGACGGACGCCCCAACCGCCGGAGCCTGATGACCGCCGGTCGACGCTGCTGTCGGGGCCGGACGGCAGCCGGGCGGTCTACGATGTTCTCGTGCAACTCGGTCGCCCGGTACAACGGCGCCGCACACCGTTGTTCGATTTCAGTTTCGAAACGGCGCACTCAGCGGCGCTCCTCGTCGAGTTGAATCCCCCGTTCGCGCTGGAGCCAGCGGAGCTCGAGGAGGTCGTCTACTACGTCCAGCATGGGGGCGCCGTGTTGAGCGCGGGTCACGGAGGTGGGATCACCGCATGCGCCGGCTGGCAGCTGCAGCCGGATGGCTGGGTCGATGACAGCGTCGACGTCATGTCCCCACCAGGCGCGCCGAACCTCCCGCGGTCCGCGCGGTTCCTCAGACGCAAGCGGCCTGCCGGAATTTTCGGCGAGAAGCTCAGTGCGCTCGCCAAAGCGAGCATCGAGCCCGATGTGCCCTGTGACTCGCTCGTTGCTGTGCGCAGTGAGACGCTCCTGGTCGCCCTGAAGAAGCGGCCGGTGGTGCTGCGGCTCTGGTATGAAGGAGGCGGAACGATCACGCTGGTCGCCGACGCGGGGTGGTTCGGGAACCGGACCTGGCGCGACACGGATGTCCCCGTGGTCGCACTTCCCTGGCTCGCGTCGCCCCCCCCCCATGGGCGGGCGGGTCGCGTCGTGGTGGACGAGTATCATCAGGGTTTCCGAGCGGACGATCAGTCGGCGGGGGGCGTCATCTGGGGCTGGCTGCGGTCCTCGCCGATGGGATGGGCCATTCTTCAGGTTCTCGCGGTTGCCCTGGTATGGTTGGCGGTGAATGCCGTGCGCTTTGGTCCCGCGCAGTCGGTCATTGAGCGCCGTCGTCGCTCGCCGCTCGAGCATCTCGAGGCACTCGGGGCCGGACTGGAAAGCGCGGCCGCGACCGAGACCGCCGTGCAGCGGTTGGCCGCCGGCCTGCGCCGTCGCCTGAGCCGGACCGGCACCATCCACACGAGCGAGCAGCAGATGCAGTCCTGGCTCGAGACGCTCGAGCTGGCCATGCGTGATCCGAAAGGCCGGGCCGCCGTCAAGCGCTTGCGGCGACTCGTCAACGAACGCAACGGTGGCGACGCGCAGGTCCTGGCCGCTGCCCAAACGGTGGAGGACGTGTGGGAGCAATTGCACCCGCCCACGGCGCGCGCGCGATTCTAGACGCGCTGCGCAGCGTCGTGTTGGGTCAGGACGCTGCGACGCGTGAAGTGCTCGTCTGCCTGCTCGCCCGCGGGCACATCCTCCTCGAGGGCGTGCCCGGAACGGCCAAGACACTCCTCGTGCGCACGCTCGCGCTCGCGCTGCGCGTGCGATTCGTGCGCATTCAGTTCACCCCGGACCTGATGCCGGCCGACATCACGGGGATCACGCTGCTGACCGGCGCGCGCGAATTCAGCTTTCGCGAGGGGCCGATCTTTGCCGATCTCGTGCTCGCCGACGAGATCAATCGCGCGCCCGCCAAGACCCAGGCCGCGCTGCTCGAGGCGATGCAGGAGCGGACCGTCACGGTCGATGGCAAGAGCCATCCGCTGTCGAGTACCTTCACCGTCTTCGCCACGCAGAACCCCATCGAGTTCGAGGGCACCTACCCGCTGCCCGAGGCGGAGCTCGATCGGTTCATGGCCAAAATCCAGATCGGATACCCGGAAGCGACGGTGGAGCAGGGCATCCTCACGCGGTATGTCCAGGGATTCGAAGCCGATCGACCCGCTACCTACGGCGTGACGCCGGTCATCGATGCGACGGGACTCGAGCAGCTCCGTGCCGCCGTCGATGCCGTTCGCGTCGAACCCCGGATCACCGGGTACATCACAGCGATCGTGCGCGCCACGCGGGAAGCCGCATCGCTCACGTTGGGCGCAAGCCCGCGCGCGGGGGTCGCACTGTTCAAGGCCGCGCGCGCCGCTGCCCTCCTCGAGGACCGGGATTTCGTCACCCCCGACGACGTCAAGCTGCTCGCCCCGGCGATCCTGCGTCATCGCATCAATGTCGCGCCCGAGCTCGAGCTCGAAGGCGTGACCGCCGATCAGGCGCTCAAGGCCATTCTCGACCGGATCGAAGCCCCGACGGCCTGACGCATGATCGTCTTTCTCCTCTCCGGAATTGTCCTCGGCGGCTGGATGCTGCTCTGGGCAGTCGTGGGACATCCCTGGCGGTGGACCGGCGGCGGCATTCTCTGGACCAGCCGCGCGTTGATGATTGGCGCGGCATTCTCGGGTCTCGCCGCGCTGGGATTCTGGGTGCCCTGGGCGCTCGATGCGATGCTGCTCGCCAACCTCGCGCTGATCGCGCTCATCTGGCTCGACGCGACGCTCGCCCCGCGGATCGCGGCCGCTCCGTCACAGGTTCAGATCACGGTAGCCCGCGATCCCCCCGCGGCGTTATCGGTCGGGCACGCCAGTGAGGTCCTCTATCGCTGGGTCAACACCGGGCGCCGCAGTGCCCGCCTGGTGGTGCGCGAAATCCGGCCGGCAATTCTCGGCGGGGCGCAGCCGCCCCGGCCGCTGCGCCTGCCGGGCGGGAAGACGACAACCGAACCTGTCGTCGTGATCCCCCAACGGCGCGGCCGGGACGCGTCCGGGTCGTTGTTCGTCGACAGCATCGGTCCGCTCGGTCTCGGTCGGCGCAGGGTGCGATTCGAGTTGCCCTGGGAAGTCGTCGTCTATCCCCCGCTCGTCTCGGTGCGCCTGCGCGCGTCGGTGGCCGAGGCGCTGCGGCGGCGCGACGCGGGGATGAAAGCGATCCGCCAGCTGGGTGAGGGGCGCCTGTTCGAGTCGCTGCGCGAGTGGGTGCCCGGTGACGACCTGCGTCACATCGACTGGAAAGCCACCGCGCGGCGCGGAAAAGTCATCACCCGCCAGTACGAGGCGGAGCGGCGCCAGCAGGTGCTGCTCGTGCTGGACACCGGACGACTGATGACGGCGGACGTCGCCGCGGGCGTCGCGCGGCTCGACTTCGCCGTGCAGGCCGCGCTCGAGCTGGCATACGCGGCGGCGCAGCACGACGACAACGTCGGCATCATGACGTTTGCGGACGGCGTGCAGCACTTCGTGGCGCCCGAGCGCGGGCGAACGGGAGTGCGCCGGGTGCTCGACGTGCTCGCGGAGGTCGAGCCGAAGCTCGTGGAGCCCGACTATCCGGGGGCGTTCCGGTACCTGGCGGCGCGCAATCGCAAGCGCGCGCTTACCGTGCTGTTCACCGATGTGATCGACCGCTTCGCGTCGGACGCGCTCGTCGCCAACGTGGCGACGCTGCGGCCGCGCCACCTGCCGCTCGCGGTGACGCTGCGCAATCCCGAGCTCGACGCGGTCGCGACGCAGCGACCTGTGACGCCCCGTGACGCGTTTCGGAAGGCGGCGGCCGAGGAATTGCTGCATGCGCGCGAAGAAGCCCTGGGGCACATGCGCCGGGCGGGGGTCCTGGTGATTGATGTCACACCGGAGCGCGCGGCGCAGGCGGTGGTAGCCAAGTACTTAGACCTCAAAAGACGCGGGACGCTCTAAGTCACTGTCTGGCCCGCGCATCCGCCGTATTGTATGTTCGTCCCTCAAGCGAACGGATTGGACCGGATGCGCAGTGTAGACCGAGCCACACCCGTCGTGATGCTCGCCGTGGTGCTCACCGGCGTTACGTGCGCGTTTCCCACCGACAAGAGCAATGACGTTTTCGTAGTCGTTTCCGTGCCCAAGCAGGTCGTCCTTCAAGGGCAGACGCTCGACGTGTCGGCGACCCTGTGGCAACGCACCGGCACCGATTCGCTGGAGATCAAGAACACCTCCTTCCAATGGGCCACGACCAACGACGCCAGGGCGACGGTCAAGGACGTGGGGTATGGCGACGCCCAGGTGACCGGTGTCAGTCCCGGTACCGTCGATCTCACCGTGCGGGCCGTGTCCTTCGAACAGGCGCCGACGTCATACATCACCTTGCGCGTGTCGAAGCCGCTCGAGATCGACAGCGTGCGGCCGACGACGGCGCACTTCGGCGAGCTGCTGACCATCTACGGTGTCGGCGTCGATTCGATCTTCATCGCGAGTCTCGCGGGTGTGAACTTGATCGAGTATCCCTTCTCGCGCGTCCGCGATTCCGCGGGGCTGGGGCAGATCTCGTACTGGGTACCGCCACCCGCGCACAGCGATTCGTTGTTCTATCTGGGAGCCGGAGTCTTCGGGTTCGATACGGCGACGACGGATATTCTGAAGGACGACCTGTTCGAGCCCAACGACAGCACTCCCGCGTTGATCGACCTCGATCTGGGCAGCCCGTGGCCGGGGACCGCGCTCGAGCCGATTCTGTTCGTGAACCCGGCGTTGGCATTTGAGCCCGTCGAGCGCGAGAAACTGGGCCAGGACTGGTTCCGGTTCAGCGCGAGCGATTCCACCCAGGCGCTGACCTTCTTCATCACCTATCCCTCGGTGGGCACGGATACCGCTGGAACCAGGACGTTCCTGCTCGATTCACTGGCGTACGCCACGGGCGCGCTGGGTGATCCGATCGAGAAGTTTTATGGCCGCGATTCGGCGGACTTTGTCGGGTCGGACTTCTATACCTGTAAGGGGTCGCAGTTCGACCCGCTCCAGGTCGACCGCGAATCCACGACGGTGGCGCTGAAGACGCTGCCGAGCCACGCCATTCACATCGTGACCTTCTTCTCGAAGCCGCAGCGCTACGGCCTCACGGTCGCCAATGGGTATTTCACCGCGGATCCGCGCATCAAGGCCGATCGCTTCGAAGAGAACGATTTCTGTCACTTTACCGATAGCCTTCCGGGACAGCCGAATCCTCCGTCGCGTTTGCACATCTCGACCGTGGCATTTGCCGACACCGCGAACATCGATAACCCGTTCGAGATCGACTGGTATCGCATCGAGCTGCCGTCAGGCGGAGTGGGCGATTCGGTGTTGTTCCGGCTTCAGGGACGGCCCTTCGTCGCCGGCCGAGACTCGTCGGACCTCGACATCTATGTGCTGACTGTTCCGGGCTCGACGGGATCGGCTGTGTTCGAGGTCGGCTCGTCCACCGCGACCGGCTCGACCGAAAACCTGATGCTCAACCTCGCTGCCGGGTCGTATTACGTGGCGGTGGTGGACTACGCCGGCGTGGCGATGCGGTACTCGATGTGCATTCGCCGCATTCCGGCGCTCGGGCTTCCGGCCTGTCCCTTGATCGCGCCGGGGCCTGCGGTTGCTGGCGCACCGAAGGGCTTGAGCGCCGCAGCCGCCGCGTCGCCGGCGGCGGAAAGTCGTCGCCATTCCTTGTTCGTGCGCCGTAGACCATGACCGGCACCGCCGGGTCGATGATGGAATGCGTCAAGTGCCACACGCCGCTGCCGGACGGTAGCAAGTTCTGCTACGCGTGCGGCGCCGACGTCACCGGCGGCGGCACAATGGGCGCGAGCACCGGGATCGAAGGCCTCCAGGCGCGGCTCCAACGGCTGGTCGAGGGCAAGTACAAGATCGAACGGCTGCTCGGAAAGGGTGGCATGGGCGCGGTCTTCCTCGCCCACGATCTCACGCTCGAGCGCGTCGTCGCGATCAAGGTGCTGCCGCCCGACATCTCGATGGACGAGCACATCGTCAAGCGGTTCCAGCAGGAAGCCAAGACCGCTGCGAAGCTCGACCACACCAACATCATCCCGATCTATCGGGTCGAAAGCGAAGGCGGGCTCAACTACTTCGTCATGAAGTACATCGAGGGCACATCGCTCGAGGACGTGCTCGATCAGAAGCAGGAATTGACGATCGAGTACATCCAGCGCGTGCTCTGGGAAGCCGCCTGCGCGCTCGGCCACGCGCACCAGCGCGGCGTCGTGCACCGCGACGTGAAACCCGCCAACATCATGTTCGATCACGACGGCCGCGTGATGCTGACCGACTTCGGCATCTCGAAGGCGCTCCAGGCCGCGAGCGGCTTCACCGGGACGGGCATGATCATCGGGACACCGCATTACATGGCGCCCGAGCAAGCGAAGGGCGGGGCGGTGGACGGCCGCGCGGACCAGTACTCGCTCGGCGTGGTCGCCTACCGGATGGTGACGGGCGAGCTGCCGTACACCGGCGATTCGGTCCACACCATCCTCTATAAGCACATTTTCGAGGAAGTGCCGCGCCTGAGCGGGAAGCGCGTCGGCACGCCGGAATTCCTCTCGGTCGCCATCTCGCGCGCGCTCGCGAAAGAGCCGGATCAGCGCTATGCCACCATGGAGGAGTTCGCGACCGGGGTATGGCCGGAGCAGCCGGTCGCCGCGCCCAAAAAAGGTGCGACGACGGGGGCAGGCGTGGGCGGGGGGAGCGCGAGTACCACCCGGCGACGGCCGCCTCCGCCGAGGACCGCCGCGCCGGATACGCCGACCGAAATGACGACGGCGCCGACCACGCCGATGCCGCGCGCCGGGATGAAGATCCCGGCCGCGAAAACGAAGCGTTCGAGCATGGGGCCCGTGGTCGGCGCGATCGTCCTGGTCGCCGCCGGTGTCGGCGGTTATCTCGCGTTCGGGAAGAAGGACGAATCGCTGCCGCCGGCCCCGCCGGCCCCTTCGCCCGTCTCCGCGTCAGTCGAGACGGTACGAGTCGCAACGCAGCCCGCGCCGCCGCCGCCCAGACGCACGCCCGACACGCGGCGCGCGCCACCAGCCGCGCCACCGCCGCCGTCCGTCGCGCAGGGGTTCGTCTCGATCAACTCGAATCCGCCCGGGAATCTGTTCATCGACGGACGGGATCTTGGGCCGGTCCCCGTGATCGAGCAGCCGCTCTCCGCGGGTCGTCACACGATTCGGGTGGAGCGCCCCGGGTTCAAGACCAAGACCGAGGTGATCGATGTCCCGGCGAACAACACCGTGCGTCGGACGTACGTGCTCGAACCGGAGGGAGAGTGATCCGCGCCTCGACGTGGACCGTCGTGATCGTCGCGCTGCTGGCCCCAGTCGCTTCCGCACAAACCATCCAGAACGCCACCCTGCGCCGAGCGCAACAGGCGTTCGATAATCTCGATTACCGCCAGGCACTCACCGCGGCCCACGCTGCGCTGCGTGAGCGGCTCACCGGCTCTGAACGCGCGCGCGCCTACGAGCTGCTCGGCTTCACCTACAGCGGCATGGACTCGATCCTCAAGTCGGTCGACGCGTTCAAGCAGGTGGTGCTGCTCGAGCCGGAGCGGCAGCTCGACCCGAATCGCACGTCGCCCAAGGCGCTGAGTGCGTTTCAGGTGGCGCTCACCCAGGTCCTTGTGGTGCGCCAGCTCGTGGTGGACAGCGTGACCTTCATCGGCGGACAGGGATCGGTTCCGATTCGCTATACCGTCACGCAGCCCGCGCGAGTCGTCACGCGTGTGGTGGGTGGCGCGACGTCGCTGCGCATCGACTCGACTGTGGCGACCGGCCAGGTCAACCTCCGCTGGCAGGCGCGCACGGCGAGCGGCGATCCGCTGCCCGCGGGCAACTACACGATTCTCGTGGATGCGGCGGTCGGTCAGAACAGCTTCTCCGCGTCGCAGCCGATTCGGGTGGCGCACGGGACCGTGGATACGGTGGCGCATCTCACGAGCCTCCCCGGCTACACCTATCTCCCCGAAACCGAAGTGCCGCCCAAGAGCTGGAAGCCGATGGGCCTCGCGCTCGTCTACACCGGTGCAGCGCTGGCCGGCACGTCGGCGCTCTCGAGCGGTGACCTGGGAAAGGTGTCGCTCAAGGAAGGCGCCGTGATCGGCACGGGGATCGTCGTGGCGGGATTCGTCATGACGCTCAAGAAGCCGGCACCGCAACCGGCGCGCGGCAACATCCTGTACAATCAGCTGCTGCGTGAGCAGATCTCGCGCCGCAACACCGAAATCGCGCAGGAAAACACGCGCCGCCGCCAGCAGGTGGCGCTGACGGTGGCACCGTTGAGAACCGGAGGGGCGCGATGAACGGCGGCCGTTGGACTGTGGGACGGTTGGTCGGTTGGACGCTCTTGTTGGTTCTTCTACTGTCCAACAATCCCACCTTCCAACTTTCCGCACAGCACTTCTCGGTTGGCCCTCAGATCGCGTTCGGTGATTACAAGGAGGTTTCGGCCGATCTGCACTACCGCGGCAGCGGGATCGCGGCCAAAGCGTCCATGTCATGGAAGAAGGTCTCGGCCGACGTCGTGCTCTCCAAGCTCAAGTACACACCGGAGGGTGGAACGGCCACGGCAGATTTCGATGCGTCCGAGGTGGATGTGCGGTTGCGGTATTACATCGCGGGGCCGGTCAGCGGTGAGCTCGGATTCATCAATCGCAAGACCGATCCCGAGTTCGAGGCGCAGTCGGTGGGCGCGGCGGTGATCGGGGCGCGCATGGCGCACCCCTTGGGACCGGGCGTGCACATGAACCTCAACGCGGGTCTGCTGGTGGGCTCGAAGTTTTCGGGTGGGGGCACCACCGGCGGGCTGGGAGCGGTACAGCTCGGTCTCGGTTTCAGCGTGGATGCGCTGCGCGGCCGTCTGCAACTGACGGGAGACTACGACTTCCAGCGGTTTTCTCGAGAGACCGAAGACGGCAGTGGACCGGCGCCGGCGCCGATCCAGCAGTCGGTTGGAAGGATTGGATTAGCGATCGCGTTCTAGAACATTTCTCGGTTATCTGGGTAGGTGGATTATCGTGAAGTCGCAGCCCCTCATCACGTTCTGCGTCGCGACCGTTGTGGCCTGCAGCGACGCAACCGCTCCGCAACCAGCGCAGCTTCGATTTACACAGCTGGTGCTCGGCATGAGCACGACATGCGGACTGGCGACAGACAGCTTGTCCTACTGTTGGGGCTTTCGTCCGAATCTCGGCTATCCCGATGACGCTGGGCTCAGCTATGCCGTTCCAGTCCCCACACCAGAGGGGGGACATTATCGTCTGCTCGCCGCCGCCAGTGACAAAGTCTGCGGACTTACAAATGACAGTCTCGCGTTCTGCTGGGGACGTTCTCCCGGGGACGGAACAGATCGGGACTCCGTACCGCATCTTGTCGGCTCGAATCTTCGTTTTCGATCGCTCCGAGGTGGGGGCGGCGTGATCTGCGGTCTGACCGCAGATAGCACGGCCTATTGTTGGGGACTCAACGAGTATGGGCAGGTCGGAAACGGGATCATCTCGCCTGTGCAACCGACGCCCAGCCTGGTTGCCGGAGGGGCACTGCACTTTCGCACCATCGCGATCGGTGGCTTGCACGCGTGCGGAATAGCCAGCGATCATCTGACGTACTGCTGGGGCAACAACACATTCAAGCAGCTAGGCGTGAGTGATACGCTCGAACCCTGTGGGCCGGGGGGCCAGCCTGACTGCGCCCTCACCCCTCAGCGACTCAGCGACACGATCGCCTTTACCACCATT
>JBLNGI010000268.1:0-7754 GCA_050264615.1 Gemmatimonadota bacterium
ACAAGACGCTGCCGCCGAAATACTAGGCGGCACTGGGCGGCAACGGGCGGCAGAGGTTGTTCTTGGCCTCTGCCGCTCAGTCCTTCATAGCTCGATACAACTTCCACAGAAGCACTCCGGCATGATTTCGCGAGCGTTCAACTTCAGCCCACTGCTCGCGTGACACGTAGTTGCGGTCGCGAGCTATTCGCAGCGCCACTTCGATCTCCGTGATTGACCCTAAGGCGATATCGAGAAACCGTCGGAATTCCTTTCGACCACGTTTGGCTGCTCCTTCCGCAATGTTTGCCACCACTGAAAACCCCGCACGCCGAATCTGTGAGGTGAGCCCGAACCGTTCGTCGCGCGGGAATCCGTCGGTGACCCGATAGAGGATCAAAGCGAGCTCATAAGCGAGCTGCCAAGCCTTTAGGCGCTCATACGAAGCCATGTGGGAGGATGGAGCGTGCGTGCGACTTCGGAGCACCAAATAAAAACGGCAGGGTTCATAACCCCGCCGTTGCCGCCTATTGCCGCCTATTGCCGCCCGTTTGGCGCCCGTTACCGCCCTAGTTCTTCGCCGCCTCCACCGGATACACGCTCACCTTAAAGCGCTGCTTGTTCTTGTGCTCGAATTTCACGTGACCGTCGATGGTTGTGAACAGCGTGTCGTTCGCGGCGCGCCGCACGTTCCTTCCCGGATGGAACTTGGTGCCGCGCTGAATCACGATGATGGTGCCGGCCCTGACGAATTCTCCGCCGAACCGCTTCACGCCGAGGTACTTCGGATTCGAGTCGCGCCCGTTGCGCGAAGAGCCGACGCCTTTCTTATGAGCCATGCTATCCTCAGCCGACCTTTACGTCGGCGATCTTGATTTCGGTGAAGTCCTGGCGATGCCCCGCGTGCCGGCGGTAGCCGGTGCGGCGCGCGAACCGGAAAATCCGAATCTTCTTGCCTTTGCCGTGGCGCACGACCTCGGCGGTGACCTTCGCGCCCTTCAGCCTCGGACTACCGGTCTGCACGTTCTTGCCGTCGCTCGCGACGAGGACGTTGTCGAACGACACCTCGTCGCCCGGCTTCGCATCGAGCAGCGGGACCTTGATCGTGACGCCCGGCTCGGCGCGGAACTGGGCGCCGCCGGTCGTGAAAATTGCGTATGACATAGGGCCGGAAGCCTAATTTGGACTTAGAGTTTGGTCAAGGAGTTGGGAGATTGGAGTCTGGATTTGGGGTTTCTCCATCTCCCAACTCCCAACTCCCAACTCCTCCTCTCAAGCCACCGCGTACTGCTCGGTCACGTCGCGTCCCGCCGGCCGAGCCATCATGCGGAACTCATCCAGCCTCATCATCGGGTCGTCTCGCACTTCGAGCTCCAAGCCCGTCTGCTTCTCGAGCTGGCGCAGGAAGTTAGGCTCCTGTTCCACGAGATACAGTGCGACCTCGGGATGCAGCCGCACGGAGAGCTGCCGCTCCTTGTGATCCGCGCCGGCCCGCTTGAGGGAGCGTTCCATGCGCCGCACCACGACCTCGGGCCGGAACACCCGGCCTGTCCCCGTACAGGTGGGGCACTCGGTCGTCATCGACTGCCAGAGCGACGGCCGGACCCGCTGGCGGGTCATCTCGATCAGCCCCAGCTCGGAGACGGCGAACGCACGCGTCCTCGCCCGGTCGCGACCCAGGTGGGTGCGCAGCTCCTGGAGCACCTTGTCGCGGTTCGACTTCGTTTCCATGTCGATGAAGTCGACCACGATGATCCCGCCGATGTCGCGCAGCCGGAGCTGCCGGGCCACCTCGTGTGCCGCTTCGAGGTTGGTGCGCAGGATCGTGCTCTCGGGATCGCGCTTGCCGGTATAGCGGCCGGTATTCACGTCGATCGAGATCAGGGCCTCGGTCGGTTGAATGATCAGATAGCCGCCGGTCGGGAGCTCGACGCGCTGCTTGAAAAGGTTCCGGATCTCCGTCTCGATGTCGTACTCATCGAACAGCGGCGTCTCGGCGTGATACATCTTGACCTTGGGGAGCAGCTCGGGATCGATCTGTTTCAGATACTGCTCGACCTCGTTGTAGAGCAGCTTGGAATCGACCAGCAGCAGGTCGACCTTGTCCGACAGGAGATCGCGGACGATTCCCCGCGTCAGGCTCGTCTCGCGCTGCACCAGCGCGGGCGCCCGCCCGGACGATGCCTTGCGCTTGATCTTGTTCCACAAACCGAGCAGGTGATCGATCTCGCGCTTGCAGCTCGCCTCCGTGAGATCGTCGGCGACGGTGCGGATGATCCAGCCGCCGGAATCGGCGGGGACGAGCTTCGTCACCATCTCGCGCAGGCGCACGCGCAGCTCGCGGGCCTCGATCTTCCGGGACACGCCGACCTTGGAGGCGAACGGCATGTAGACGAGGAACCGCCCGGCGAGGGAGACCTGCGCGGTGACGCGCGGGCCCTTGGTGCCGATGGCTTCTTTGATGACTTGAACGAGCTTGGTTTGCCCGCGCTTCAGCTCGTCGGCGATGTTGGGAGTCGGGCGCCGGCGCTCTCGGCCGCGCGAGCCGCGGCGCCCCCCCCCACCCCTGCCCTGCCCGTTTCCCCCCTTCCCACCATTCCCGTTCGAGCCTTCGTCATCGGCGTCGTCCGCCTCGCGCTCGTCGGGATCCTCGTCCTCGTCGTCCTCGATTAAATCGGAGGCGTGGAGGAAGGCGCTCTTTTCGGCACCGATGTCGACGAAGGCGGCCTGAATGCCAGGCAGGACGGCTTCGACCTTGCCGACGTAGATATCGCCGACCGAACGGCGGGAGTCAGGACGATCGACCAGGAGCTCAACAAGACGGTCGTCCTCGAGAATCGCCACGCGGGTTTCCCGCGGGCTTCCTGAAATGAGTATCTCGCGCTTCAAAGCAGTTACCCTCGCGCCCGGGCGGGAAACACCCGTCCCCGGGGAGCCTGTGGTTGTCCCAGCAATAGTCCAACGCCCCCGGTATCAATGGGGGGGGCGGAGTGATGAGTCGATTGGAAAGGCGGCTGAGAGACGCCAAAGACCAATGCATGAGGCAAAGCTAGGGAAAGGCGAGACTTAGGTCAATCGATCAGACCGCCTAGAAGCTGTCTGGCAATCACGATGCGCTGGATTTCGCTGGTTCCCTCGCCTATTTCGCAGATCTTCGCGTCCCGCATCATCCGTTCGACCGGGTACTCCGTGGTATAGCCGTAGCCCCCATGCAGCTGGACAGCCTTGGTGGTCGCCCGCATGCACAGCTCCGACGCGTACAGCTTGGCCATCGCGGCTTCCTGCTTGAACGGATGCCCGTTCTGCTTCAGCCAGGCGGCGTGGTAGACGAGCTGCTTCGCGGCCTCGATCTCGGTCGCCATGTCGGCCAGGGCGAAATGCACTCCCTGGAAACTCGCGATGGGCCGGCCGAACTGCTTGCGCGTCGACGTATAGGTCAGGCATTCCTCGAGCGCACCTTCCGCCAGCCCCAGCGCTAACGCACCGATGCCGATGCGGCCGCCGTCCAGGGTATGAAGGAACTGGCGGAACCCGTTGTTGACGGGGCCGAGCACGTTCTCCTTGGGGACGATCGCGTCCTGGAAGATCAGCTCCCGCGTGTCGGAGGCACGCCAGCCGAGCTTGTCCTCTTTCTTGCCGGAGAGCACGCCGCGGTTTTTGGGCAGCTCGCTGGCGGACGCGTGGCCGATACCGACGCGCTTGGTCTCCTCGAGGTCGCAGGTGTCTTTGGTGACGATGAAAGCGGTGATGCCGTGCGTGCGCTTGGCATTCGGGTCGGTGCGTGCCGTGACGCAGAAGATCTCTCCTACGCCCGCATGTGTGATGAAGATCTTGGAGCCGTTCAGGACGTAGTGATCGCCCTTCTCCACCGCACTGGTTTTGGTTCCGCCCGCATCCGATCCCGCCCCCGGCTCGGTCAGTCCGAAGCCGCCGAGTACCTTTCCCGTCGCCAGCAGGGGCACAAACCGCTTCTTCTGCTCGTCGGTGCCGAAGTCAACGATGGGTGATGTGCCGAGCGTGGTGTGCGCGCTGACCGTGATCGCGTGACTTGCATCGACCTTGGCCAGCTCATGGATGACGGTGATGTACGACAGGTAATCCATTCCCGAACCACCCAGCTCCTCGGGCCACGGAATCCCGAACAGCCCCAGCGCGGCCATCTGCTTGACATTGTCCCACGGGAACCGGCTCTCGAGGTCGTATTGGCGGGCGGATGGCTTGACCACCGTGCGCGCGAAGTCACGAACCATCTCGCGGACTTGGAGGTGATGATCGGAGAAGTAGAGGCTGTCGTGCATGGAAAAAATATAGTGGGACATCCAGTGAATTTCGGTGCCAGAGTGGCACGGCCCCGCAAGACGCGGTCGGAGGATGCCCGGGAAGGATGCCGGAAATGTCAGGCGGCGCTAATTACTGAACTCCACGTGAAGCATGGGCGCCGCCGTGGCCATGCCATCATAGGACTTGGCGACGCGCTTCCCCGTTCCGGTGATGATGAGCACGAGGGCATTGCCGCTCTGCCACCCGGGCCGATTCACGATCTCCTGTATCACCGTGGCGAGGTCGGGGGTGCGCTGGGCTGCTCCCTCTTCATCCAGAATGGACCAGGCCGGCGGAGCCCAGGCCACCGCGGCGCTCGTGCGGGGCCGTGAGCTGATGTCGCCAGTCGCCCACGTGAATGTCTTCGCGTCATTCGTCGCTTGTCCGCCAATTGTCAGCGCGACGGGGCCCGCGTTCGCTTCATCGGTCTGAAGCTGCAGGAAGGCGCGGGCGATTGTGGCACCCGGGGGAATCGCGACAGCAGCGAACCGCAGGCCAACTGTCTGCGTCGTATAGTCGAACGTCATCTCGAGATCGGTACTCGCCAAGTACATCTCCCCAGCAGCGGACTCTTCCGCGTCATCGGCCTTGGTGGCAATCCGAACCTCAAGTACGGTCTTGACCTTGAACGTCAACTGGACCGTTTGCGTGATCGCAACGCCAGCCGTGAGATCGGTGGCCGTATACGTCACTGTTTCGGGCGTGGTGCTGGTCACGGTGAACATGACCTGTCCGTTTGCATTCGACAGGCCGCTCGGCGCGCTGATGCCGGAACTCCCGGTCTGCGCCAAGCTCACGCCATGCCCCACGACCGGCGCGCCACGGCGATCGAGCAACGTCACCGTGATCGTCGCGCCGCTCGCCCCATCCGCCGTCACCGTGCCGAGGTTGCTCGTGACCGTCGACCGATCCGCATCCACCGTGGGGATGAAGGTCACCTCCGCTGTTTGCGAGATCGTGAGACCGGTCAGGAGGTCGGTGGCCGTATAGGTCACTGTTTCTGCCGTCGTGTTGGTCACGGTGAACGTCACCTGGCCATTGGCATCGGACGAACCGCTCGGCGCGCTAATGACCGACTTCCCGTTCTCTGACAGAGTCACGCTACGCCCCACGACTGGCGCGTCGCCGCGATCCCGCAGCGTTACCGTGATCACCGCCGTGGTCCTGCCATCTGCGGGCACGGAGTCCGTGTTGCTCGTGACGCTCGAGCGGCCGGCATCCGGAGATTGAAACTCCACGTGGAGCAGAGGCGCGGCGGGCGAGCCGTCGTAGGATTCGGCGACGCGTCGCCCGGTCCCGGTGATGATCAGCGCCAGGGCGCTCCCACTCATCCACCCGGGCCGGTTCACGATCTCCTGCAGCACGGCGGCGAGATTTGGTGTGCGCTCGTCCGGCCCCGCCGCTCCGATTGTCGACCAGGCGGGCGGCGTCCATGCAACGGCGGCGGCAGAGCGGGGCCGGGACGAAATGTTGCCGCTCGTGTAGTTGAAGGGTTTCGCGAAGTCGGTCGCTTGTGCCGCAATGGTCACAGCGTCCGGCCCCGTGTTCCTCTCAATGGCCTGAAACTGCACGTAGGCATTCGTGATCGCGGCACCGCGGGGGATCGTTACCCCAACAAAACGCAGACCGACCGTTTGGTCGCTGCCGTCGTTGACCAGTTCGAGATCCTTGCTATGCAGCGACATGTCCCCGGACGCCGACTCTTCCGCATCATCTGTGCTGCTCGCGACTCTTACGTCGATGGTGCCGGTGGCCGGTGGCTCCGGATTTGCCACGCCGTGGCAGGTTCCCGAGCCGGCGTCGTGGTAGGAGTCGCCGGCGATCGGGATGAATTCCCACTCATAGCTGCCGGCGTACAGTGTGAGCTTGAGGACGCCCTGCGCTTTGTTGTTGCGCGCCTCGCTGTTCGAAACGAGTTGGGACATGGGTCTGAGACTCGTCCCTCCGGTCCCCACGACGAACTCGCGGATGCCTCGCTCATTATCCCGGCTTCCGTCTGGTGTTTGCGGCGCGAAGCGCTCGTAATCGTGGTCATGGCCGCTGAGGACGATTTCCGCGCCGGCGTCGTAGAGCGCCCGCCACAGTGGGGTCGTCGCTGGACGATTGCCGTGGAGGCCGGAGCTGAACCGGGGGTCGTGCCAGTAGGCCAGCACGCATTGGTCTGCCCGGCCGACGAGGTCGGATCGCAGCCAGCGCTCCTGGTCGGATCCCTCGCTCATGTCGATGTTGCTGTTGAGCGAGACGATGTGCCAGTCGCCCAGATCGTAACTGTAATAGCCTTGGCCGGGCGTACCCGCGCGCGCGCCGAAGTACTCGTAGTACGGCGCGCCCTCAGCGGTCCGGTATTCGTGGTTCCCCGATGTGGGCCACGTACGGTCTTTGTGGCGTCCCCAGGTCGGCGCGTAACAATCGGCGTATTCGGCGGCTGTGCCGCTCTCGTACGCATTATCGCCAAGCGTGAACACGGTGCCGGGGATCGTGTCGAGGATCTGGGCGCTCAGCTCGTCGCGCTCAGAGGTGCACTCGGCGATGTCGCCCGCGCCAATGAATACGACCCCGGGGTCAGCGGAAACGGACGCTGCCGGCCGGTCTAGGCCGAGGGACCCTGCACGAGCAGGACTACTCGCATCGCGACACGCGGCGAGCGCCGTGAGCGCGAGGGCCAACGACGAGGTATACCAAGACAGGGCGCGAGCCAGAGCCACTCCCTTTAAGCGTGACCGGAGTGCGGCAACGGCTAATTGACGAGAGCAACGAGAGCATTTCCTAGGCCATCGCCCCGGCATCCGAAAGCCATTGCAGCACAGTGTCTTATCTGAGGAGGCGGAGGGTGTCGGGTTTTGTTCGTGTCTCAGGACTTTCAGACATGTAAGGCCCTGCCTGATGCCCGGGACAGGACCCGAACCTGTGAGGGGTCGCCCCTCTATAGTGGCGAGGTTGCGCAGACGGCGAAGTGGCTCCAAGCCGCACGACTCAAGACGGTTCGCCGAAGTATTCCAGAATCCGACGCCGATGATCGTTCTGCGCTTCGACGTAACGTTTCATCACGGGATCGATATCGCCCCACGCAAAGTCGTTCGACCGCCACAGCACGATGCACTCTGAACCGTGGCCGTCTCGCCCCGCGCGCCCGGCCTCTTGGTAGTAGGCCTCCAGCGTGGGTGGTGGTCCCCAGTGCAGCACCCGGCGCACGTCCGATTTGTCGATTCCCATCCCGAAGGCGCTGGTGGCGACGATGACAGTCACCCGATCAGCGAGAAATGCCCGCAGGACACGTCGGCGGACGTCAGCCGAGAGGCCGGCGTGGTACGGCGCGGCTCTCACGCTGGTGCGCAGTAGCGCACGTGTGACTAGCTCGGTGAGCCGGCGGGTCGGTGTATAGATGATTGATGCGCCCCCGCCCCCGCCCCCCCTTGCCCCGCGCACCCGCGCGCGGATCACTCGAAAGCGCTCCC
>JBLNGI010000269.1:0-3636 GCA_050264615.1 Gemmatimonadota bacterium
GGCTGAATGATATCAGCCCCCAGGATCTCGAGGCGGTGCAGGTGAGCAGCGGGCCCGCCTCGAGCGTGCTGTATGGCACTGACGCCGCGAACGGGGCGATCCTCATGCGCACCCGCCGCGGGCAGCCCGGCGCGACCAAGTGGACGTTCTCGGCCGAGGCGGGACAGATAAACGATGTCGGCGCGTATCCCGACAACTACACCGGCCTGACGTCCCTGGATTCCGTGTGCACGCTCACCCGCGCGGCCTTGCCGAGCACCGCGCCCGGGGCATGCTCGATCGCGCGGGTGCGTCGCTTCAACCCGATCGAGCAACGCAGCCCGTTCCGTACCGGACATCGGCAACAACTTGGACTCAGCGCCTCAGGCGGCACTGAGCAAACCACGTACTACATCTCGGGACATTACAACAACGAAGACGGCGTCTATGAGGTCAACACGAACAAGCAGGTGAATCTGTTGGCCAACCTGTTCACGTTCGTCCGGCCGAACCTGGATCTGCAGACGACCGTGCTCTACACAAATGGCAAACTGCGGCTGCCGCAAAACGACAACAATTCGTTCGGCGTGCTCTCCAGCGGGTTCCTCGGTTCGTCGGACAGCACCCGGAATGAGGGATACGGTTTCCTGACGCCGGCGCAGAGCTTCACGCTCCGCACATTCCAGAACATCGATCATTTCACCGGCAGCGTCCAGGCAAACTACCGACCCCTGCCGTGGCTCGAGGCACACGCCGTCGTGGGGACGGATTTCCTCAACCGCTACGATGAGAACACGACTGTTCCCGGAGAGATTCCTGCGACGTTCAGCGTGACCGCCAACGAGGGTAACCGGCAGGCGAATCCGTTCCAGATCTACAACTGGACGGGCAACTTCTACGGCAGCGCGTCATTCGCGCTTACGCCCGATCTCAATTCGGTGACGACTGCCGGCATTCTCTACTATCATCAGAAGTTTCACGGCGTCGTCGCCCGGGTACAGAAGCTGACGGCCGGGACCAATTCGCTGGCGGGGGGCGTGATTCAGACCGATAGCGAGACGACGCAGGAGACGGTGACCATGGGCCGGTTCATCGAGGAGCGCCTCGGGTGGCGCAACCGGCTCTTCATGACAGTCGCGCTGCGCAGCGATGACAACACGTCTTTTGGAAAGGACTTCAGCAACATTCTCTATCCGCGCTTGTCGGGCGCGTGGGTGATTTCCGAAGAGCCCTTTTTCCCAACACCGGGGTGGCTCGGCGCGCTCAAGGTCCGTGGCGCCTACGGGGTGTCGGGCCTCCATCCGGGGCCGCTCGATGCGTTGCAATATTTCGTGGCAACGCCCGTGCTGGTGGGGGCGGCGGATGTGCCCGGCATCACGCTCGGGAATCTGGGGAACAGCGCGCTGAAACCAGAGCGAACGAAAGAGGTGGAATTCGGGTTCGACGCCGACTTCCGTCCGTTGGGGGGCCACCTTGGTTTCACGTATTTCAACAAGGTGTCTGAAGATGCTCTCATCAACGTGACCCTGCCGCCGTCGTGCGGCTGCGGCACGTCCATTTTCCGCAACCTGGGCGCGGTCGGGAACAAGGGTGTCGAGATCTCGGCGAACGCGACCGTCGTCAGAGAGCGCAACGTGCAGTTCGATCTGTTCGCGAGCGCCTGGGGCACGCGGAGTCGCGTGAAAGATCTAGGCGCGAACATCGCGCCCATCATCTTTGGGCTCGGTGGCGCCACGCAACGCATGCAGGTCGGCTATGCGCCGGGCAGCTACTTCCAACGGCCCTATACCTTCGCCGATAGCAACAGCGATGGGTTCATCAGCCAGAACGAAGTCGTGCTGGGTCCGGACGCCGCCTTCCAGGGCCAGCCCTTCCCTGATCATGGCGGCTCATTGAGCGGCACCGTCACGCTGTATCAACGGTTGCACCTCTACGGCCTGGTCGATGGACGGTTCGGGAACAAGCTGTTCAACAGCACGGAGCAATTCCGTTGCGGCGTTGGCAACTGCAAGGGACGCAACGACCCGACCGCGACGCTTGCCGAACAAGCGGCTGCAGTCGCCAACATCAAGGGTACGCAGGCCGGCTACATGGAGGACGCGGGCTTCATCAAAGTGCGTGAGATTTCCCTCACGTACGACGTACCGTCGAAGGTGGCCTCGAGGATCGGGGCTGCCACGCTGAGCGTCACGATTGCCGGACGTAACCTCGTGACGTGGACCGAGTACACAGGCCTCGATCCCGAGTTGAGCGAGGCGGGCCAAAACAACTTCACGACCGCCGACTTCCTGACCCAGCCCCCGGTACGGTACTGGATCGGGCGCGTCAACGTCACCTTCTAACCGGAGAACGGACCAATGAAGATCCAGATGCAGCACATCATGGCCCGCGCGCTCCGGCACGGAGGGCGTGTGCTCGTTGCCGGAATCGTGCTGACGGCCTTATGGACGCTGGCAGCAGCGTGTCACATCACAGACGTATCCAACCCCGACATCGTGCCCACCGGTGGGCTGGATGATCCGCTGGCCCTGCCCACCATTCGAGCGGGGGCCATTGGCGACTTCGGACTCGCCTACACGGGTTCGGGAGCCAGCGGATCGGGCGGTACGGTGGAAGGACAAGTGCTCGCCAGCGGGTTGCTGGGAGACGAGTGGGTCAACACCGAAACGTTCCCCGACCGTGTGCAGGCCGACGCGCGGCAAACCGATCCGGCCAGCGGCACGTTTACGACTATTTTCCGCAATCTCGCGCGGTCCCACCTCTCCGCCCTGCGCTCCGCAGCCAAGTTCGCGGAGCTCTCGGACACGATCCGAAACACCGGGATGAGCGAAATGCTGTCGCTCGCCGCGTATACTCGGCTGTTCTTTGCGGAGAACTATTGCTCGGGTGTGCCGTTGAGCTATCCGAACGCGGACGGCACCGTCGCCTACGGTGCGCAGAATACGACCGCACAAATGCTGGATTCGGCGTTGCTGGTGTTTAATCACGCGCTGGCGGCCGCGCTTCAGTTGAACGACAGCACCGCCGGGAAGGTGAACTTCGTGCGACTCGCGCGGATCGGCAAGGCACGAACGCTGTTGGCGATGGGTCGGATTGCCGATGCCGATACCGTGGTGTCCGCCGCGAACGTGCCGACCACGTTTTCGTACACGGTTCTCCACGATCTGAACACGACGCGCCAGCAAAACGGCGTGTTCAGCGGGATCCGCAAGTTTGAGCGTTATGGCGTTGCGAGTCGGGAGGGCGGCGTGGGAATTCCGTGGCGTGACACAACCCAGCTCGACCCGCGTACACCCTTCACGCGCACGGGCAATCCTGCCCGGACGAACGTGGGGTTCGACAATGTCACGCCGCAGTACGATCAACTTCGGTACGTGGACGAGAAGGCGTCGATCACGTTGGCGACCGGGCTGGAGGCGCGCCTCATCAACGCCGAGGCCGCTCTGCAGCGTGGGGACACCGTGGGGTACTTGGGTCTCTTAAATGCGCTACGGGCGGCGCCCCCGAGTTACATTTTGGCGGGCGTGCAGTGGACGCAAGCGCCGAGCACGCCACCGAACCCGATAGCGCCCATGGCTCCGCTCGCGACACCGACATCGGACACGGCAGCCGTAAGCCAGCTGTTCAACGAGCGGGCGCGCTGGTTGTGGGCCACCG
>JBLNGI010000270.1:0-9244 GCA_050264615.1 Gemmatimonadota bacterium
GCGCGATGGCGGCAAGCACCCCGGGGCGCGAGTCCTCGGCGAGAAACTCGGTCACGCGACGGCCAAGCACCTCGCTGCGCTCGTAGCCCATGACCTTGAGCCAGTGATCGTTGACGGCCACGAGCCGTCCGTCATCCCCGATCGAGTGCAGCATCACGGGCGTGTCGTTATACAACGAGCGGTAGCGCGCCTCGCTCTCTCGCAAGGCCTCCTCGGCGTGTGCGTGCTCGGCCTCGGTCTTCTGCAACGCCGCGACGCGGGAGCGGAGTACCTCCAGCTCTCGGAGCACCTGGGCGTGTTCCTGGTCTAGAGCCGTCATGGCAACGCCGTACGACCTCGCAACTGGGGCCTCTCGACGTCTGCAAGTTGCAACGTTGTGCGGGAGCGCGCGAGTTCCGGTTTTCCGCATCCTTCGCTACGCGCGTCACCTTCAGAAGCAGGTCCCGGGGGGCGCCGCCCACGGCGCCTCATGCGTCACCACTGAGCTCAAGCGCCCAGCACCACGAGCGCCGAGCCCAAGGGGCAAGCAAAAGGGCCGCCGGCTTTCACCGAAGCGGCCGCTTGAAGATTGCCCCTCCTGGTATCGAACGAGGACTCTCCTGATCCAGAGTCAGGCGTGTTGCCAGTTACACCAAGGGGCCAGCGATGGAGCTGAGGGGGCTCGAACCCCTGACCTCCTGGGTGCGATCCAAGCGCTCTCCCAGCTGAGCTACAGCCCCCAAACGGGCCTTCACGGTAATCCCCTTGACGGTCGCTTGACAACGGTTCGGCAGGCTTCTCTTTACTACTCCTGCAAGGAGAACCGATGCGTGTCCGCCTGCTGGTCCCCATCCTTTTCATTGCGTCGCCACTCGCCGCGCAAATGCCCTGGACCCACAACCTGCCATCGCGCGGCCTCGCGCTCGACATCCTGCGTCCCAGCTTCCGGTCAGGGACAACGTCGGCCACGGGCGTGGCCGCCTACATCTCGGGGCGGTTCCCGACCGGCGGCGTCGCGATCCGCTTCGAGCTGCCGCTCGCCTACGGCTCCATGGACAGCACGAGCTTCTCGCTCGGCAATCCGTATGTCGGGATCGAAACGGGGCGTGAGACGGGAGTGGTCTTCGAACTGGGCGCACGCGGACCGCTAGCGTCCGAGAACGAACTCGCTCTCCAGGTCGGAGCGCTCAGTGACGTTACCCGGTTGTTGGAAGCATTCACGCCAGATGTCGCGACCATCGCAGGGCAGGTCCGGTGGCGCTTCCGCGACGCGAGCGGATTCACGTTCGACGCCGGCGGCGGCCCGTCCGTCCTCTTCCCAACACAGGGCGGCGGCGACCCTGAGCTGATTCTGCACCACCACATGATGGCGGGATATCACGGCACGGACGTATGGGCGATGGCGGGCTTTGGGGGCTGGACCATCATCACGGAAGATGCGGGAGGTGTCGGGGAGCGCACCATCGATCAGGTCGGCGGATCGTTCGGATTGGCCAGCGGGAACGTCCGGCCGGCGTTTCACGTGCTTGTGCCACTGGACAACGACTTCAATTCCTTCGTTGGAGTCGTGCTCGGCTTGGGCGTCTCAGTGACGTTCAAGTAGAAGGAGCCTACTCGCGGATCAGCGCCTTCCTTAGATTATTGATCAAACCATCGAACATTCGGTGTGCATTGCGCCGCCTGTAAAACTGTCCATTGAGCCACGACCGGAAGCCATTCGGCACCCAGATGTGTTTGAACGTCACCTTGGTGGTCCCACCCTCGAAGCCCAGTGCGAAGAACGTCTTCGAGCCGGCACGATGATAGATCGCCGCCTCACCCTCCTTTCTTCTCTCAACCAAGGGCCGCTGAACGTTTTCTCCACATCCTTCGACAGGATTAAGCGGTCGCGCCGCCCGTTCGCCGCCGCTTCACCTCCCGCCCAGCGCCATCTGCAGCTGCCGCAGCACCTCCTCGAGCCGCCGCAGCTCCTCACCGTAGCGCGCCCAATCCCCCGCCCGCTGCGCCTCCAGCGCCCGCCGCAATGACTCATTCGCCCGACGCGCGAGATCGGCGGCACGAGCGTCAGGCGCAGCAGCGCCCCCACCCGGAACCGTGGCCACACGCTCAACCGGCCGCTCGGCACCACTGGTCCCGAACAGCCGCGATAGGCCCTCCTCCAACGTCTCCTCCATCACGACGCGATTCTCGTGCGCCACCACCACCCGCTTGAGCTCCGGGATCCGTCCGCCCTGCGCCCGGAGATACAACGGCATCACATAGATCAGCGATTCCTCGATCGGAATCACCAGGAGATTCCCGCGGATCACCTGCGAGCCGCCCTGGTCCCACAGCGACACCTGCCGCGCGATCTCCGTGTCCTGATTGATCCGGTTGACGATCTGCGTGGGCCCGAACACCAGGCTCTGCTTGGGGAATCGATACACGACCAGCTCGCCGTAGTGCTCCCCATCGTTCCGCGCGACCATCCACGAGGCGAGGTTGTCCTTCCCCCGCGGCGTAAACGGCACCATGAAGATGAACTCCGCCTGCCGCTCGCTCGGCAGCCGCATCACGATGTGGCGCAGAAACAGCTCGGTCCGTTCCGGCGCCACCGACAACACCGGCTTCTGCCACTGATCCTCGCGATGATAGAAAATCCGCGGCTCCGCCATGTGATACGTCGCATACAGATCGCTCTGAATGCTGAACAGATCTTCGGGATACCGGATATGCGCACGCAGATCGGCCGGCATCGCATCGAGCGGCTGAAAGATGCCAGGGAATACTTTGCCGAACGTCTGCACCAGCGGATCGGCCGGGTCGGCGAGATACGCGGTCACGCTGCCCTCGAACGCGTCGATCACGACCTTCACGCTGTTGCGCATGTAGCTGATGCCATTGCGCAGCCGCTGCGCATAGGGGTAGCGGCTCGTCGCCGTGTAAGCGTCGAGGATCCAGCGCAGCCGGCCCTCCGCATCGATCACCATGTACGGATCGGAGTCGAAGCTCAGGAACGGCAGCACCGTGTGCGCCCGCTCGCGGATGTTGCGCACGTACATCGCCCGGCTCTCGCTCGTGATGTCGCTCGACAGCAGCACCTTGAGCGAGCGGAAATGGGCCGCGAGGACGAGCCGGCGCAACAACCCGCCCACGCGCACGCCGCCCGAGCCCTTGTAGTTGCTGAAGATGTTCTCGTCCCCCGAGGGATAGTCGAACTCGGGTTGCTGCGTGTTGGCGAACACCCAAGAGCCGGTGAGCTCGCCGAAGTAGATCTCGGGCCGCTTCACCCCGAGCGATACCGTGCCGGCCGGCGGCAAATCCTTGATGAACAGGACCGGCAGTCCCTCCTCCGTCACCTCGTTCACCGGCCCCAGCGTGAGCCCCATCCCGTGGGTATACGTCAGCCGCTCGTTGATGAACGTGCGCGTCGGCAACGACGCCGAGTTGAGCTCGCGCGGCGACAGCATCACCTGGCGGTAGCGCCCGTCGATGACGTAGCGGTCGTCGTCCACAGACACGAAGTCGTAGTAGGTGCGGATCTCCTGGAGCTGCCCGAACGTCTGGAGCAACGGGTCGCGATCCCACAGCCGCACGTTGTCGATCGTCGGGCGGTTGTTGCGGATGTCGCGCTCGGTGAGGCGGGCCTCACCCGAGAGATCGCGCACCTGCACGCTGTCCAGGCCCCACGCCCGCCGCGTCGCATCGATGTGGTAGCGGAGCTGCGGCGTCTCCTTCGACAGCTCGTTGGGCGCGACGACGAACTTCTGCAGCACCGCGGGATAGACCACGATCGCCAGAAACGAGACGGCGACGTAAATGCCCACACCCAGCGCCGCGTTCCGCACCAGGCGCCTGCTGCGCGCGCCGAGGATCACCAGCACGGCGCCCGCCAGCGCGGCGAGCGCCGCGAGCTTGAGGCCGATTACCGTGCCGTGCAGATCGGCAAAGCTCGCCCCGATGAGCGGCCCCTTGGTCGAGTAGAGCACGCCCGGCAGCCGCACGTAGTAGATGCGCAGCGCCGTCAGCACGAACAGCGCTGCCAGCAGCAGCGCGAGGTGCACCCGGGCCGACGGCTCGATCGTGGCGCTCTTGTTGTGGACGACCACGTCGCCGCGCATGACGTACAGCGCGCCGCAGGCAAGGAGCGACAGCACACCGAGCGTCATCAGGACGCCGAGCACGCCGGCGACGACGGGGACGGAGAAGACGTAGTAGGCGATGTCGCGCCCGAACAACGGATCGGTGACGCCGAACGGGGTCTGGCGCAGGAATGCCATCACCGGCAGCCAGCCGCTCGAGGCGGCGAGGCCGAACAGCAGCGCCAACCCCAGCGCCGCGGGCAGCACCAGGCGGCGCACCAGCCGCGTCACGTCGATGGCGGGTGTCTGGGCGTTCATCCGCATCACGACGGGCTTCGGCACGACGCCGCGTTGCGCGAAGCGCAGGTTGAGATAGAGAAATGCGAGGGCGAATCCACCGGTCACGATCCCGAGCAGCGTCGCGGCGACGATCCGGGTGCCGAACACGCGCTCGTAGCCGAGCGAGCTGAACCAGGGCCACTCCGCCAGCAGCCGCACCAGCGTCGGGAAAACGAAGAGGACGAGGGCAACGCCGAGCGCGATGCCAAGGGGGAGGCGGCGGCGCCGAGGCACGGGAAGACGGAGGTCAGTCACCCGGAGAAGCTAACCCGTCACCCCTCACCTCGCCGCCGCTCGGGCACGGAGCATCGGGGAAATCGACGCTCGCGCGCGCGTTGGGTAGACCGTTTCGCCGCACGAAGCGAAGACTCGCATCCCGCCGTATGATAGAGCGTGGCTGACTTGCGCGACCGCCTCCAAACGTCCCTCGGCCCCGCATATCAAGTCCAGAAGGAGCTGGGCGGCGGGGGGATGAGTCGCGTCTTCGTCGCCCAGGAAGTCCGCTTCAGTCGCTCCGTGGTCGTCAAAGTCCTGCCGCCTGAATTCGGCGCCGGCGTGAACACCGAACGGTTCGAGCGCGAAATCGCGCTCGCCGCCAAGCTGCAACACCCCCACATCGTTCCGCTGCTCACCGCCGGGTCCGACGGCGATCTCCTCTACTATATCATGCCGCACATCGAGGGCCGGTCGTTGGGGGCTCGACTCCGCGAACAGCGCGAGCTCACGCTGGGGGAGACGCTGCGGGTTCTGCGCGACGTGTGCGACGCGCTCGCGTACGCCCACGCGCAGCACATCGTGCATCGCGACATCAAGCCCGACAACATCCTGCTCAGCGGCAAGCATGCGCTGGTCACCGACTTCGGCGTCGCCAAAGCGGTACAGGCCTCGACCGGCACCACCGCACTTACCTCCGTCGGCCTCGCCCTCGGCACACCGGCCTACATGGCGCCGGAGCAGGCGGCCGGCGACCCCAACACCGATCATCGCGCCGACATTTACGCCGTCGGCGCGCTCGCCTACGAGGCGCTCACCGGCCGCATACCCTTCACGGGGCCGTCGGTTCAAGCAATCCTCGCCGCGAAGCTCACGCACCAGCCCGATCCGATCACCAAGCACACCGCCGGCGTGCCGGCACCCGTGGCTGAGCTCCTGATGCGGTGCTTGGCCAAAGACCCCGCGGACCGTCCGCAATCGGCGAACGAGATTCTCGAGCAGTTCGACCACATCGGGGCGACGCTCACCGCGTCCCGTGCCGCCGCCACTGCCGTGCCGCACCCGCGCCCGCTCGTCCTGGCCGGGGGGTTTATCCTCGGGTCGGCCGGCGTGATCGCCGCGGTCTACCTGCTCCGGCAGTTGCTGGGACTGCCCGACTGGGTGCTTCCTGCCGCCGAGGTGCTGCTCGGCGTGGGACTGCCGATCGTGATGGCCACCGGGGTGCTCGAGCGCCGCCGCGCCTTGGCGCAGCGGCCTCCGTCGGCCGGATGGCTCAGCATGCTGACGTGGCGCAAGGCAATCACCGGCGGCGTGCTCGCGTTCGCGGCACTCGGCGCCGGCGTGGCGATCTACGAGGCGATGCGGGCGCTCGGCATCGGCCCCGTCGGCACGCTGGTGGCGAGCGGCGTGCTCGGCGAACGCGACCGGCTGGTACTCGCCGACTTCGAGAATCGCACGCGCGACTCGACGCTCGGCCCCTCGGTGGGCGAGGCATTCCGGATCGACCTGGCGCAGTCGCCCACGATCCGCTTGCTCGATGGTGCGGCGATCGCCGGCGCGCTGCAACGCATGCAGCAGCCCGCGGGCACACGCCTCGACCTGCGACTCGCGCGCGAACTGGCCCAGCGGGAAGGGGCCAAGGGTGTCGTACACGGTCAGATCGACCCGGTGGGGCGCGGCTACGTTCTGGCCGCCGAGGTCGTCGCCGCGGCGGACGGCTCGGTGCTCGTAGCGTTGCGCGAGAACGCCAAGGACGATGGCGAGATCATCGAAGCGGTGGATCGCCTGTCCAAGCGCTTGCGCGAGCGCATTGGAGAATCGCTCAAGACGATCCGCGCCAGCGAGCCGCTGGAGCGGGTGACGACGGCGTCGATCCCGGCGCTGCGGCGCTACTCGCAAGCGATCGTCGCGGACAACAATGGCGACACCGACCGCGGCATCGTGCTGCTCAACGAAGCGATCGCGCTCGACACCGCCTTCGCGATGGCGTACCGCAAGCTCGCGGTGTTCAGGTCCAATTCCGGCGCGGCCCGCTCGCAAATCGGCGCCGCCGCGACGAGCGCCTTCCGGCATCGCGAACGTTTGCCGCCGGCGGAGCGCAACCTCGCGATCGCCTACTACTACAGCCAGGTCGAGGTCGACCGCACCAAGACCGAGGAGGCATACCGCGCTGCGCTGGAGCTGAATCCCGACGATTACGTCGCCGCCAACAACCTGGCGCTGCTCTACAACGCCATGCGACGGTATGCGCAAGCGGATTCGGTGGCTTCCCCGTTCCTCGGCGGACCGAACTATGCGATCTACCTGAACGTGACATCCGCGCGCATCGGTCAGGGGAATTTCGAGGCCGCCGCCGCAGCGGTTCGGGCATTCGAACAAAGCTCCCCCAGAAACCCCCGCATCACCTTCCTGCAGTCTCTGCTGGCCGTAAATCAGGGCAAGTACGACAGCGCGGAGGCGTACGTGCGTGCCCGCGTGGAAGGCGATCTCTTTTCGCAGTCGGTTCAAGCGTTCCAGCTGTATTCGTTAGCGGAGTTGCGCGGCCGCCTCAAGGTCGCGGATCAGGAAGTCCGGCGGTTTTTGGATTTGACTGAGCGCCGGCAAGTGGCGGGGCTGTACCTGAACGGCGCCGTCAACCTCGCGCGCATGCAGCTGCGCTTTCTCGACGCGCGGGCAGCGGCAATTCACACGGTGGACGCTGCACTGGCTCGCTTTCCGCTCGCGCGTCTCGCGGTGGAGGACCGGCCCTACACGGCCCTCGCCTGGTTTTACGCCGAGGTCGGCCAACCGGAGCGGGCGCGTCGACTGATGACGGAGTACGAGGCGGCGGTTCCCGAGGGTCTGCGCCGTGCCGATGCGTCGCGCTACGCGGTCGCAGCGAACATTGCGCTCGCGGAAGGCAGACTCAACGACGCGCTGCAGGGTTATCGCGCGTTCTACGATTCAGCGGATTGTGGACCCTGCGGGCTGTTTGAAATCGGCCAGGTCTACGATCGGCTCGGCCAAGCCGACTCCGCGGTGGCGTTGTACGAGCGGGCGGTGAATACGCCGGCGTTCGGCCGCTTGTTCGTCGATGCACCGAGCCTGGCCCTGGCATACCGCCGCCTCGGCGAGCTGTACGAACAACGTGGGGATCGGGCCAAGGCGCGTGAGTACTACGGCAAGTTCGTGGATCTCTGGAGCGGCGCGGATCCAGAGCTGCAGGGCAGCGTGCGCGACGTGCGCAGCAGGCTGCAGCGACTCGCGGCGGAGCAGTAGCAGTCCGGGCCGCCGCCTCAGAAGCAGGTCCTTCGCTCCGCGCGCGTTCCGCGCGCTTCGCTCAGGATGACATGCTCGCCTCGCTTTTGTAAAGGAAAAAAGGCTATAGAATCGCTGCCAGCGGGCAGGCGAATCCCGGCAGCACGTCCTCCCCGTCCAGCGCTCCGTCCGCGGTGACAATCGACTCGCTTCCGTCGGCGCGATAGACGCGCGCGACACGCCGTTCCGGATCCACGACCCACACGAGTCTACAGCCAGCCGAGAGCCAGTCACCGACCTTGGCCAAGACCTCTCCAGGACGATCATCCAGCGAGAGAACTTCTACAACGAGATCCGGCGCAAGCGCGGGATACCCTCTGGTATCGCGTGCCGGCAGACGATCCTTTGCAATGAACGCAACATCAGGAGCGCGCACCGTGTCGGGATTGCTCGCAAGTTTGAAGCCGGTCTCGGCGGCGTAGACTGCGCCGGCGGCCATGCGCTTTACATGCACCGCGAGTTCTACGCCCAGATTCATGGCGACCCGCCCGTGCAGACCGCCCGCTGGCTCGCGCACGATCAGCGCTCCTCGCACAAGCTCGCTCCGCTTGTCGGGAATCCGCATGCGGAGCAGGTCGTCCGCGGACAGCAGCGCGGCTGATGGAGCCATGACGGGAACGTAGGAATGGTCCGGTGGCATCGCAAGCCAACCGTGGGCTTGCCAGGTCAACGCCCGATCAAAGAAGTTCTGTGTCGATTTCGACGGCCGTCGATCGACGCATGAGTGAACCACCACTGGGAGATCCGATGCTGAAACCGACGTTCCTTGCCGCGTGCGCCGTGCTCCTGCTTGCCGCCTGCGCCCGGCCCGACACCGCCAGGGCCCCCGAAGCCCCTGCTGCCGTGGGCCATCGCGTCGCGGTGAACGGCATGCAGATGTACTACGAAGTGTCCGGCGCGGGCGAGCCGCTGGTCGTCCTGCACGGCGCCTACATGAACATCCCGTCCATGGGCGCGATCATTCCCCAGCTCGCCAAGACCCACAGGGTCTATGCGCTCGAGTTTCAGGGCCACGGCCGCACCACCGATATCGACCGCCCCATCACCTATCAGAACCTCGCCGACGACGTGGCGGCGTTCATGGACTCGGTGGGCCTTCAGAAAGCCGACGTGTTCGGCTATTCCATGGGCTCCGCCGCCGGGCTGCAGCTCGCCATTCGCCACCCGGAAAAGGTGAACAAGCTCGTGGCGGCATCGGTCGCGTACGATCTCCGCGGCTGGCAGCCGGCGTTCACAGCCATGATCCCCCAGATGACGGTCGAGATGATCGTCCAGATGCCGTTCGCGGCGGACTATCGCAAACTCGCGCCCAATCCCGACGGGTTTCCCGCCCTGGTCGCGAAGCTGATCGCGCT
>JBLNGI010000271.1:0-15376 GCA_050264615.1 Gemmatimonadota bacterium
GGCGAAAGCCGCCGGCGATACGCTGGGTGGCGTCGTCGAAGTCGTCGCGCTCGGCGTGCCGGTAGGGCTCGGCTCCCACGTTTCGTGGGACACGAAGCTGGATGGTCGCCTGGCACAAGGGATTATGTCGATTCCGGCGGTCAAAGGCGTGGAGCTGGGGCTGGGCTTCGAAGCGGCGCGCCGCAAGGGCTCTGAAGTGCACGACGAGATCATGCCGGGCTTCTCGCGCGCCACCAATCGCGCGGGCGGCACCGAGGGCGGCATGACGACGGGTGAGCCGCTCGTCGCGCGCGTGGCGATGAAACCGATCTCCACCTTGATGTCGCCACTCAAAACGGTTGACCTCAAAACGGGCGGGCCCGCGCAGGCGCAATCGGAGCGCTCGGATGTGACGGCGGTGCCCGCGATGGGCGTGATCGCCGAGGCGATGATGGCAATCGTGCTCTCCGAGGCGCTGCTCGAGAAATTCGGCGGCGATGCGCTCAGCGAAACGAAGCGCAACTACGAGGGCTACATCGCACAGGTACGCGCGCGCACGACGCAGACCTCGAGTCCCCCTCTCCGCATCGCGGAGAGGGGGTCAGGGGGTGAGGCATGAAAAAGCACATCGTACTCGTGGGTCTCCCTGGTTCCGGGAAGAGCACCGTCGGACGCCTGGTGGCCGAGCGGCTGCAGGCCGGCCTCGTCGATATCGACAGCGTCCTGGTCCGCAAAGAAGGCAAGCCGATCACGATGATCTTTGCCGAGAAAGGCGAGCCGGCGTTTCGGGAGATGGAACGCAAGGAAGTCGAGGCCGCGCTGGCGAATGAGCCGGCCGTGATCGTGCCTGGTGGCGGCTGGGCCGCGCAACCGGGGCAGCTCGACAGCGCAAGAGCCCGCGGGTATTTCGTTTATCTCAAGGCGCGGGTTGAAGTCGCGGCGGGGCGCGCGGAGCCGTCGGGAACCCGGCCCGTTTTGATGGGTGGAGATCCGGTAGATCAGATGCGGACGCTGTTCAACGAGCGTGATTCATATTACGCCAGGGCGGATGCGACGGTGCTGACCGAGGCCAAGCCTGCGGAAAAAGTGGCCGATGAGATCGTCCGACTTGCGCAAACGAGCGCCGGTTGGTAAAGAGAGGCACACCACTAGACGTCTAGACGTCTCGACGTCTAGCCTTTTGACATCTGGTTCTTTGACCAAAGGTTGATGAGTGCCTGATAGTAATGAAGAAGTGAAGCCCAAAAAGAAGAGAGCGCCCCGGAAAAAGAAAGACGCCGAGGCGGTTCTCCCGACGGCGGATAGCGAAGAACCCGACGCCGCTCCTGTAAAGGGCGGCGCACTCGTCATTGTCGAGTCCCCGACCAAAGCCAAGACGATCGGCAAATACCTGGGCAAGGGCTACACGGTCAAGGCGACCGTGGGGCATCTGCGCGACCTGCCCAAGCGCGAGCTGGGTGTGGACGTCGACAACAACTTCGCGCCCAAATACGTCACTATTAAGGAAAAGGCCAAGACCCTCGCCGAGATCAAGAAGGCAGCCAAAGCCGCCGACCGCGTGCTCCTCGCCACCGATCCTGATCGAGAAGGAGAGGCGATTGCCTGGCACGTGGCGTCGCAGTTGAACGGCAACGGCAACGTGCAGCGCGTGCTGTTCCACGAGATCACGAAAGACGCCGTTGCCGAAGCCCTCGCCAACCCCCTCGATATCGATCAGCGCAAGGTGGACGCGCAGCAGGCGCGCCGCGTGCTCGATCGCCTGGTGGGCTACAAGGCCTCGCCCGTGCTCTGGAAGAGCATCAAAACCGGCCTCTCAGCGGGCCGCGTGCAGACCGTGGCCCTGCGGCTGATCATCGAGCGCGAAGAGGAAATCCGGAAGTTTGTGCCGCAGGAGTACTGGACGATTGCCGCCGATCTCGAGAGGGACGGGCAGGCGTTCCAGGCCCGGCTCCAGAAGCTGGGCGGCCACAAGCCCGAGATCAAAACCGAGCAGGACGCGCGCGCGATCGTCGCCGAAGTCGAGAAGCTGCCGTTCGTCGTCACCGCGGTGGAGCGGGGGGAGCGGCGGCGCAAACCGCCGGCGCCGTTCACCACCAGCACGATGCAGCAGGAAGCCGCCAAACAGCTGGGCTTTTCGGCCGGCCGCACCATGCGCGCCGCGCAAAAGCTGTACGAGGGCGTCGAGCTTGGGGATCAGGGATCCGTCGGTTTGATCACGTACATGCGCACCGACTCCGTGCGCGTGTCGGACGCGGCGATCAAGCAGGCGCGCGAGTACATCAACGCGCAGTTCGACAAGCGCTACCTCCCCGCCGAGCCGAACGTTCATAAAGGTGGCCGCGGCTCGAAGGTCCAGGATGCCCACGAAGCGATTCGCCCCACCGAAGTCGGCCACAAGCCCGAAGATCTCAAGAAGTATCTCGAGCGTGACCTGTTCAAGCTCTATCAGCTGATCTGGCGGCGGTTCCTCGCGTCGCAGATGACGCCTGCGGTGTACGAGGCGACCAAAGTCGACTTCGATCTGGCCGGCGGGCGATTCCTGTTCCGCGCCACCGGCTCGCGCCAGCTGTTCGACGGCTATCACGCGGTCTACAGCGAGGCGCACGAGGCCGAGGACGCCAAGACGCTGGACAGCCTCGAGCCGATCCCGGATCTGAAGCAGGGCGATCGGGTCGCGCTCAAGCAGGTCGTTCCCAGCCAGCACTTTACCGAGCCGCCGCCGCGCTACAGCGAGGCGAGCCTGGTAAAAGAGCTGGAGCGCCTCGGGATCGGCCGTCCGTCCACGTACGCGGCGATTATCTCCACGCTGCGCGCGCGCTGGTACGCCACTGCCAAGGACCGCCGCTTCCAGCCCACCCCCCAGGGCGAAATCGTCTGGAAGGTGCTGAAGCGCTCCTTCCCCGAAGTGTTCGAGGTCGGGTTCACCGCGCTAATGGAGACCGAGCTCGACAAGATCGAGGAAGGCGATCTCGCCTGGCAGGCCGTGCTCGGCGAATTCTGGAAGCCGTTCAACATCGCGCTGGAAGCCGTGGACGTGAACAAGATCATCCACGAAGTCCACGACCTCACGGGTCTCGAGTCGGAGAAGTGCCCCAAATGTGGCAGCCCGCTCGAGGTGAAGAGCGGCCGGTTCGGACCGTACATCGCGTGCGTGCGGTATGCAACCAAGGAGTGCGACTACTCACGCTCGATCAAGAAGGACAAGGTGCCGGATCGCCCGTCGGATGAGATTTGCAAGGAATGCGGCGCGCCGATGGTGATCAAAACCGGCCGGTTCGGCGAGTTCCTCGCCTGCACGCGCTATCCCAAGTGCAAGTACACGCAGCCGGTGCCGCTCGGCATCAAGTGCCCCAAGTGCGGCGTCGGTGACCTCGCCGAGCGGCGCACCAAGCGCGGGCGCACGTTCTACGGTTGCCTGCGCTATCCGGATTGCGATTATTCGACCTGGAACAAGCCGGTTCTTGTAGAGTGCCCCAACTGCCAGTTCGTCGGCATGGAAGAGCTCAAGTCGAAGACGACGGGAGAGACCACACGCAAGTGCCTGAAGTGCGGACACCAGATCGCCGTCGAAACGTCCGAGGCGGAGGAAGTCGCGTCCTAAGGGCCACGGTTGTTGGGGGTGGTCTCGCCGGCTGCGAGGCCGCTTTCGCCCTGGCGGAACGAGGGGTGTCGGTCACGCTGCACGAGATGCGCCCCGTGAAGATGACGCCCGCCCATCAAACAGCGACGCTCGCCGAGCTGGTCTGCAGCAACACCTTCAAGTCCGTCGAACCGTTGCACGCGCACGGCCTGCTCAAGGCCGAGATGCGGCTGCTCGGCAGCATCGTTCTCGAGGCCGCGGATGTCGCCCGAATTCCCGGAGGAAGTGCGCTCGCCGTCGATCGTGTGGCCTTCGCGAAGGGACTCGAGGCTCGGGTCTCGGGCCACGGGAACATCACGATCGTTCGCGGTGAGGTGACCGACCTTCCCTCGCCTGCGGTGATCGCCACCGGCCCACTCACGTCGGACGCGCTCACCACAGCCATCGCTAACCGCCTAACCGCCGAATCGCTGGCCTTTTTCGATGCGATCGCCCCGATCGTCTCGGCCGAGTCGCTCGACTGCTCGCGCCTGTTCAAAGCGTCGCGCTACGGGAAAGGCGGTGGCGATGACTACTGGAACGCGCCCTTCACGCAGCTGGAATACGAGAGCTTCGTCTCGGCGCTGATCACGGGCGAGCAGTACGTGCCGGGCCACGAATGGGACAAGGTCCCGTACTTCGAAGGCTGCCTCCCGGTCGAAGAGATGGCGCAGCGAGGGCCAGAGACGCTCCGGTTCGGTCCGATGAAGCCGATCGGACTCCCCGATCCACGCACGGGACGCGAGGCCTACGCCGTGGTGCAGCTGCGGCAGGAGGATCGGGCGGCGCAGATGTGGAACCTGGTCGGTTTCCAGACCCGGCTCAAAACCGGGGCGCAGCAGCGGATCTTCCGGACGATTCCGGGGCTCGAGCAGGCCGAGTTCCTGCGCTTCGGCAGCATTCATCGCAACAGCTACCTCAACGCGCCCGCGGTCCTGAGCCCTCATCTGTCCGCGAGAGACGAGCCCCTGCTGCTATTCGCCGGGCAGCTCACGGGCGTCGAGGGCTACACCGAGTCGGCAGCCACGGGACTGATGGCGGGGATCAACCTCGCGCGCCTGCTGGCGGGTGACGAGCCGCTCATTCCTCCGCCGCCGACGATGCTCGGCTCGCTGTACCGCTACCTGCGCGAGACGGACGCGAAGCGCTTCCAGCCGATGAACGCGAACTTTGGCTTGATGGAGCCGCTCGAGAATGCGCCGCGGGACAAGTTCAAAAAGAAGGAAGCGCTCGCCCATCGCGCGCTCGCGCACATGGAGGAGTTTGCTCGGCATGCACGAGACACAAGAGTTCATTGCGTTTCTTGAGAAGGAGCGCAACGACTCGCCGCATACGGTCAAGGCCTACGCGCGCGACCTCGAGGCGTTCGCCGCGTTCTGCCAGGACTACTACGGCGGCCCGTGGAGCTGGGCCGGTGTCGATCGCCTGGCCGTGCGGGGCTTTCTCGCCGCCGAGCAGCGGCGTGGGCTCGCCAGACGCTCGGTGGCGCGCGCGCTCTCGGCGCTGCGCACGTTCTACCGCTTTCTCAACGCGACGCGCGGGCTCGAGCTGAATCCGGCCCGCGCCGCGCGCACGCCCAAGCTCGACAGGACGCTCCCGACCTGGCTCGACAAGGCCGAGATGGAAATGCTGTTCGCCGACGCCGAGGCCCGCGCCGCGGCGGGTGGGTTCCGCGAGCTGCGCGATCTCGCCATGCTCGAGCTGTTCTACTCGACCGGGATGCGGTTGTCCGAGCTCGCCGGGCTCAACGATCCCGACGTCGATCTCGTCTCCGATCAGGTGAAACTGCGCGGGAAGGGCAAGAAGGAGCGCATCGTCCCGGTGGGCTCCCACGCCACGTCCGCCCTGCGCACCTACCTCCAGGCGCGGGACAACCTCGCGACCCAGCGCGGCGGGAACCGGCCGATGTTTGTGAATATGCGTGGCAAAAGGATCACGCCGCGCGGCGTGCAGCTCGCCATGCAACGGCTGTTCGACACGCTGTCCCGCGGCAAAGAGCTGCATGTACATACGCTGCGGCACTCATTCGCCACGCACCTGCTGGATGCGGGCGCTGATCTCAGATCTGTGCAGGAATTACTGGGCCACGCTTCGCTGGGAACGACCCAGGTGTATACTCATACGTCGGTCGAGAGACTGAAGAAGGTGTACCAACAAGCCCACCCCCGTGCCTAATCGGGGAGCGGGGAGCGGGGAGCGGGGAGCGGTACTTGGAACGTATACACAGCACCACAATTCTCTGCGTGCGCAGGAACGGCAAGGTCGCGATTGGCGGGGACGGCCAGGTGACGGTCGGCGAGACCGTGATGAAGGCCAACGCCAACAAGGTGCGCACGCTGCGCGGCGGGAAGATTCTCGCCGGGTTCGCGGGGGCCGCGGCCGACGCGTTTACGCTGTTCGAGAAGTTCGAGGAAAAGCTCGAGCGCTACCCCACGAACCTGCCGCGGGCCGCGGTCGAGCTGGCCAAGGACTGGCGCTCCGATCGCGTGCTGCGCCGGCTCGAGGCGCTGCTGGTCGTGGCGGACCAGGAGCACGGGTACGTGCTCAGCGGCTCGGGTGAGCTGATCGAGCCGGATGACGGCGTGCTGGCGATCGGCTCGGGCGGCTCGTTCGCGCTCGCCGCGGCCCGCGCGCTGCTCAGCGAATCGAAACTCGAGCCGGCCGAGATCGTGAGGAAGTCGTTGGAAATCGCCGCCGAGATCTGCGTGTATACGAACACTCACATTACGGTACTCGAGTTATAGAGATGGCCAAAGCACCAGCTGAAACCCCTCTACCGCCTCCTACCGCCCCCTCACCGCCCGTCGGCGATGAGGCGATGCCCTGGTTGGAAGAGATGCCGCCTCGGAAGATCGTCGCGGAGCTGGATCGCTACATCGTCGGCCAGGAAGCGGCGAAGAAGGCCGTCGCCATTGCGGTGCGCAACCGCTGGCGGCGCGCGCAGGCGCCCGAAGACATCCGGGACGAGATCATGCCCAACAACATCATCATGATCGGTCCGACGGGCGTGGGCAAAACCGAAATCGCGCGCCGGCTGGCCCGGCTCGCGGGCGCCCCGTTCCTGAAGGTTGAAGCCTCGAAGTTCACGGAAGTGGGCTACGTCGGTCGCGATGTAGAGTCGATGGTCCGCGAGCTGGTGGATGTCTCGATCAACATGGTCCGCTCGGAACGGGAGGATGACGTTTATCCAACGGCAGAACAGCGAGCCGAGGAACGTCTCCTCGATCTGCTGTTGCCGCCGCTTCCTTCGCCGCCCTCCACCGCCGCCGCACCTGCCGCCTCGGGCACCCCCGAGCAACCAGGGCAGCGCCCGTTGTTCGTGGTGTCCTCCAAGGGTGACGTGCAATCCAAGATTCCGGAGGCCGAAACTGAAGCCAGCGAGCGCCGCCGCCGCACCCGCGAGAAGCTGCGCCAGCAGCTGAAAGAGGGGCAGCTCGAGGAGCGCGACGTCGAGATCGAGGTGCAGCAGCAGAGCTTCCCGATGCTCGAGATGATGCAGCCGCCGCAGGGGATGGAAGGGACGGAGATGAACTTCGGCGAGATGCTCCAGGACCTGATCCCCAAGAAGAAAAAGCGCCGCACGGTGCACCTGCACGAGGCGCGCCGCATTCTGATCGACGAGGAGCTCAAGAAGCTCGTCGACATGGACGACGTGGTGAACGAGGCGCTCGATCGCGTCGAGAACCACGGCGTCATCTTCATCGACGAGATCGACAAGATCACCGGCGCGCGCGGCGAGCGCACCGGCCCGGACGTCTCCCGCGAGGGCGTGCAGCGCGATCTGCTCCCCATCGTCGAAGGCTCGACCGTGCAGACGCGCTACGGCTACGTGCGCACCGATCACATCCTGTTCATCGCCGCCGGCGCGTTCCACATCGCCAAGCCGAGCGATCTGATCCCCGAGCTCCAGGGCCGCTTCCCGATCCGGGTCGAGCTGAGCTCGCTCAGCGAAGACGACTTCGTCCGCATCATGACCGAGCCCGAGAATGCGCTCACCAAGCAGTACGCGGCGTTGTGCGCATCGGACGGCGCGACGCTCGAGTTCACACCCGACGGCGTGAAAGAGATCGCGCGCATCGCCGCCAAGGTGAACGAGCGCATGGAGAACATCGGCGCCCGCCGGCTGCACACCGTCATGACCACGCTGCTGGAAGAAGTCATGTTCGAGCTGCCCGAATACCCGTCCAAGCACATCGTGTTCGACGGCCCCGCGGTACGCGAGCGCCTGCTGCGGATCGTGGAGGATGAGGATCTGCGCAAGTATATTCTGTAGGATCGCCAGCCTGTGGACCGAGGTCGAAGGCTGGTCAGCCTTGACCTAATCGCTTCAGCCTTGTCCTTCCGCCGGCCCTCGGGTAAAATCCGTCACACAAACCTGTCATTTTGACCGACTCGGGGGCCCATGCCGAAGCGCGACTTCCTCCAAATCACCGATTTCAGCCGCAAGGAGATCGAAGAGCTCTTCGATCTCTCCAAGCGGATGAAGGGCCGACAGTACCGGGAGACCCCCCTCGCCGGGAAGACCCTGGCCATGATCTTCGCCAAGTCCTCTACCCGGACCCGGGTCTCCTTTGAGGTGGGCGCCTACCAGCTCGGCGGCCAGGCCCTGTTCCTCTCCAGCAAGGACATCCAGATCGGCCGCGGCGAGCCGATCCCCGACACGGCCCGCGTGCTGTCGCGCTACGTGGACGGGATCATGATCCGCACCTACGACCACGCCGAGGTGGAGGAGCTGGCTCGGTTCGCCACGATTCCGGTGATCAACGGCCTCACCGACCTCACGCACCCCTGCCAGGTGCTCGCTGACATCTTCACGGTCAAAGAGCACCTCGGGGGCTGGGAAGGGAAACGCATCGCCTGGGTCGGGGACGGCAACAACATGGCCAACGCCTGGCTCGAGGCGGCGACCGTGCTCGGCTTCGAGCTGCGGCTCGCATGCCCCGAAGGGTTCGAGCCGAGCCGCGCCAAGTACGAGGCGGCCCACAAGGCCGGCTGCGTCATGGTCACCGAAGTGCCGGAAGAGGCGGTCGAAGGCGCGCACGTCGTGAACACCGACGTGTGGGCCTCCATGGGGCAGGAAGCCGAGGCTGAGGCGCGCCGGAACGCTTTCAAGGGGTTCACCGTTGATGCAGAGCTGATGAAGCTCGCGGATCCCAAAGCCATCTTCCTCCACTGCCTGCCCGCGCACCGCGGTGAAGAAGTGACGGCCGATGTGATCGATGGACCACAGTCGCGCGTGTGGGACGAGGCCGAAAACCGGCTCCACGTCCAGAAGGCTCTTCTCGCAACCTTGATGGCCTCATGACGACCGAAACACTCAAGCGTACTCCGCTCCACGACGTCCACGTCGCCCTGGGCGCGAAGATGGTTGCGTTCGCGGGCTTCGAGATGCCTGTCACCTATCCGTCCGGCATCAACTCCGAGCACCGCGCGGTGCGCGAGGACGTCGGCGTGTTCGACGTCTCGCACATGGGCGAATTCGAGATCACGGGCTCCGATCGCAACGCCTTCGTGCAGCGGGTCACGTGCAACGATGTCGGGGCGCTGAAGCCGGGCCAGGCGCAGTACTCAGGGATTCTGACGAAGGACGGCACGTTCGTCGACGACTGCCTGGTCTATCGGTTCGAAGACAAGATCATGATGGTGGTCAACGCGTCCAACATTCAGAAGGACTGGGACCACATCGTCGCGCAGAAGGCCGGCGCCAACGTGCGCCTGCGCGACATCTCGGACGAGACGGCGCTGCTCGCGGTGCAGGGCCCCAAAGCCGAAGCGCTGGTCGGCCAACTCACGAGCCTCGGCGTCGGGATGATTCCGTACTATCACTTTGCGCAGGGCAAAGTCGCGGGGGCGCAGTGCTTCGTGTCGCGCACCGGGTACACCGGTGAGGACGGGTTCGAGCTGTATTGCCGCGCGGGCGACGCCGAGCAGCTGTGGCACGCGCTGGTCGGGGCGGGGCGCGCGGAGCCCGTCGGCCTGGGGGCGCGCGACACGCTGCGGCTCGAGGCGGGGTTGCCGCTCTATGGCAACGACATCGACGACACCACGACGCCGTACGAAGCGGGACTGGCCTTCATCGTGAAGCTCGACAAGGGCGCACCCTTCACCGGCCTTGAAGTGCTCAAGAAACAGAAGCTCGATGGTGTGAGGCGCAAACTCGTCGGGTTCAAGGTCACCGAGCCGAAGGCCGTCGCGCGCCACGGTTATTCCGTGTTTCTCGACGGCGAACAGGTCGACATCGTGCGCAGCGGCACCGTCACGCCCACGGCGAACGCCGCGATCGGCACGACGTATTTGCCTAAGGAGAGCGCCAAGCCCGGTGTGAAGTTCGCAATCGACATTCGGGGGAAGAAGGTGGGGGCTGAGGTTGTGAAAATGCCGTTCGTCCCACACCACACCAAGAAATGAGAATCGGCATTCTCACGATTTCGGATCTCGGCGCCGTAGGCCAGCGCGCCGACACCTCGGGCGACGCGATCCTCGACTGGGCGTCGGAGCGCGGCTACGAGGTCGTCGTGCGCAGCGTCGTCGCTGACGAAACCGATCGCATCGCCGGCAAGCTCGCGCGCTGGGCCGACTCGGGCGAAGTGGACGTCGTCCTGACCACCGGCGGCACCGGGCTTACGGTGCGCGACGTCACGCCTGAAGCGACCGCCGCGATTCTCGAGCGCGAAGCAGAAGGAATTGCCGAGGCCATCCGCGCGGCGTCTGGCCCGGGGTTTCCTCGAGCGTGGTTGTCGCGGGGCAGGGCCGGGACACGTGGCAAGACGTTGATCGTCAATCTTCCCGGCTCCACCAACGGCGTGAACGAAGGGCTCGCAGTACTGGCGCAGTTCCTCGATCACGCGGTGGATCTCTTGAGTGGCACGAACACCGCGCATGCGGTACAGAAGGCTGACGGCTGATGGCTGATCGCGTCTTAATCACCACCGACGATCTCGAAGCCGCCGTCCGGGTCAACGCGAACCTGGAGTCCGCGGGCTTCAACACCGCCACGGCGTCTTCGTTGGATGACGTGAAACAGGCGGTGCGCGGCGGCCGACCCGACGCGATTGTGCTCACCGGCGGCCTGCACGAGTCCACCGCCCAGCGTCTCCTTGCCGCATCGCGCGACCACGCTGTCTCCACGCTCGGTCTCGTCGAGCCCACCGACGACGATCCCAGCCAGATCGGCCGCGAGCTCGGCCTCACAGCCTGGCTCGTCAAACCCGTCGATCCGGGTGAAGTCACCGCCACCGTGCGCCGCCTGATCGAACGCCGACGCCTGCAGCAGCGCACCGGGATCCTCGGCGAATCGGCGCCGATCCAGGAAGTCCTGGTCAAGATCGAGCAGATGGCGCCGGTCACCTCTACGGTCCTGATCGAGGGCGAGTCGGGCACGGGCAAAGAGCTGGTGGCGCGCGCGATCCACGACCTCTCGCCGCGCCGCGGCAAGGCGTTCGTGGCCGTGAATTGCGCGGCGATTACCGAGACCCTGCTCGAGAGCGAGCTGTTCGGTCACGAGAAGGGCGCTTTCACCGGCGCGGCCGAGCGGCGCCTGGGACGGTTCGAGCTGGCGAACGGCGGCACGATCTTTCTCGACGAAGTGGGTGAAATGCCGCCCGCCACGCAGGTCAAGCTGCTGCGCGTGCTCGAGGACAGGAGCTTCTTCCGCGTGGGCGGCACGCAGCCGATTCAGGTCGATGTCAAAGTCATTGCCGCCACCAACAAGTCGCTGAAAGAGCGCGTCGCGCTCGGCACGTTCCGCGACGACTTGTTCTACCGGCTCAACGTGCTGTCGATCTATCTGCCGCCGCTGCGCGAGCGCCGCAGCGACATCCCGCTGCTCGTGCGCACGTTCAGCGCCGAGTTCTCGCGGGCGCACGATCGTCCGTTCAAGGGCCTCACCCCCGAGGCGCTGCAGATGCTCGTCGACGCCGACTGGCCGGGGAACGTGCGCCAGCTGCGCAACTTGATCGAATCGATGGTCGTGCTCGCGCCGGAAGGCGAGATCAAGGCTGCGGACATCCCGCGCGAGATCCGGGAACGCACCAGGGTCTTGCCGGTCCGAATCCCCAGTTCCCAACCCGAGTCCCTGACCGGGAGTCAGGAGTTGGAATTCATCTTCCGGACCCTTGTGGAGCTGAAAATGCAGCTGGGGGAATTGCGGCAGAGGATCGAGGAAAGGCCTGCGGAGCGGGTGGAAGTCATCGAAGTGGGGAGCAGGGAGCCGGGAGCAGGGAGCAGACAGATTGAGGCGAGCGTCGATCCCCTGGCTCCCAGCTCCGAGCTCCGAACTCCTGTCGTGTACAGGCCCGGCATGACCATGTCCGACGTCGAGCGCGCCGCCATCGATGCCGCCCTCCGCGAGACCCACGGCAACCGCCGCAAGGCCGCCGAGACCCTTGGGATCGGGGAGCGCACCCTCTATCGCAAACTCAAAGAATACGCGATAGATTAGCCCCGCCCTGTTACACCGATCCAGAGTCTCTAGCGCCCTGCCGGAGAGTTCGTGGATTTCAGAATCGACCCGGAGCTCTGCGTCGCGTGCTTGGCGTGTGTGCGCGTCTGTCCCTCCGACGCCGTCGCCGTCGATGAAAACAGGGTCTGGATCGTTGACGAGGCCTGCACGCGCGTGGGCCTGTGCCTGCCAGCCTGTCCCCACGAAGCCATCATCGCCGTCGGTGACGCAACGCGCGCGCTCGAGTTCGCCTTGAGCCGCAGCGCGGTGCTCATCCTGTCGGTCGAGTCGGCGGCCTATTTCTATCCCGGCACTCCCGAGCAGGTCGTCAACGCCTGCTACGCCGCCGGGTTCGAGAAGGTGCACCGCGGCGTCCTGGGCGACGAGCTGGTGGCCCGCGAGTATCTCGAGCTGTGGAAGGAAGAAGACTGGGGCTCGGGCGGTACCGTCATCCGCTCGACCTGTCCGGTGATCGTCGAGACGATCAAGAACCAGTATCCCGAGCTGATTCCCTATCTCGCCCCCGTGGCCACGCCCATTCAGGCCGAGGCGCGCTATCTCAAGGCGCTGTACGGGCCGGGGACGAAGATCGTGTACGCCGGCGTGTGCCTCACCGAGGGGGGCGCGGAGGTCGACGCGGCGATTACGCTGGCCGAGCTGGCGGGGATCTTCAAGAAGCGGGGCATCAAGATCGAGGATCAAGCCGTCTTCTATAGCCGGATTCCCGAGGAGCGGCGCCGGTTCTGGAGCACCGCCGGAGGCCTGCCGCTCGCGCTATTAAAGGAAGAGCGGCACTCGAGCCGTCGCTTCCGGAAGGTGCGTGGCCTGGGGGCGCTGGAGGGGATCGCCCGGGCGGTGGGCGAAGACCGGATCGAGCTGGGGTTCGTCGACATTCTCCCCTGTGAAGGCTGTCTCGACCACCCCCTGCTCGGCCCCAAGGAGGAGCTGTTCCGGCGGCGGGCGATCGTGGGCGCCACCGAGCCGCCGCGGGCCGCGACGTCCGTGCTGGCCGACGGGGTGGACATCCAAGTCGGCGCCGCGTTCGAGATCGAGGTCGCCGACATGGGGCCGACGGTCGAGGCGGTGGAGGAAATCCTCGAGCAGATCGGGCTGGCCCCCAACGGGCGGCCGTGGGATTCCGGCGCGTGCGGCTACCGCACCTGCCAGGAGTTCGCGGTGGCGGCGGCGCAGGGCCGGACCACGCTCAAGTCCTGCCCGCGCTATCTCGAGCGCCAGGCGGTGATCGCCCAGCAGGAAGCGGCCGTGGACGCCCTCACCGGGTTGGCGTCTTTTCGTGTCCTCAGGGACAGGCTGGCCAACGAAGTCGCCCGTTGCCACCGTTCCGGGGAGCACTTTGCGGTGCTGTTTCTGGATCTCGACAACTTCAAGCAGGTGAACGACCGCTACGGGCACGAGGCCGGCAACGTCGTGCTGCGCGAGACGGCCCGGCAGTGCAGCGTCCATATCCGCTCGACCGATCTGGCGGGCCGCTATGGCGGGGACGAGTTCGTTGTCGTATTAGTGGGGACGGGAGAAGAGGGGGCCGTGGGCGTTGCGGAGAAGATCCGCGCGGCGGTGGTGGAGGTGGGGCGCGGGATGGGCTACCCGGACGGCGTCGTGACGGCGAGCATCGGCGTCGCCGAATACCGGACGGACAGCAAGGAGGAGGATGTGCTGGTCGCGGCGGATCGCGCGCTGTACCGCGCCAAGGCCGGTGGCCGCAATCGGGTCGCAACAGGAGGAGGGGAAACGCCGTGACGCCGTCGGATCCATCGCCATCCGAGCAGGAACCTATGCCACTCGGCCCCGGGGCTGGCGGTGCTCCCGATCCGTGGGGCATGAAACGGATCGAGAATTTGATCAGCGCGCTGACAGGCGTGCTGTCGGCGCGCGTCGTCGTGACGCCGCTCGGCGAGGTGAGCGAGGTGCACGTGCTGACGCGCGCGGGGATCCAGCCCAAGCAGGTCGCGCGCAATATCGAGTCGGCGCTGATGGCGCAGCTCGGTTTCCGGATCGACTATCGCAAGATCAGCGTCGCGCAAACCGCCGACGTGCGTCCGATCGAAGCGTTGCAGGATGAGGCGGTCACCGAGCGTGCCAAGAAGCGCGTGGTCGTGTTCAAGCACCTCGAGGTGCGCCCGTCCGAGAAGCCGGGGCGCGTGCAGATGAAGGTGAAGCTCGCGTTTGGGGAGAAAGAGGCCGAGGCGCAGGAGGTTGGGACCGACACGCTGCGCAATCGCGTGGAAGCGGCGGCGCGCGCGGCGGCGACGTGCCTGGACGCGCTGCTGCCGGACAACTCGATCGCGCTGGAGGGCGCGCAGATTCTCGACGCGTTCGAGCGCAAGTTCGTTTTGGTCGCGGTGCACGGCCTGGGGGGGCGCGAGGCGCAACTACTCACCGGTACGTGCGAGATTCGCGAGTCGGCCGAGCGCTCGGCGGTGCTTGCGGTGCTCGACGCGACGAATCGCTGGGTGGACGCCCGGCGCTAAGCTCTACAACCCGGCCTTTCACAATCACTTAGGCGTGCTTGGCGCTCCGTTCCCGGGTGTGCTCCCAGTCACACATTTAGGGATTAATCCCCACTAGCGGACTTTTCATTTTTGCTGTATTTCGGGTTTCGTGAATACCGGCAGAACCAAGCGCTATTGGGGCACGCAGCGTGCTGCGCGCGTGTTGCAGGTGACTCCCGCGACCGTCGCGAGCTGGATCGACCAGGGGCATTTGAAGGGTCATCGGACTCCGACGGGGCGGCGGCGGGTAGCGGCGGTGGATCTCGCCGAGTTTCTGCGCGCTCATGGCATGACGGTGCCGAGCGAGCTGCTCGGCGGGCGCGAGCGGCCGACGGTAGTGCTTGTGGAGGACGATCCGGCGTATCTGAGCGCGATGGTGCGCACGATTCGGCGCGAGGCGCCGGAGATCGAGGTCGTGCAGGCGGCGACCGGGATGGATGGGCTGATCGAAATCGGACGAGTGAATCCCGACCTCGTGATTCTCGATTATGCGTTGCCCGATCTCAATGCCGTGCAGGTGGTGGAGCGGTTACAGGACCGCATGTCTCCGGTGATGATCGTCACAGGCGGATTGCCGGCGGCGGCCGAAAACGAGCTGCGACGGTTGGGCGTGCGGTCGATTGTGAACAAGGTCGATGGGATGGGGGTGGTTATCGAGGCAATGCGACGTGCGTTACAGACGCGGAAGGTGGCAGTCGCGTAGTCTTCAATGAACGTCATTTCAAACAGGGGGCCCCTGGTCACCGCTAGCTAGAGCGGAGCAGAGCGAACAGTAGACGAGCGGAGCGTCGGGTACGCTATAGAGAGGCGTACCACTCCTAGGCGAGG